>NZ_CAXAPG010000002.1:0-432929 GCF_963970585.1 Pseudomonas sp. RL_105y_Pfl2_101
GGACATCCGCAATTCGTTGCGCTTTCAAGGGCAGTACTTCGATGTGGAAACCGGGCTGCACTACAACCGCTATCGGTACTATGATCCACAGGTCGGGCGGTTTATTGGCAAGGACCCGATTGGGTTTGCGGGTGGACTTAATGTCTATGCGTATGGGCCGAATCCAGTTGGGTGGATTGACCCGCTCGGGCTGGCAGCCAACAGAGGAAGAATCCAAGCTCAAGGGACAAAACTTGAACAGTCGGTAAGTTGGAACCAAGACTCACCACTTACCGCTGCTGATGCAAAATTAAAACTAGATGAACTCAAGGGAAAACTAGGCCGTCAAGATTTGAGAGCTAGGGAAGAAGCCTTCGGCAAAGCCGAACGCTTTATTGATAATGCTTGCGCCTGTGGTGGTGTTAGCGCCCCCGTGAGCAAGACATTTATGGTGAGAGATACCGCACACGAACGTGTGGATATAGAAGTTACCTCTGGAACAGCATTTACGGATAAATAATATGTTCAACGATTACCTATCCACCCCAAGCACATACAAAAAACTTGAAAACCACATCAAAGAGCTTTTTATCGAGCTTGTAATTTCACACAACATAGATCTTGAGAGTTTTATTACTCCTTTCTATAAAACTACTTTTTCCAACGGAACCCCCTTTATGGACGCAAATCCCATATTTTCGGTAAAACATCAAAAAACAGGGAGCATATTAAAAATAGTTTTGGATGAAAACCTCAGAAAAACCACTTCCACCACTAAAGAGTCAGAACTAGGGCATGAAACATCCATCATTTCAGCTCAAAAAAACCTCACATCAATTAAAAATGAAATATCTAAGTGGCTCAAAACACTTACCACTTAAATTGGTCATTTTCTATCGCCAGCGCCCACACATATCATTAGCTTAATCGCCAGTAACCACCACAATTTTTCAATCCATAAAACAAGACGAGGCAGTATGAATAAACCGCCCATCTCCACCTTTCCTCCAGCAGAGCGAGACAGCTGTCTTCACCAAGCAGCCAGAGAGAGTGTTATGAAATGATGCCAATAATTCGACTCGGAGATACCACCGACCACGGTGGTATTGTCACCGAATCCATCCCCCACACCAACCTCAACGGTAAACCGATGGCTGGCAAGGGCCACATGGTGAAGGTAGAAGCATAAGGTAGGACTCTCTTAAGAAACGTCTTTTCTAGGCGGTTTCAGGCTACCTGAGGCGTTCTAGTGCCTCTTCCGTCTCTGAGTCAGGAGTAGCTAGTGAGCCACCCCAAAGCTCGGATATTTGGTATTCTGCCGATAGGATCGGTTCTCATTTATAATCTGGTCTTAACCGCTGTGCCCTAGCGCCAAGATTTGCGAATACTGAACCCTCTTCTAAGCTTGCTACCACCGAAACGTCACAAGCATGCAAGGGAAGGCGCCATGGCTCACGAAGTAAAAATCAATCTTCAATCTATGCTGGTGCAGCGTCAGGACGTAGAAGTTGAAGTGAAAAAGGATGGTGGCAAGCTCGGCACTATTCTCATAAGCCAAGGCAACATCGAATGGCTTCCATCAGGCAATCATGTAAATAAATACAATCTCACCTGGACGCAATTCTCTGAGTTTATGGAAGAACACGGAATGCCAAAGAGGATGTAATGCTGACGCTTCGTATGTGAGCCCTGCGTGCAGGGCTTTCTTGACCAGCCCTGCACGCTAAGGACATCAAGATTTGAGAGGCATGTCCTTTACGTAAAAATCGAATCTGTCAGTTGCTCCCGACTCAAACCCTCGCTCGAATTCTTTATCCCAACCAAATACGATCTTGGCAGGCCCTACGAGGTATCCCGTGCGCGTTGTTCCGTGCTCCTCGGGTGTTTTTATAAAATACTTTGGTTCATCCTGCCTGATGGTGCCTCTCAGCATCTCTATCAAAAGGTCCACTTTGGCTGGATGCTTGAGCTTTTTTGATAACTCGGTTTGCCCCGCTTTCTCGTTACCCTCGATTTCATACCGGTAATAGCACGTAGCCTTTTCATCCGTGTCCATGTGGCAATCTCCTGATGGGTAGTGGTCGAGCCTAGACCATCAGAGAGATATTTGTCCTTGGAGCCCGCCAAACAAGGTTGAACACTACGTTAGCTATGTCTCAGGGGGGTTAATATTTTCCTCACCAGAGCTAGCCCGGTATATCTCGCTCAGCTTGTCTGTGTTTTGGAAGGCAGGGAGCCTTTTCAAAAGGGACGGGCTACCGTCCCCTCGTAAACATTAACTAGCGGGTGTGGCACGCATCAGCACAGGTCTTGCAACCATCAGCCGTGGGATAAATTTTCTTTGCTGATGCGACTGCCGTAGAACAGCCAACATGCTCCCCAAGAGATGTCTTATCGCTTGGCATCCAAATGCACCCTGCTTTGTGAACCTCATGGTCGCCCCTCGGTTGCGGCTGGTTGTTGACATAATAAATAGGCATGGAATTTCCTTCCGTTGATTGCCGAATGAACCCGCTTCTCCGTTTGGGGCCCTTGTCTCAAAACCCAGAGAGCAGGCAGCACGACTCAGCCTAGCCCAGTAATGGCTCATAGCAATCAACGTGATCAGATATACAGCAGGCAACATCAGCTAGAGACCTACAGGAAAGCAGATCACAGGCACGATAGTAGTAGAAAGGAGTAGTAGAACCAGAAACGAAAAAACCCCGTAACTCATTGAATTACGGGGTTTTTCTATGTATGGCGGAGAGATAGGGATTTGAACCCTAGGTACTGTCGCCAGTACAACGGATTTCGAATCCGTCCCGTTCGGCCACTCCGGCATCTCTCCAGTGGCGCGCATCATACCAGCACATTCGCCGGAAGCGAACCCCCGAGCGAAATTTTTTCCGTGCTATCAGATGCTTGCGTCGATTACAGCGGCACACCCAGACGCTGGGCGACTTCTTCGTAGGCTTCGATGACGTCACCGAGGCCTTGGCGGAAGCGGTCCTTGTCCATCTTCTTCTTGGTGTCCTTGTCCCAGAGGCGGCAGCCGTCAGGGCTGAACTCGTCACCCAGGACGATGGATCCGTCGCTGAACACGCCGAATTCAAGCTTGAAGTCCACCAGCAGCAGGCCGGCGTCGTCGAACAACTTACTCAGCACGTCGTTGACCTTGAGGGACAACTCCTTCATGCGGACCAGTTGCTCGGCGGTGCCCCAACCGAATGCCACGACGTGGGATTCGTTGATGAACGGGTCGCCCTTGGCGTCGTCCTTCAGGAACAGCTCGAAGGTGTAAGGGTTGAGCCTCATGCCCTCTTCCACGCCCAGGCGCTTGACCAGGCTGCCGGCGGCGTAGTTACGCACGACGCATTCGACCGGGATCATGTCCAGCTTCTTGACTAGGCATTCGTTGTCGCCCAGCAGCTTGTCGAACTGGGTCGGCACGCCGGCGGCTTCGAGTTTCTGCATGATGAAGGCGTTGAACTTGTTGTTCACCATGCCCTTGCGGTCCAGCTGTTCGATGCGCTTGCCGTCGAACGCCGAGGTGTCGTTGCGAAACAGCAGGATCAAGCGGTCAGCGTCGTCGGTCTTGTAAACCGACTTGGCTTTGCCGCGGTAGAGTTCTTCACGTTTTTCCATGATGGGCTCCGCTTGCTAAGTAGTGGGCTAGGCGATATGTCGCCAGTCGAGCCCTGAATCTTGATCGGCCAGTTGCAGCCAGTTCGGGTCGCACCCGAGGGTGTCGACAAAACATTGCCGGGCCAGCTGCGGCAGGTTGTTCTTGCTGCTCAGATGGGCCAGGACCAGGTGTTGCAGGCCTTGCCAGCCCAACTCGGCCACCAGGAACGCCGCCTGGTGGTTGTTCAAATGTCCGTGCTCCCCGCCTACCCGCTGCTTGAGGAAGTAGGGGTAGTGACCACGCGCCAACATGTCGCGGCAGTGGTTGGACTCGATCATCAACGCATCGAGGTCCCGGTAACTGTCCATCACCTTGTCGCAATACGACCCCAGGTCGGTCAGCAGTCCAAAACGCCGCTCGCCGTCACTGAACACATATTGCGTCGGTTCCCGGGCATCGTGCGCCACGCTGACCACGCTGATATCCAGGCAACCGATGCGCAGTTGCTCGCCACCGACCACGAACCCGGCCGGTTCGATGGGCTTGCGCAGGCCTCCCAGCGTCCCACGACTCAGGTACACCGGCAGATTGTAGCGCCGAGACAGCAAACCCACGCCATGCACGTGGTCGGCATGTTCGTGGGTCACGAGTATCGCGCTCAGCTGCGCCGGGTGCACACCCAGGCGCAACAGGCGCTTCTCGGTTTCCCGCAGGGAGAAACCACAATCGACCAACACGTACGTGCCGGCGCTGGCTACCAGCGTGCCGTTCCCCTGGCTACCGCTGCCGAGAACGGCAAAACGCATCGGATCAGCCCAGGTTGTCCTGAATCACGCCCAACACCTTGCGGGCCACATCGGCCGGCGCCACGGTGTTGATGTTTTTCTCGACGGTGACCTGGACGTTGTCGCCGACCTTGCTCAGGCGAACCTGGTAACGCTCGGCACGGGCTTCGATTTCTTCCTTGTTCGGCTTGCTGCCGAACAGGCCACTGAAGAAGCCGGGTTTCTCGTCTTTCCTCTCGGCCTTTTCAGCCAGGTTGATGTAGTACAGGCCCAGACTGCGGTTGATGTCTTCAACGCGCCACTCGCCCTGCTCCAGCGCACGACCAACGCTCGACCAGGCACGGTCCAGGTCGGAGCCGACGTTGAGCACCGGATTGCCGCTGCCGTCTTCGTTCAGGCTGACGCGACTCGGCGCATCGAACTCCTTGGACGCCAGCATCGAGACCGAACCGCCCTGCTCCGCGTTACGACTCATGCTGGCGAGCATGTCGTCCACCAGCGCAGCGTCGAGGCCGGTATTGACCGAACGGTTGGTGAAGGCCACATCGGCGGTGCTGCCGGCAGGCCGCTCAGCGCTGACCACATAAACTTCACTGGTGTTGCGCTGCACGCCCGGCTCGATGCGTACCCGCACGCGGGTTTCGCTGTCGGCCGCGACACCGGCGGCGCTCATGCGCTTGGCCATGGCGGCAGACAGTTCATCGGAGCGCTGCCAGGTGGTGGTGAACTCGCCGGTTTGCGGGCGCTGCTCGTCAAGGCGGAAACCGTTGTCCTGGAAGAACTGGATCGCCACAGGCCAGACTTCGGCCGGTGGGTGCTGGCCCATGACCCAGCGGGAGTCGCCACTCTTCTGCAGGGTGTAATCGCTGGCATCGGCCACGGCCGACAGCGGCTGTGGACGTGGGACGATGTATTCGCCCTTGACGCTGTCGTCAGCTACGTTGCGCGGGATCGGCAGCAGCGGATCGAGGCGCTTGGCAACGTTGACGTCTTGCGGCAGTTGCATCGGTGCAGTCTGTTGCGCCTGCAGGTAATCGCTACCACGGTCGCGGAAGTAACCTTCCGGCCCCCAGACCCATCCACAGCCGCTGGTGCTGGAGATAATCAAGGCAAGTGCGGAAAGTCCGGCCATTCGCTTCATGCGTTGTACTTCCTCAATTAAACCAGGACGCCGGACTGGCGCATGGCCTGCCGCAGCGGTTCGTGACAGGGGGTGCTCAGCCAGGTCAGTGGCAGGCGGATGCCTTCGTGCATCAGGCCCATTTCAACCAAGGCCCACTTCACCGGAATCGGGTTGGCCTCGACGAACAGATCCTTGTGCAACGGCATCAGTTTTTCGTTGATTGCCCGTGCAGTCTCGGCGTCGCCCTTGAGCGCGGCCTCGCACAGGTCGGCCATTTCGCGCGGGGCAACGTTGGCAGTGACGGAGATGTTGCCCTTGCCACCCAGCAGGATCAGCTCGACCGCGGTCGGATCATCGCCGGACAACACGATGAAGTCCTTGCTCACACCATCGACGATAGCCTTGGCGCGCTTCATGTCGCCGGTGGCTTCCTTGATGCCGATGATGTTCGGGACGGTGGACAGGCGGATCACGGTCTCGGCCTGCATGTCGCAGGAGGTGCGGCCGGGAACGTTATAGAGGATCTGCGGGATGTCGACAGCTTCGGCAATGTACTTGAAGTGCTGATACAAGCCTTCCTGGGTTGGCTTATTGTAGTACGGAACGACCAGCAGGCAGGCGTCGGCGCCGGCTTCCTTGGCGTTGCGGGTCAACTCGACGGCCTCGCGGGTCGAGTTGGCGCCGGTCCCGGCGATGACGGGAATGCGACCGTTGACCTGCTTGACCACGGCACGGATGACTTCGATGTGCTCATTGACGTCGAGGGTTGCCGACTCGCCGGTAGTACCGACGGCGACAATGGCATGGGTGCCGTTCTCAAGGTGGAAGTCCACGAGTTTGCTGAGGCTGGCCCAGTCAAGATGCCCTTGTGCATCCATGGGTGTGACCAGTGCCACCATACTGCCCGCAATCATGAAACCGCTCCTGCCGGAAAAAGAGAGCGGTAATGGTACTGGCGCCAAGATGCTTGTACAAGCGAACTACCATTCCCCTAGGCGATGGTTTTCGCTACCCTTCAGGCTTTGATCGGTACCGATAAGCTCATACGCCGGTTTCCAGCCTCCGTTTTCGTCGCCGCAAGCCCCGATCCCGGGTTTGTCCTGGTGCATTTGCGCTATCGCGAAATGCAGCGCAACCCCGGACACAAGGCTTGAGCCGTTCGTTTATTCGGGCCTGGCGCCGTGTCGAGCGGCAAAGGTATCGACCGCTCATCGCTTTAGGAATGCTGCATGTCCACCCCCACAGTCCGCGAACAATTCCTTGTTATCAGTGCCCTTGGCGCCAACCCCATGGAGCTGACTAACGTCCTGTGCCGCGCCAGCCATGAAAATCGCTGCGCCGTCGTGACCTCACGCCTGACCCGTCATGGCGAATGCAGTGCCCTCGTGCTCGAGATCTCCGGCAGCTGGGACGCCCTGGCTCGCCTGGAAGGCAGCCTGCCGGTGCTGGCCAAGAAGCATGCCTTCACCGTCAACGTGGTGCGTAGCGCCGCGCTGGAAAACCGTCCCCAGGCCCTGCCCTACGTGGCCTACGTGAGTTCGGCCTACCGTCCGGACATCATCAACGAGCTGTGCCAGTTCTTCATGGACCATCACGTCGAGCTGGAAAACCTGACCTGTGACACCTACCAGGCGCCACAGACCGGCGGCACCATGCTCAATGCCACGTTCACCGTGACCCTGCCGGCCGGCACCCAGATCAGTTGGCTGCGCGATCAGTTCCTGGATTTCGCCGATGCGATGAACCTGGATGCCCTGATCGAACCGTGGCGCCCACAAAACCCAATGTAAGGAAGCGTTCATGGCCGTTGCCGTCGACCAACCGGTTACCGATTTCCAGGCACCCGCCACCAGCGGGCAGACCGTCAGCCTCGCCGCCCTCAAAGGCAAACAGGTGGTGATTTACTTCTACCCCAAGGACAGCACCCCCGGTTGCACCACCGAAGGCCAGGGCTTTCGGGATCAGTATGCGCAGTTCCAGGCTGCCAACACCGAAGTGTTCGGCATCTCCCGGGACAGCCTCAAGTCCCACGAGAACTTCAAGTGCAAGCAGGAGTTCCCGTTCGAGCTGATCAGTGACAAGGACGAGACCGTCTGCCAGCTGTTCGACGTGATCAAGCTGAAAAAGCTCTATGGCAAGGAATACCTGGGCGTTGATCGCAGCACATTCCTGATCGACAAGGACGGCGTGCTGCGCCAGGAATGGCGTGGCGTGAAGGTGCCGGGGCATGTGGATGCGGTGTTGGCGGCGGCTCAAGCCCTCAACAAGGGCTGAAGTTTTTCATTGTCAGTACTGGCCCCTTCGCGAGCAGGCTCGCTCCCACAGAGTCTATGGAACACCGCAAATCCCCCTGTGGGAGCGGGCTTGCTCGCGAAGGGGGCATCAGCCTCATCGACTCAACCAGATTGACCGCTATAGCAACGGCGCCACCACCGACTCCTTGCTCGGCCACGCATCCAGCACCGCCTTGAACAGCGTCGCCAGGGGAATCGCAAAGAACACACCCCAGAACCCCCACAGCCCACCAAACAGCAGCACCGCACAGATAATCGCCACCGGATGCAGGTTCACCGCCTCGGAGAACAGCAGCGGGACCAGCACATTGCCGTCCAGCGTCTGGATAATCCCGTAGACCGCCATCAGGTAGATGAACTGATCGCTCCAACCCCACTGGAACAGCGCAATCAAGGCCACCGGCACGGTCACCACCACGGCGCCGACATAAGGCACCACCACCGACATGCCCACCAGCAGCGCCAGCAGGGCTGCGTAATTGAGCCCCAGGGCGACGAAGCCGATGTAGGTCACGCCGCCGCAAATGAAAATTTCGATGACTTTCCCGCGGATATAGTTGGCGATCTGTCGGTTCATCTCTTGGGCCACCCGGGTAATCAGCGCCCGCTCACGAGGCAGGTAGCCACGGACCCAACGCCCGATCATTTCCCGGTCCTTGAGGAAGAAAAACACCAGGATCGGCACCAACACCAGGTAGATCATGATGTTGACCAAAAGCGGCAGGCTGGACAGCGAAAACGTCAGCGCCCACTGGCCGAACTTGCCAATCTGGCCGCGCACCACTTCGATGGTCTGCAACACTTGTTCATCGGAGACCAGGTGCGGATAGCGCTCCGGCAGCAGCAACAACAGGGATTGCCATTTGGCGAGCATCCCTGGCAATTCATTGAACAAGGTCACCAACTGGTGCCAGAGCAGCGGCACGATCACCACGATAAACACCACCAGCACCCCCATGAACAGGGCGAACACCAGCCCGACTGCCACAGTGCCGGGTAACCGTAGACGCTCCAGCGTCGTCACCAACCCTTGCATCAGGTACGCCAGCACCATCCCCGCCAGCACCGGCGCCAGCATGCCGCCCAGAGTGAGCACGGCGGTAAAGGCCAGGAATAGCAGCACTGCCAGGACCACAGCTTCTTCATCGGAGAAGTAGCGCTGGATCCAGTCGCGTAACACTTTGAACATTAAAAATCCTTAAGAGACGCTGTCGGTTTTTTCAAGCCTTCTTCAGCCAGTAACGGTAGACGCCGTGATCGTCTTCTTCATGTAGCAGCGTATGACCGGCCAATCGGGCGAAGGTGCGGAAATCACGCTGAGAGCCCGCATCCGTGGCGATCACCTTGAGCACACTGCCGCTGGCCAGGCGATTGAGTTCCAGCTTGGCCTTGAGCAACGGCAACGGACAGTTCAAGCCGCTGGCGTCCAGTTCGGCATCGTGGGCTACAGCTTCAGTCATGGGTTCACTCCGCGGCAGATCGTTGAGCGGCCTAGAATATCTGGTCCCGGGCCCGGTGTCCGGCTACAGTAAGGTCTTTGTCGACTAAGGCTTCGTGCATGACATTTCTGCGCCCCACCCTGCTGACGCTCGCTTGCCTGCTTGCCTCACCGGGCTTCGCCGACGACCTGCCGTCACTTGGCGATGCCAGTTCTGCCATCGTCTCGCCAGAACAGGAGCACCAACTGGGCCGCGCCTGGCTGGCCCTGCTGCGCAGCCAGGTTTCACAGCTCAACGATCCACAGCTCAAGGACTACGTCGAATCCAGCGTCTATAAACTGGTGGAAACCAGCCAGGTCAACGACCGGCGCCTGGAATTCATCCTGATCAACAGCCCGCAACTCAACGCCTTCGCCGCACCTGGTGGAATCGTCGGGGTCAACGGCGGCCTGTTCCTCAACGCACAGACCGAAGGCGAATACGCCTCGGTCATGGCCCACGAACTGGCGCACTTGTCACAACGCCACTTCGCTCGCGGCGTCGAAGCCCAGCAGCGCATGCAAGTGCCAATGATGGCCGCGCTGCTGGCCGGCATCGTGATTGCCGCCGCCGGTGGCGGTGATGCAGGGATCGCGGCCATCGCCGGGACCCAGGCCGCAGCCATCCAGGAACAACGGCGCTTCTCGCGCCAGAACGAACAGGAAGCCGACCGCATCGGCATCCAGAACCTGGAAAAGGCCGGCTACGACCCGCGGTCCATGCCGACCATGTTCGAGCGCCTGATGCGCCAATACCGGTTCGACGCCAAGCCCCCGGAATTCCTGCTGACTCACCCGGTGACCGAATCCCGGATTGCCGACACCCGCAACCGCGCCGAACAGGCCAAGCCGGGCGGTATCGAGGACAGTGTGCGCTATCAACTGATTCGCGCACGGGTCCAGTTGATCTATGAAGAAACCCCGGGCCTGGGCGCCAAGCGCTTCCGGGCACAGCTGGATGAGAACCCGAAGAACGACGTGGCGCGCTATGGCCTGGCGATCGCGCAAATCAAGGGCGGCCAGCTGAATGAAGCACGAGAGAACCTCAAGCCGTTGCTGGCCAAATCGCCTAACGAGATCATCTACAACCTCGCCCAGGTGGACTTGGACATCACCAGCAACAAACTGGCCGACGCTCAATCGCGCGTCGACCGGATGCTGAGCCAATACCCAGGCAACTATCCGCTCAACCAGGTACGCGTCGACCTGCTGCTCAAGCAGAACCGCCCCGCCGATGCCGAGAAGGCCCTGGAGCACCTGCTCAAGGCCCGCCCGGACGATCCGGACGTCTGGTACATGGTGGCCGAGACCCGCGGGCTGTCGGGCAATATCATCGGCCTGCACCAAGCTCGTGCCGAGTACTTCGCACTGGTGGGCGACTACCGTCAGGCCATTCAGCAGTTGGACTTCGCCAAGCGGCGCGCCGGCACCAATTTCCCCCTGTCGTCACGCATCGATGCCCGGCAGCGGGAACTCATGGAGCAGGAACGCATGGTCAAGGACATGATGGGCTGAGCATTCGCCAGGCAAAAAAAAAACGCCTCTTTCGAGGCGTTTTTTTTCAGCGGCTAACCGATCATTCGGCCAGTTTGAAGGTGATGAAGCTCGCACGCCCCTGGCGCAGGACCCGCATCGAGACCGAACGGTTCTTCGGCAACGCCTTGGCGATGTCGGTGAACTCCTTGGCGGAGCCGATGGCTTGGTTGTTCAGGTGCGTAATGATGTCGCCCGGCTGAAGACCGATCAGGGCGGCAGGACCATCCTGCACCTCCTTGATCACCACACCGCCCTGGAGCTCCAGGGTGCGCTTCTGCTCTTCGGTCAGCTCAGCTACCGCCACACCCAGACGGTTGCTGCTGCGCTCGACGCCAGACTTGGACAGCGAATCCAACTCCTTGCCTTCTTCAGGAATGGCACCGACGGTCAATTCGACATTCTTGCGCTTGCCTTCACGAATCACTTCCAGATTGGCCTTGGCGCCGGCCTTGAGGGCACCTACCAAGTGCGGCAGGTCGGCAGACATGACGATCGGCTGGCCGTTCATGCTCAGGATCACGTCACCCACTTGCAGGCCGCCCTTGGCAGCCGGGCCACCTTCCTGGATCTGCGCCACCAGCGCACCGGCCGGTTTTTCCAGGCCGAACGACTCGGCCAGGTCCTTGTTCACTTCCTGGATGACCACGCCCAACCAGCCACGGCTGACCTTGCCTTCGCTTTTCAGTTGGTTGGACACGTCCATGGCAACGTCGATCGGAATCGCGAAGGACACGCCCATGAAGCCGCCCGAACGGGTATAGATCTGGGAGTTGATGCCGACGACTTCACCCGCGAGGTTGAACAGCGGGCCACCGGAGTTACCCGGGTTGATCGGCACGTCGGTCTGGATGAACGGCACGTAGTTTTCGTTCGGCAGGCTGCGACCGATGGCGCTGACAATACCCTGGGTCACGGTGTGGTCGAAGCCGAACGGCGAACCGATGGCCACGACCCACTGGCCGGCTTTCAGGTCCTGGGATTTGCCCAGCTTGAGCACGGGCAGATCCTTGCCTTCGATTTTCAACAGCGCCACGTCGGAACGTGGGTCGGTACCGATCAGCTTGGCCTTGAGTTCGCTGCGATCGGCCAGGCGCACCAGGATTTCGTCGGCATCGGCGATCACATGGTTGTTGGTCAGGATGTAGCCATCAGGCGAAATAATGAAACCCGAACCCAGGGATTGCGCTTCGCGCTGGCGACCACCGCCGGGCGAACGGGGTTGTTGCGGCATGCCGCGCTCGAAGAACTCACGCAGCATCGGCGGCAAGCCTTCCAGGTCCGGCATTTGCTGGTCCGATACGCGGCGCTCCGGCAGCTTCTGGGTCGTGCTGATATTCACTACGGCGGGCGAAGCCTGCTCGACCAATTGCGTAAAGTCGGGCAACTCGACCGCCACGGCAGGAACGGCCTGGCCGAGCACAAGCACGGTGGCAAGAATGGAGAGATAGGTTTTCAAGCGTAGTATCGACATACGGCTCCCGTTACGACGAGCATGGTTAAGCGATATGGAGCAAGGAATACCAGAAAAAGATACGCCGGTATTTTTGTTCCGGAAACAGGCAAGGCCAGGGCCGAGCGGCTCTGACCTATAGAAAAAAAGCTGAGTTTTTGCAAATGAAAATACTGACAGGAAGTTTCGGCACTTCGATCAAGCCCTGGCATCATCAGCCTCTCGCGCAATCGAACCCCCCATGCTGCCAGCAGGCTATTGAGTCGCCGTGACGTCGGCGCGCATGGAAAGCGCAATCCGTTCCGCCGTGCCTATAGGGATCTCACCGACCACCGTGACCATCATTTCACCCTGGGGTGTCGTGAGCCTGCGGGAGACGGCAGCCGTCGGGCCTAGCTGAGTACGAGTATCAGTGGCGCTGGCGCCGTTCAACGGCTCCAGGAACACCGAGAAGCGCGCCAGGCCGTCGTCGTACATCAAGCTGTTGACCTGGACCTGGGTGTCCGGGTCCTTGCGTACAGCGCTGCCAGTCAGTTCGAAACCGGGCGGAAGCCAGTCCGAGTGCCAGGCGTTTTTCACCGCGACGGCCTTGCCAGGATCCTGCGCGACAGCCTTGCATTCGGCGCTGGCTTGCAGATCACCGTCTGTCGGCGCGGCAACGTTCAAGCGGGTGAACTGGAAACGTTCGAGTAACTGGCCCTTGTCATTGAGCAACAGGGACTTGAGCGGCAGGCCGGTCTCTTTGTCCAGGTGCAACTCAAAGCCATAGCGATGCTGGTCCTTGGGCGTCAACGCTACAATGACCGCTTGACGCCCGGCCACGCGCGACTTGCCGATGACGGCCAGGTCATACCAATTCTTGAGTTTTTGCGGATCGAGCGTACGTGAGGTGCCGTCAGGCGTATTGCCCAGCCCCACGATCAAGGAGCCACTGACGCATTGAGTATGCCCATCAATGCGCAGGACTTCCTGTGCCGAGCCGTCGAGCTGGAGTAACCGCTCTCGGACTTTGCCATCCTGGACGCGATGCCAGATGTTATGGGTAGAAAAACTACCGTTGCGCTCGTAAACGAAAGTGCCCTGGAAGCTCTGCTGTTGCTCGGCTTGACTCAGGCGGTTCAACCAATCCTGAGCCTCATTGGCATGGACTGGAATCGCACACCAGCCACCAAGCAGAAGCGCGAATAGAGGTATGGCGCGCAATGGTTTTCCTTATTAACGGTTTTCCAGGCTGGCTGCGCGGGCGTAAGGCAGCGCGCTTTCAGTACCTTTCAGGGCAGCTTGCTGAGCATGCTGACGCAGGTAGTTGGGCAGACGCTGATCATGCCAGCCAGGTTGGCCTTGCAGAACACCGTTGACCATCGGGCCTGCGGTTTCCGAGCTTTCACTGTAACCGGCCAGTACCGCCGGGCCCTGGACCTGTGGAGCCGCCAAGCCTGGCTGGTTGGACTGCTGCGCCATCTGCACGCCGGCAATCTCATCCTGGTTGTACAGGCGCACACCGGCCAGTACGGCCACGGTGACCGACGCGGCTACTGCCAGGCGACCCAGGCTGCGCCATGGTCCGCGAGAAGCTTTTGCCGGTACGGCTTCGTCAGCCAATGCAGCGGAAACGGCCGCAGCGATGTCCAGGCGTGGAAGCAACAAGTCCTTGTGCATCACAGCCCGGGCGATCTGGTAACGAGCCCAGGTCTCACGAGTTTCAACATCGTCGAAGGCATTCAATACCCGACGCAATTCCAGTTCGTCCGCTTCGTTATCCATCACTGCGGACAGCGATTCCTGCAGGGCTTCACGACTCATGGCGTTCCTCTCTTGGCTGTCGCCGCTGTCTCTAGTTTTCCTGCAACAAAGGTTGCAGGGCTTTATCAATGGCCTCCCGGGCGCGGAAAATCCGGGAGCGCACGGTGCCTACAGGACATTGCATGACGCTCGCAATGTCTTCGTAACTCAGACCGTCGAACTCGCGTAAAGTTAAAGCCGTACGCAAATCTTCGGGCAGTTGCTGGATGGTTCGATGGACAGTGCCTTCAATTTCATCCCGCAGCAATGCACGTTCCGGTGACTCGAGGTCCTTGAGACCATGATCGCCATCATAGAACTCGGCATCTTCAGAACTTACATCGCTATCCGGCGGCCGACGGCCGCGTGAAACCAGATAGTTTTTCGCCGTGTTGATGGCGATGCGGTAAAGCCACGTGTAAAACGCGCTGTCCCCGCGAAAATTACCAAGTGCGCGGTAGGCCTTGATGAAGGCTTCCTGAGCGACATCCTGCGCTTCATGGGTGTCGTGCACGAAACGCACGATCAACCCGAGAATTTTGTGCTGGTATTTAAGCACTAGCAGATCGAAAGCTCGCTTGTCGCCGCGTTGGACGCGCTCGACCAGCTGCTGATCCTCTTCCTGGGTTAGCATGAACACTCCTCGATAAGCTCGAAGGAGGCTTGCATTACTAATTGACCGGGCTTGCAAACATAGACTCGGGCTTTTCGCAAAAGTTCTCCCCCTTCCAAGCAAGTTTCCGGCGCGCTCTGATCTCGGCACGCACGAAAAACGCAGCAGGAGATCCCCCGGCTGCGCGAATAATCTGTCGCCGGGCCTGACGGCAGAGACTCCAATCGAAATCTTGCACCAACCCGACGCTGCTCCCTTTTGCAGACAACCGTCTATTGAACGTAGACGCTCGGCAAAAGTTCCCGCTATTTATAGCGCTGTGCACTGAATATCAGGCAACCGTGACGAGATAAACAGCGTTCTGTCCTCGAAACGGCGGCCTTATCAACGTTGCACCAAAACCGACGATCCGACGAAGCGTGTCGCTTTTCTGTCACGCTGGTTTCACATTGCCATGAATGCCCGGCTATTGTGCCGATCCCCCCCTCTATATACTAGTGGGCTGCGTGGCTGCCTGACCCGTTGAACCGGTGTCTTGCGCCAACCCCGACCCGGGTCGCCTTGAGCGGAAACCATTCGAATGAGCCAACAGTTTCAACACGATGTTCTGGTAATCGGCAGCGGAGCCGCCGGATTGAGCCTTGCACTGACCTTGCCTGCGCATTTACGCATTGCAGTACTGAGCAAGGGCGACCTGGCCAATGGCTCGACCTTCTGGGCCCAGGGCGGTGTCGCAGCCGTGCTGGACGATACCGACACCATTGAATCCCACGTCGACGACACCCTCAACGCCGGCGGCGGCCTTTGCAATCCACAAGCGGTGCGTTTCACCGTGGAACACAGCAGGGAAGCCATCCAGTGGCTGATCGACCAGGGTGTGCCGTTTACCCGGGATGAACAATCGGGCACCGAAGACGGCGGTTTCGAGTTCCACCTGACGCGCGAAGGCGGTCACAGCCATCGGCGCATCATCCATGCGGCCGACGCCACCGGTGCGGCGATCTTCAAGACCCTGCTCGCCCAGGCGCGACTGCGGCCGAACATCGAGTTGCTGGAGCAGCGCGTCGCGGTCGACCTGATCACCGAAAAACGCCTGGGCCTGGACGGTGATCGCTGCCTCGGTGCCTACGTGCTCAATCGCGGCACCGGTGAAGTCGACACCTACGGCGCGCGCTTCGTCATCCTGGCATCCGGTGGCGCAGCGAAAGTCTACCTTTATACCAGCAACCCCGACGGCGCCTGCGGCGATGGCATTGCCATGGCCTGGCGTTCGGGTTGCCGGGTGGCGAACCTGGAGTTCAACCAGTTCCATCCCACGTGCCTTTATCACCCGCAGGCCAAGAGCTTTTTGGTGACCGAAGCCCTGCGAGGCGAAGGGGCCCATTTGAAGCTGCCCAACGGCGAACGCTTCATGCAGCGCTTCGATCCGCGCGCCGAACTGGCACCACGGGATATCGTCGCCCGGGCCATCGACCACGAAATGAAGCGTCTGGGTATCGATTGCGTTTACCTGGACATCAGCCACAAGCCCGAAGCGTTCATCAAGAGCCACTTCCCGACGGTGTACGAACGCTGCCTGGAGTTTTCCATCGACATCACCAAGCAGCCGATCCCGGTGGTACCGGCGGCGCATTACACCTGCGGTGGCGTGATGGTCGACCAACAGGGCCGCACCGACGTGCCGGGCCTGTATGCCATTGGCGAAACCAGCTTCACCGGCCTGCATGGTGCCAACCGCATGGCCAGCAACTCGCTGCTGGAGTGCTTCGTCTACGCCCGCTCGGCGGCGTCAGACATCCTGGCGCAATTGCCGCAGATTGCCGTTCCAGCCGCCCTGCCCTCGTGGGACGCCAGCCAGGTCACCGATTCGGACGAAGACGTGATCATCGCCCACAACTGGGACGAACTGCGGCGATTCATGTGGGACTACGTGGGCATCGTGCGCACCAACAAGCGCCTGCAACGGGCGCAGCATCGGGTGCGCTTGCTGCTGGATGAAATCGACGAGTTCTACAGCAACTACAAAGTCAGCCGTGACCTGATCGAGCTGCGCAACCTGGCCCAGGTGGCCGAACTGATGATTCGCTCGGCCATGGAGCGCAAGGAAAGCCGGGGCCTGCATTACACGTTGGACTACCCGAACCTGCTGCCCGAGGCACTGGACACTATCCTGGTGCCGCCCACCTACGCCGACTGAACCTCAGCCGTACCCGCAGGCGCCGATGGACATCCGGCGCCAGCGCGTCGCGGGGTACGCACAGCGAGCGGACTCGCCGTTCACCCTGCAAGCGAAAACGCAGCACGATGATCATCGGCAGCGCCAGGCTATCGGGGCGCAGCTGCACAGCCCGCCACCCATCGGCCCGGCTCCAGAGTTGCCAGCCAGCGGCATTTCGACGCAATCGGCAAAAGGCCCGACGATGGGTCAGCAATACATGTCGGGGGATTACCCAGGCGCCATGGGCCAAGCACAATACGACGCCAAGCGCCGAGAACCCGGATGGGACGGACAACAGGAACAAAGCCCCCAGGGCGAACACCTGGGCCAGCAGATAGGCCGCCAGCAGTTGCCCGGAGGCCTGCCAGCGGCATTCGAAGGGATTACTTGGGCTGGACACGGTCCAGAATCATCCGGACCATGCGCTGCAACTCAGGGTCTTCAGATTCGCTACGCTCCATGAACCAGCCGAACATGTCCTGATCCTCGCATTCGAGCAGGCGGACATAGCACGCGCGGTCCACTTCATTGAGATGGGGATAAACCTCTTTGACGAATGGCACCAGCAACACGTCCAGCTCAAGCATACCGCGGCGGCTGTGCCAGTAGAGGCGATTCAGTTCAACATCTTCGACCATGGAGCGCTCCTCAAATAGAGCGCAAGTATACAGCCCCCGCCGCAGTGGAACAGACCGCTTTGGTCGGGCACCACCGATCCTTTGTGAACTACCCATTTCAAGGGCGCCCCCTTATGATGTCTACCAGACCTTTTACCCTGCGATGACCCATGGCTGATTCCGCTTTTTTCTGCACCCTGTCCCACGAAGGCGTCCTCGCGGTCCGCGGCGTGGATGCCGGCAAATTCCTGCAAGGCCAATTGACCTGCAATCTCGACTACCTGAGCGACAGCCGGGCCAGCCTCGGCGCCCGCTGCACCCAGAAAGGCCGGATGCAATCAAGTTTCCGCATCCTGCTCGAAGGCGACGGTGTGTTAATGGCCATGGCCGCCGAACTGCTCGAACCGCAACTGGCCGACCTGAAAAAATATGCCGTATTCTCCAAATCCAAGCTCACCGACGAAAGCGCGGCCTGGGTTCGCTTCGGACTGGAAAACGCCGACAAGGCACTGGCCGGCCTGGGCCTCGAACTGCCGAGCGACACCGACAGCGTGGCTCGCCATGAAGCCTTGATCGCCATCCGCGTATCTCCCGGCCGCGCCGAACTGTGGGTGCCCGCCGAACAGGCGCAGACGCTGCGAACCCGTCTGGGCACAGAATTGGCCGAGGCAGGCTTGAGCCCTTGGCTATTGGGCCAGGTCCGCGCCGGGATCGGCCAGGTCATGCCGGCCACCCGCGAACTGTTCATCCCCCAGATGCTCAACCTGCAAGCCGTCGGCGGCGTCAGTTTCAAGAAAGGCTGCTACACCGGCCAGGAAATCGTCGCCCGCATGCAATACCTGGGGAAGCTGAAGCGACGCTTGTATCGCCTGCAGCTGGACGCCAGCGAACTGCCGGAACCCGGCACAGCGCTGTTCTCCCCCACGCATGGCAGTTCCATCGGCGAAGTGGTGATTGCCGCCCGCGGCGAGGGAAACATTGAGCTGCTGGCGGTCTTGCAGGCCGAAGCAGCAGAAGACGACAATTTACACCTCGGCACCTTGGAAGGCCCACGCCTTCAACTGTTGGACCTGCCTTACGAACTGGACCGCGACCGCGAAATCCAGCGTTGATCGCAGCATTTGTCGCAACACCCTAGAGAACCGAAATGAGCTATTTGGCGGATAAGGTCCAACGGGATTTGGTGCAGGCCATCGATAACGATGACTTGGTTCTGCCAACATTACCGGAAGTGGCCCTGCAGATTCGCCGGGCCGCCGAAGACCCGGAAATCAGCGTCAGCAACCTGAGCAAAGTGATTGGCCGCGATACGGCCCTCTCGGCACGCCTGATAAAAGTGGTCAACAGCCCGCTGTTGCGCGCCACCCAGGAAGTCACCGACCTGCACACGGCCATCACCCGCCTGGGCGTCAACTACAGCAGCAACCTGGCCATCGGTCTGGTCATGGAGCAGATTTTCCACGCCCGCTCCGAGGTGGTGGAGCTGAAGATGCGCGAAGTCTGGCGCAAGAGCCTGGAGATCGCCGGCGTCAGCTATGCGCTGTGTCGCGGTTACACCCAACTCAAGCCCGACCAGGCTGCGTTGGGTGGGCTGGTGCACCAGATCGGCGTGCTGCCGATCCTGACGTATGCGCAAGACAACAATGAATTGCTGTCGGACCCGGTCAGCCTCAACCATGTCATCGAAACGATTCACCCGGTGCTGGGGGACAAATTACTCAGCGTCTGGGAATTTCCGGAGCAGTTGGTGAAGCTGCCGGGGTTGTATCTGGATTTCACCCGGGACTCCAGGCAAATCGATTATGTCGACCTGGTGCAGGTCGCGGCGCTGTATTGCTACAAGGACACCGACCACCCCCTGGGCAAGATTGACGTGTTCGGGGTTCCCGCCTTCAAGAAACTGGGCATCGACCCGGAGAACCCGGCCCGGTGCGCGGATATCGAAGAAGCGCGGTCGATGTTCTATTAAGCAGGTCTGACACCGACGAACTCGTAGTCAGGCCTGCATTTGTGAGCTGTGGCAACAGGATTTGTGGGAGCAACGCTTGCTCGCAAAACAGTCGCCTCTTTATATAAAGACCGTCTCGCCATTATCGCGGGCACGCCTTGCTCCCACAGACTCAGTCTGAGCTTGCAACAAAGCTCACCCGTACCTTCAACCCGCGCGCCTGCCCGTCGTGCAGGGTGATCTGCGCCAGGTGCGCACGGCAGATTTCGCCGACGATCGCCAATCCCAGCCCCGAACCGGCCACTTGCTGGTTGCGTCGATAGAACCGTTCGAACACCCGGTCCCGCTCGTGCAGCGGAATGCCAGGGCCATCGTCCTCGACCTCCAGCACCGCCGGCGCAGAGACCCGCAGGATTACATTGCCGCCCGATGGGGTATGGGCCAGGGCGTTGTCCACCAGGTTGCTCAACAACTCGTTCAATAAGGTCGGCTCGCCCCGCAGCCATACCGGCTCGTCGGCTTCCAGGGCCAGCGCCACCCCTCGCGCATGGGCCAGCGGGGCCATGGCCATGCCCAGCTCACGGGCCAACTGACTGAGATCAAGCCGTTGCGCGCCGCCCTCGGCAATGGCCCGGGCGCCGTTTTCCACGCGCGCCAAGGACAGCAGTTGGTTAGCCAGGTGGGTTAGCCGGTCAGTGCCCTGGGCCGCAGTTTCCAGGGTTTCACGCCAGGTCGCCGGTTCACTGGCACGCAAGCCCAGCTCAAGACGCGCCTTGAGCGCGGCCAAGGGCGTGCGTAGCTCATGGGCGGCATCAGCGATGAACTGCGCCTGACGCTCGAATTGCCCGCGCAGACGCTCGGTGAAATGGTTGAGGGCCCGCACCAGCGGCCACAATTCGTGCTGCACTTCCACCAGTGGCAACGGCCGCAAATCGTCCCACTGGCGCTCCTCCACCGCCGTGCGCAAGCGCTCCAGCGGGCGCAACGCCGCGCTGACTGCAAACCACACCAACAGCAGCGCGCCCACGGCCAGCATGCCCAGGCGCAACAGCGTGTCGGCCATCAGTCCGCGGGCCATACTGACCCGCGCCTCTTGAGTCTCCGCCACACGAATTTCCGCCATGCCGTTCATGTTCGGCTCGCTCACGGCCTTGAGCAGGCTCACCACCCGCACGTTCTGCCCCTGGTACTGGGCGTTATAGAAGCGGGCCAGGGCCGGGTAGTCGTCCGTGCGCGGCGTCCCGGGCGGCGGGCCGGGGAGGTTTTCGTAGCCGGAAATCAACTTCTTGTCGATGTCATTGACCTGGTAATAAATCCGTCCGGCGCTGTCGTAGGCGAAAGTGTCCAAGGCCACGTAAGGCACATCCGCGCTGAGACTACCGTCACGCTGCGAAAGGCCCGCGGCGATGGTGCGGGCCGAGGCCAGCAGGGTCCGATCGTAGGCGGTGTCGGCAGCCTCGCGACCGTTCCAATAGGCGCTCAAACCGCTGGCAAGCATCAACACCACCAGCAGCAGGGCCAGGTTCCGAAGCAGCCGCCAGCGCAGGCTGTCGGGCTTATGCATTGCGATTTTCCAGCAGGTAGCCCAGGCCGCGGAACGTCACGATCGCCACCGCATGACCATCGAGTTTCTTGCGCAAGCGATGGACATAGATTTCGATCGCATCGGGGCTGGCCTCTTCGTCCAGACCGAACACCTGGGCCGCCAGTTGCTCCTTGCTCATCACCCGCCCCGGCCGGGCGATCAACGCCTCCAGCACGGCTTGCTCGCGGGACGTTAGGGTCAACAGTTCATCGTCGAGCGTAAAGCGGCGTGTGTCCAGGTCATAAACCAGTCCGCCACAGCGCTGCTGGCGTTCGCCGCCCAGCACGCTACGGCGCAACAGTGCCTTGACCCGGGCCTCCAGCTCAGTGAGCTCGAATGGCTTGGCCAGGTAATCGTCGGCACCGAGGTTCAGGCCATGGACGCGGTCCTTTACGTCGCTGCGGGCGGTCAACATCAGTACCGGCAAGGTCTTGCCGCGAGACCGCAGACGCGCCAGCACCTCGAAACCGTCCATGCGCGGCAGCCCGACATCCAGGACCGCCACGGCGTATTCCTCACAGCTCAAGGCTAGGTCGGCCGCGACGCCGTCGTGCAGCACGTCCACGGTCAAACCGGTGCTCTTGAGCGCCTGGGCAACGCTTTCGGCGAGCTGCAGATGGTCTTCGACGAGCAGGACACGCATGGGTTATTCCTCGATTCAGGGATGGCCGACACCATTCTTTGGCGCGGAGTTTACAGCCGCATCCGCCACTGTGAAGCCAAAAAATACGCTGAAAACTGTTGAAAGGTTGGCGAAAGGTTGGGCCGTTAGAGTCCTCTCCACGGACAGTCTCGACTGCCGTCGCGACGCACATCGTGAACGAAAAACGCCTCGAAGCGTTTTCGCCAAAATAAGAACAATAAAGCGGAGTACCACCATGCTGTCCATGCAGCCCCAGGCCCCAGCGCCTGCTCGCCTTTCCCGCTTCAACCAGACCGCGCTGGCCAGTGCCGCCGCCCTCGCCGGCTTTTCGCCGATGAGCCAGGCAGCCTTCATCGAAGACAGTACGGCAACCTTCGAAACCCGCAACATGTATTTCAACCGCGACTTTCGCGACGGCACCAGCGCGCAGCAATCCAAGCGCGACGAATGGGCCCAGGGGTTCATGCTCAACCTGCAATCGGGTTACACCGAAGGCACCGTGGGATTCGGCATCGATGCCTTGGGGATGCTCGGCGTCAAACTCGATTCCAGCCCGGACCGTACCGGCAGCGGCCTGTTACCCACCCACGATGACGGTCGCGCCGCTGACGAATATGCCAAGCTGGGCCTGACCGCCAAGGTGAAAATCTCCGCCACGGAGCTGAAAATCGGCAGCCTGATCCCGGAGCTACCGATCCTCAAGCCCAACGATGGGCGCATCCTGCCGCAAACCTTCGAGGGCGGCCTGCTGAGCTCCAAAGAGATCAAGAACCTGACCTTCACCGGCGGGCGCCTGGACAAAGCCAAGGATCGCAACGACAGCAATTACGAAGACATCGCCCTCAACAACAAGAACAGCCGTTTCTCCGGCAGCGTGGCAGGCGATCATTTCGACTTTGCCGGTGTGGACTACAAGTTCACCGACAAGATCACCGGCCGTTACCACTTCGCCCAGCTCGGCGAAGTCTACAGCCAGCATTTCCTCGGTCTGGTCGCCTCGCAAGCCTTCGGCCCCGGCACCCTCGGCACCGACCTGCGACTGGCCATCAGTGACGATGACGGCGCCGCCCGTGGCGGCAAGATCGACAACAAGTCCATCAATGGCTTGGTGAGCTACGCTTTGAGCGGCCACAAGTTCAGCGCCGGTTATCAGCATATGTCGGGCGACAGCGCCTTCCCGTATGTCGATGGCAGTGACCCGTACCTGGTGAACTTTGTACAGATCAACGACTTTGCCGGCGCCGACGAACGCTCCTGGCAGGCACGCTACGACTATGACTTCGGCAAGATCGGGATTCCCGGCCTGAGCTTCATGAGTCGCTACGTGAGCGGCGACAACATCTCGCTGCGCAACGGTGACACTGGCAAGGAATGGGAACGCGACAGCGAGATCAAGTACGTGGTGCAGAGCGGCACGCTCAAGGACGTTGCCGTACGCCTGCGCAACGCGACCTACCGTTCCAATTACTCGGCCCGCGATGCGGATGAAATGCGCGTGCTGGTGAACTACAGCGTCGCACTCTGGTAATGGACCCACTGCCGGATGCGCCAGTGTCCGACAGCGTCAAACATGCAATACACAACAACAACTCCTGTGGAGACAACAATGAACCTATCACTGCGTAAAGTAGCCCTGGCCGCCGGATGCCTGATGTTCGCCGGGCAGTTGCTCGCCGCCGATCCATCCAAAGAGCCCAAGCGCCCCGAATGCATCGCCCCGGCGGCACCAGGCGGCGGATTCGACCTCACATGCAAACTGGCGCAAAGCGCGCTGGTCAACGAGAAACTGCTGACCAAACCCATGCGAGTGACCTACATGCCCGGCGGTGTCGGCGCGGTGGCCTACAATGCAGTGGTCGCCCAGCGTCCGGCCGACGCCGGTACGCTGGTGGCCTGGTCCAGCGGTTCGCTGTTGAACCTGGCGCAAGGCAAGTTCGGTCGTTTCGATGAAAACGCCGTGCGCTGGCTGGCGGCCGTTGGTACCAGTTACGGCGCCATCGCGGTGAAGAGCGACTCGCCCTACAAGAACCTCGACGATCTGGTACAGGCCCTGAAGAAAGATCCAGGCTCGGTGGTGATCGGCTCCGGCGGTACCGTCGGCAGCCAGGACTGGATGCAAACCGCCCTGGTCGCCAAGGCCGCCGGTATTGACCCGCGCAAACTGCGCTACGTAGCCCTTGAAGGCGGCGGTGAAATCGCCACTGCCCTGCTCGGTGGCCATATCCAAGTGGGCAGTACCGACATCTCCGACTCCATGCCGCACATCCTGAGCGGCGACATGCGTCTGTTGGCGGTGTTCTCCGATAAACGCCTGGACGAGCCGGAAATGAAAGACATCCCGACCGCTCGCGAGCAAGGCTACGACATCCTCTGGCCGGTGGTCCGCGGCTTCTACCTCGGGCCAAAGGTCAGCGACGAAGACTACGCCTGGTGGAAAAACGCCTTCGACAAACTGCTGGCCTCCGAAGAGTTCGCCAAGCTGCGCGACCAGCGTGAGCTGTTCCCGTTTGCCATGACCGGCCCGGAACTGGATGCCTATGTGAAGAAACAAGTGGCTGATTACAAGGTGCTGGCCAAAGAGTTCGGCCTGATCCAGTAACCGTCTCTGTTCTCGCGGCGGCGCTGGTACTGTCAGCGCCGCCCAGGAGTTAGTCATGCTCACCATCCAACGTATTTTTGCCGCGGTGTTGCTACTGGTCTGTATCGGCCTGGCGCTGATGGCTTGGCCCTATCAAGCGGCCTTCTCCTACGAACCGGTCGGTCCCCGCGCCTTTCCCTTGCTGATGATCGGGTTGATGGGGCTGGCATTGCTGTACATGCTGTTCCGCCCGACGCCCATCGTGCACAGCGACGAAGACCCGCACCTGGACCGCGAAACCTTGCAGAAAATCGGTATCTGCGTGGCACTGCTGCTGGTATTCGCCGGGACCTTCGAACCCCTGGGCTTCATCCTTGCCAGCATCCTGACCGGCGTGCCGATGGCGCGCCTGTACGGCGGTCGCTGGGTGCCGAGCGTGGTGATCATCAGCCTGATGGCCATCGGTCTTTATCTGTTGTTCGACAAGCTGATGGACGTGCCGCTGCCCCTGGGCCTGCTCGACGTCCTGGAGAATTGATATGGATACCCTGAATTATCTCGGCCAGGGTTTTGGCGTTGCACTGACCCCCTATAACCTGGTCACGGCATTGGCCGGCACCCTGATCGGCACCGTGGTCGGCCTGCTGCCGGGCCTGGGCCCGATCAACGGCGTGGCGCTGCTGATCCCGATTGCCTTTGCCCTGGGGCTGCCGCCGGAATCGGCGCTGATCCTGCTGGCGGCGGTGTACCTGGGTTGCGAATACGGCGGGCGTATCAGCTCGATCCTGCTCAACATCCCGGGTGAAGCCTCTACCGTAATGACCACCCTCGACGGCTACCCGATGGCCCGCCAAGGCCTGGCCGGCGTAGCGTTGTCGCTGTCGGCGTGGAGTTCGTTCATCGGCGCATTCATCGCCACCTGCGGCATGGTGTTGTTCGCTCCCCTGCTGGCCAAATGGGCGATTGCCTTCGGGCCGGCGGAATATTTCGTCCTGATGGTGTTCGCCATTGTCTGCCTCGGCGGCATGGCCGGCGACCGGCCGCTCAAGACGTTCATCGCAGCCCTGATCGGCCTGTTCCTGTCTTGCGTCGGGATCGATGCCAACAGCGGCGTGTATCGCTTCACCGGTGACAACATCCACCTGACCGACGGCATTCAGTTCGTCGTGTTGGTGCTGGGCCTGTTCTCCATCAGCGAGATCCTGTTGCTGCTGGAAAAAACCCATCGCGGCCAGGAAGCGGTAAAAGCCACCGGGCGGATGATGTTCAACTTCAAGGAAGCGGCGTCAGTCTTCACCGTGAACCTGCGCTGCGGCGTGCTCGGTTTCATCATGGGCGTGCTGCCGGGTGCTGGTGCGACCCTGGCCAGCGCCGTGGCCTACATGACCGAGAAACGCATCGCCGGCGCCAGTGGTACATTCGGTCAGGGTGACAAGCGCGGCCTCGCCGCCCCGGAAACCGCCATCGGTGGCGCGGCCTGCGGTGCGCTGGTGCCGATGCTGACCCTCGGCGTTCCCGGCTCGGGCACCACCGCGGTGATGATCGGCGCGCTGTCGCTGTACAACATCACCCCTGGCCCCCTGCTGTTCCAGCAACAGCCAGACATCGTCTGGGGCCTGATCGCGTCGTTGTTCGTCGCCAACGTCATGCTGGTGGTGCTCAACATTCCGATGATCCGCGTCTTCACCCGGATCCTGGCCGTGCCGAACTGGGCGCTGGTACCGGTCATCGCGATCATCACCGGGATCGGTGTCTATGCGGTGCACGCCACCACGTTCGACCTGTTCCTGATGATCGGTATCGGCATCTTCGGCTATATCCTGCGCAAGCTGGAATTCCCGCTGTCGCCGGTGCTGCTGGGCTTCATCCTCGGAGGCCTGATGGAGCAGAACCTGCGGCGCGCACTGTCAATTTCCAACGGTGCGCTGGAGATCCTCTGGTCGAGCCCGATCACCCTCGGCTGCTGGGTGCTGACGGCGATCATGTTGTTCATGCCATTGTTGCGGATTTGGCGTCGCCGCGCCGCACAACGTCGCCCCCTGGCCAATGTCTGAAACGACCTTCAGACAATGGTGGGGAACACCGCTGGTCGGCCTGGCCGGCGGTTACCTGGCCAGCCTGATCGGCTGGCCTTTGCCCTGGATGGTCGGCTCGTTGCTGGCGATCATTCTGGTGCGCTGTCTCACGCCGTGGCAGTTGATGGAAATCCCCGGCGGCCGTAAATGCGGCCAATGGGTGGTGGGCATCGGCATCGGCCTGCACTTCACCCCCGTGGTGATGGAGCAGGTCCTGAGCCACTTCGGCCTGATCTTTTTCGGCGCGCTGATCACCAGCGTATCCAGCGTGGTGAGTGTCTGGCTGATGCGTCGCACCGGCGAGGACCGCGCCACCGCATTCTTCTCGAGCATGCCGGGCGGTTCCGGCGAAATGGTCAACCTCGGCGCCCGCAACGGCGCGGACCTCAGTCGTGTTGCGGCGGGCCAGAGCCTGCGGGTGCTGGTGGTGGTGCTGTGCGTGCCGGCGGCCTTCAAGTACCTGTTGGGCGAAGGCGCCCCGGTGCAACATCCCACGACGGTGGACTGGCTGTGGCTGGCGATGCTGTTCCCGGCGGGCGCCCTGCTCGCCTGGGTCTGGGAACGCTTGCGCCAACCCAATCCCTGGTTGTTCGGGCCGTTGCTGGTGAGTGCGGCGGTGAGCGTCGGTTGGGACCTGCACATCGGCCTACCCAACGGCGCCAGCCAGATCGGCCAGTGGCTGATCGGCAGCGGATTGGGTTGTCATTTCAACCGACAGTTCTTTCGACGGGCACCGTCGTTCATGGGGCGCACCCTGGTCGGCACGGTGTTGACGATGCTGATCGCCACCCTGGCAGCCTTGGGCCTGAGCACCCTGACCCACTTGGACCTGCGTTCACTGACCCTCGGCATGATGCCCGGCGGCATCGCGGAAATGAGCCTGACGGCCGAGACGCTGCAACTATCAGTGCCATTGGTGACGGCGTTGCAGGTGATGCGCTTGCTGTTTGTGCTGTTTCTGGCGGAGCCGTTGTTCAGGTATTGGAACCGGTAGGAACTGCCGAAGGCTGCGATCTTTTGATCTTTATCTTTCGCTTGGGATTCAACAGGCAGTGAAAAGATCACAGGCTTCGCCAGCGCCTAGAGCGGGGGCAATCGCCAATCAATGGGCGCTTCGCCATGTTGCTCGAGGAACTTGTTGGTCCGACTGAAATGCCCGCACCCCAGAAAGCCACGATAAGCCGACAACGGCGACGGGTGAACCGAGGTCAGCACCAGGTGCTTGGTGGCGTCGATCAGTTTCTGCTTGCTCTGGGCATGGGCGCCCCATAGCAGGAAGACCAGGTTCTGCTGGTGTTCGCTGACCACTTCGATGACCCGGTCGGTGAAATGCTGCCAGCCCTTGCCCGCGTGGGCGTTGGCGTTGGCGCGCTCCACGGTCATGGTCGTATTGAGCAGCAACACGCCCTGGTCGGCCCAGCTTTGCAGGTAGCCGTGACTCGCGATGTCGATGTTCAAATCGCGCTTCAATTCCTTATAGATGTTCACCAACGACGGGGGCGCCGGCACGCCCGGTTGCACCGAGAAGCACAAGCCATGGGCCTGGCCCGGGCCGTGGTACGGGTCCTGGCCGAGAATCACCACCTTGACCTTGTCCAGCGGCGTGGAGTTGAGGGCATTGAAAATCAGCGGTGCCGGTGGATAAATTTCCTTGCCGGCGGCGTATTCCAGACGCAGGAATTCGCGCAACTCTGCCATGTAAGGCTGGTCGAACTCGGCACGCAGTGCCTGCTTCCAGCTCGGTTCAAGTTTGATACGGTCGTCGGCAGTCATGGTTGCATCCGGTAAAAAACAATGGGCGCACCCTAGGAAAGCCTACATGGCTTGTCAATTGATCTGACGCAGAGCCGGCACTTTCCTACGCAGCGGTCATACTGATTATTCAAATTTCTGATCGAGGTCACGATGAATCTGCACTTCGAAGAGCTCACCGGCATCGACGGTGCCCGTATCGGCATCGCCACCCTGGACGCCGAAAAATCCCTGAACGCCCTGTCCCTGCCGATGATCAACGCCTTGCGTGACCGTCTCGATGCCTGGGCCCGGGAACCGCAGGTCGTTTGTGTGTTATTGCGCGGCGATGGCGCCAAGGCATTTTGCGCCGGCGGTGAAGTGCGCAGCCTGGTAGAGGCCTGCCGAGCCCACCCCGGCGAAGTGCCGCCGCTGGCGGCACAATTCTTCGCGGCGGAATACCGCTTGGACTTCAACCTGCACACCTACCCCAAACCCCTGCTGTGCTGGGGCCACGGTTATGTGCTGGGCGGCGGCATGGGGCTGCTGCAAGGCGCCAGTACCCGCATCGTCACACCAAGCAGTCGCCTGGCAATGCCGGAGATCAGCATCGGCCTGTACCCGGATGTCGGCGCCAGTTGGTTCTTGTCACGCCTGCCCGGCAAGCTCGGGCTGTTTCTCGGCCTGACCGGCGCGCACATGAATGCCCGGGACGCCATCGACCTGGGCTTGGCCGACCGTTTTTTGCTGGATGAACAACAGGACGACCTGATCGAAGGCCTGCTGCAGCTCAATTGGCAGGAACAAACCGAGATGCAGCTCAACAGCCTGCTCAAGGCCCTGCAACAGGAAGCGGTCGGCCAAATGCCCGAAGCCCAATGGCTGCCACGTCGGCAGAAAATCGATGAATGGCTGGATGTCAGCGATGTGCGCTGCGCCTGGAAAGCCCTCAGCCTGCTGGTGGACCACCCGGATCCACTGATTGCCCGGGCGGCCAAGACCATGACCGACGGTTCGCCGTTGACCGCTTATCTGGTCTGGGAACAGATCGCCCGGGCCCGGCATTTGTCCTTGGCCGGCGTGTTCAGGATGGAATACACCTTGAGCCTCAACTGCTGCCGCCATCCGGAATTCAGCGAAGGCGTGCGCGCGCGGCTGATCGACAAGGACCACAAGCCCCATTGGCACTGGCCGGACATCAACCATGTGCCCGAAGCGGCGGTTGAGGCGCACTTTCACAAAGCGTGGGAGGGGCGGCATCCGTTGGCGGATTTGTCCAACGAGTAAAACCCCTGGGTGACACTCTGTGGGAGTGACATCTGTGGGAGCAAAGCTTGCTCGCGACAGCGATATACCAGTCACCGGGAAGCTAACGGATCCCCTGTCATCGCGAGCAAGCTTTGCTCCCACAAACGTTATCCCACAGGTTTTATTGCACGCACAAAAAAGCGGCGCTCAATGCGCCGCTTCTTGTTGCCCAAAGGTCAGCGGTGGTTGCGTCGTCCATCGTGATCGCCACGTCCACGATCATAATCACCGCGTCCCCGATGATCACGCCCGCCTCGACCCCGTCGGTCATCATTCCAGCCACCCCGGTTATGGCCGTCCCAGCCACCCCTATTCGGATAAGACCGGTACGCCGCTCGCGGTGGCGAGTAGTGGCGTGGGGCGGGTTGGTAATACCGCGGCGGCGAGTAATAGCGCGGCGCCGGTTGGTAATACCGCGGGGCGTAATAGCCACGCGGTGCCGAATAATACCCACCACTGTAATAGGCCGGCCCGGGGGAGGTATAGACCTCGGAACGGTAGTAGCTCGAGTCTGCATCGTAGTAAGGTACGCAGGCCGAAAGTGTCAAACCGAGAAACGCAATGAGCAGCAGTCGTCGATACATGGCGGCCTCCTGGACCGCGAATGGGCCACATCAGCGACGCTGATGGGCGACAGTCATCTATTGGGTGACTGACGATTAATCTGACAGTGAAATCGGGATCTGGTGCGTCCCAGTAACAAGTTGAAACATGTAGCTTTTTGCCTCATGCCGTTGCGCAGCGGCACCACCATTTGCAATGGCAGACTAGGGTTCCGACTCGCTTCTAGCGAGAGGTTGGTCCGAGAGTTGACGACCTCCAGTTGAGGTTACATGGCGGGACAAAGCCCGGTAGCCAAGGCATCGTCCTCAAGGGCGAGGGCAAGAAGCTGCGCTTTGACCCGACCTACGTACAGCTGACTGCCGACGCCCCGCTGTAAACCGCAAGGCCTGGCATGCGCCTGAACAACCGCTACCCGGATCGTCCCAGCCTCTTGTTGCTGGTGATCCTGCCATTCGCGCGGGTGTTGTTCGCCTTACCCTCAGCGGCGAATACCTGCTCTGGCAAGACACCGCGTCGAGCCTGCGTCGGTTGGGCATCGAAAAATACATGACCTCGGTGCGCAAACCTGCAAATCCGAATGTCTTTTCCCACAAGGCCACTAAACTGACTTCATTGGGTCTGCGCCAAGGGAAACGCCATGTCGCTCCGTTCGCCGTTGTATTCCCAGCGCAAGCCGCTCCTGGCCGTGGTGGCGCTGCTCGGTACAGGTTTCCTGATCATTGCGTTGCTGGGCTATTACGCAGCCCATGCCTCGGTACGCGATCACATCCTCAAGACACTGTATTTGAACCTGCTGATCGGCATACTCGTGACGCTGGCGGTCCTGGCAATCCTCTGCCGGTTGATCAAACGCTACCAACAGCGCATCGACGCCCAAGCCACCCTCGACAGCCTGACCGAATTGCCGAACCGCCGTGGCTTCGACCTGCTGGCCGTGCAAGCGCTGCACGAAGCTCAGCGCGAGCCCAAACCCTTGGCGGCGTTGCTGCTGGAATTGGACGATTTCAAGCAGTTGGACACCACCCATGGTCACATCGCCACCGATCAACTGCTGACCGGGTTCACCCGCGACCTGACGCAAAGCCTGCGGCATTCGGACATCGTGTGTCGCTGGAGCACTGAAGCCTTTGTCGTCCTGCTCAAGGACACCGATGGACAGACCGGTCTGAAAATCGCTGAGAAAATTCGTCAGCACATCGAAAAGCAGCGCTATTTCTGCAGTGGAAAACAATTGCTGGTCACCGTCAGCCTCGGCCTCACCACCTTGCAGGACGAAGACACCTTGCACAGCCTGCTGTCGCGGACCGATCATGCGCTGCAACGCGCCCGGCAGACCGGGTGCAACCGAACCTGCGTGGAAATGCCTCACTCCAGTTATGAATAAACCCGACCTTTGCCCGGCCTGCGGCGGTGCCAATGACTGCACCCTGGCCGACCCTCGAACTGCCGACCGGGCTTGCTGGTGTTACGGCGTGAGCATCGACCCGGCCGTGCTCGAGGCATTGCCAGCCGCGCAGCGTGATCAGTCCTGCCTGTGCCCACGCTGCGCCCAGGTCGAAGCCCAGTTACGCGCCAAGCCCCAGCCGATCGCGTAAGATGCCCGCCCTCCGTTGCCTTGCCTGAATTGCCCATGCGCGTCGACCGTTTCCTCAGTAATCTGCCGCGATTCAATCGTCAACAAGTGCGCCTGTTACTGGTGGAACGCCGGGTGCGGATCGATGGTCAGACCGTCAGCGATCCCCATGCCCCCGTCCGTGAATTCAGTCGCGTTGAAGTCGACGACCAAGTGCTGCAAGCAGGCCGGCCGGCGCGCTACTTCATGCTGCACAAACCGCCCGGCTGTGTCAGTGCGACCCGCGATCCGCAACACCCCACGGTGCTCGATTGGCTGGACGAACCGGACAAGGACGACCTGCACATCGCCGGGCGCCTGGATTTAAACACCACCGGGCTGATGCTGATCACCAATGACGGCACTTGGTCGCGGCGCCTGACCCAACCGCAAACCAAACTGCCCAAGGTCTACTACGTCGAAACCGAGCAAATCATCGCGGCCGAATACGCCGACACCTTCGCCCGGGGCCTGTACTTTGCCTTTGAAGACCTCACCACCCAACCAGCAGAGCTGACACTGCTGGGGCCCAGATCGGCGCGGTTGAGCATCGTTGAAGGGCGCTATCACCAGGTCAAGCGCATGTTCGGCCACTTCAATAACAAGGTGCTGCGCCTGCACCGCGAGCGGATGGGCCCACTGACGTTGGACGCCCATCTTGAGCCGGGCCAGTACCGCGCCTTGAGCCCTGAAGAAGTCCATCTCATCTGAACCTGCTACCGCTGGGCAGAAGTGTCGAACAATTTTTTGATAGGTACTTGCGCAACGGGCGCCCCCCTGCTTGAATCAGGTCGTCGGCCGAAATGTGACCGACGAGTCACAACATACTTCCAAGAAACTTTTTGCCGGCTGAAACCCTCGGGTTCCGCCTTGTCCCGCCGGCGAACTGCCCACCTATAACAATACCCGTCGACCGTTTTTTTTGGATCGACATGGGCTTTATCTTCCAGGCGTATGCCTACCTGTCACATTGCCCGTGCAATCTCATTGCGCGCATACCCGCTTGCCAGGAGTCTTATGACATGAGGCCAGAAATCGCTGTGCTGGATATACAGGGTCAGTATCGGGTTTACACGGAGTTCTATCGCGCAGACGCCGCACAAAAGACCATCATCCTGGTCAACGGCTCAATGGCCACCACTGCGTCGTTTGCACAGACCGCCAAAAACCTCTACCCGCAATTCAATGTTGTGCTGTACGACCAACCCTACGCGGGCAAGTCAAAAGCTCACAACCGACATGAGCAAATGCTGACGAAAGAGATCGAGGGCCAGATTCTCCTGGAACTGATCGACCACTTCGCCGCCGAGCACGTGCTGTCGTTTTCCTGGGGTGGCGCCGCCACGCTGACCGCCTTGGCGCAGCGACCAAGGCGCATCGAAAAAGCGGTGATCAGTTCGTTCTCGCCGGTGCTCAATGCGCCAATGCGCGACTACCTGGAACGCGGTGTGGATTACCTCGGCAGCCTGGACGGCGACCGTGTCGGGCACTTGGTCAACAGCACCATCGGCAAGCATTTGCCGCCGCTGTTCAAGCGCTTCAACTATCGCCACGTCAGCAGTTTGGCCGAGCATGAGTACGGGCAGATGCACTTCCACATCAGCGATGTGCTCCACAGCGACCAGCTGTGCTACGTCAACGCCGCGAAAAAGATCAACGTACCGGTGTTGTTCCTGAACGGCGAATGGGACGAATACACTGCGGCCGACGACGCCAGGCTCTTTGCCGATCACGTACAGCACAGCAGCTTCAGCACGCTGCAAGCCACCGGGCACTTCCTGGACATGGAACACAAAGCCGCCTGCCGCGACAGCCGTAACGCCTTGATGGGTTTCCTCACACCGGAACACCACGAAAGCCGACCGCGCTATAGCTACGTGCAGGGCTACCATGCACTGGCTATCTGAAACGGCGTCCTGGCGAGCAAGCACTGTTCTGCACCTTCAGCAACGGGGCTTGCCCGCCAACGACGGCTCTGGTTTGAGGCTCGCGTAGACGACTGACAGCACGTTGCGTGAAGAAAAACTTCAAATCCGTGCCCACATCTGGTACAAAGTCAGCCGCTCTGAGCGGGTGTCGTATAATGGCATTACTCCAGCTTCCCAAGCTGATAACGAGGGTTCGATTCCCTTCACCCGCTCCAATCGAATTCTGGTCCTGCGTCGTATGCTTTTTGGCGGGGGATTAAAAAACCGGCTCTTGGTTGCCGGTTTTTTTTGGTCTGGTGTTTTGTGGGATTTGCGCCCGAGCACCTATGAAGGAGAGCAAGGATGCACCTGATTGACTCATATCTGCCTACGTATCAGTTCAGTGAATTGCATACCGCGGATATCCCCGCAGCCCCTTCCCATGCCATGGCGGCAATCCTCGCCCACCGCCCCGAAGACGATCGTTTTTTTCGGTACGCAATCAAGCTTCGCGAACTCCCCATGCGCCTGCTGGGCCGATCTCGGCACCCAGACACTGATCAACGCGCTTCATTCGGCATGGATAATTTCACGTTGCTTCAGCGCGATGGCGACGTAGAGGTCGCCTACGGGCTCGCCGGCAAGCTGTGGAAAGCTGACTACGGCCAAGTCGTTGTCGCAGATGCCGAAGCGTTCGAGGCATTCAATGAGCCGGGGAATGTGAAGTTGGTCATAAGCTTCACCTGCCAGTTGCTGCGACCGGGCCTGACGAGGGTCACCACGCAAACGCGGGTGCATTGCCTCGACGCGGATGCGTTGCGAAGTTTTACGTCGTACTGGTATTTGATTCGCCCGGTCAGCGGGCTTATTCGTCGGCGCATGCTGAAGGCTATTGCGAGGCGTTGCGCAGCAGGCGCTTTGAAGAGCAGTACGCCAAGAGCATGAATGAACGCTCATGAAGAAGATTTCACCGCGCCCTCGCCAAGAGGGGAATTGGTAGGCGGCAAGGGTGCCGACCAAATCAGGCAGGGCTGTGCCGAAAAAAGTATTTGGGCGACAGAGAATCAAACATGTTTTGCGACAAAAGCGACGACGGCAAACAGAGTCAGGGCGAACGCAGCGCCTATGCTGAACGGCAGCAACGTAACGCGCAGCGTGGTCGGAGCCGGGCGTCTCACCTCTTCAGCTAACGCGTCTACCTCTTGGTGCAATTGCTCGATGCTTGCTTGGTAACTTCGATGCGTAGGCATGTCGCCCCAGCGATGTATGTAGGGTTATTGGTCTCTCATGGATCAAGCCATGAGGGTTGCAAAGGCGCCGAGGTATGGCTTGATAGCCGCAGCGACAGCGTTTCGCTCATCAATTCGCGCAAGGCGAACCATGAGCTCGTCAAGACGTTGAACAGAGCCCAATGAATCTTGGGCTGATTTGACGGCAGCATCTCAGTTTGCCTGAGCAGAAGCCCGCGCAGCTTTGATGACCTCTGCTTTCTGCACAACATCACGTTGGGAGGCGTTAGCCTTGCCAATGATGCCCATCAAGATCTCTCGCCTGGTCTCGGCACAAGTGTTGGTAAAAAACTCAGTCAATGCGCTGGTTTTCCTGACCCTATCTGCACACATCGGTTTACCTTCTTAGCGGCTCAACGAGCTGAGCCTGATCGTGGGGCTGGGAAATCAGCACAACCGACAATATCGTATGATTCCCATGGAAATTTGTAGGCAAAATCCGAGAATTACGTAGGGGGTGCGCTTACGTTGCTTTTCGGCGAGTTTTCGCCTTGTTGCCCTTGCCCTTCGATGGCTACTCTCCCGACGTCGCTGCAAATTCAGCGACCGGGCCTAGGAACCCGCTGAATTCAAGGCGCACAGCGCCCATAAAATTGCAGGCGCTTTTTGTGTTTGCGATGATGTTTTATGGTGGCTGTGCGTGGGACACCCTCGGGTGTGCCGGGTGCCTTGACTCCCGGTTCCTAGCCCACGTACGGCCGCCACCCGAATCTAGGAAAGGATGGCGGCGGTTTCTCAAGTCAAGGAGTGAATCTATGCGAAACGTAATTCCATCCTAGTACGTTTGAGAATGGGAGCCGCGAGACTCCCACCTAACGACAGAACAAAAAGCCCCGGTGTTTTTCACAGCGGGGCTTTTTGTATCTTGGCCGCCCACTTGTGTCGTTCATTGCTCGGTCCCCGGTAAATGCCCCAACGGCAGCGCCCCCGGCGTCTTCACCGTATGAATCGCAAAGTTGCTGCGGATATCACTCACACCCGGCAGTTTCAGCAGCCGCCCAGTGAGAAAACGATCGTAAGCCCGCAAATCCGGCACCACCACTTGCAACAGAAAATCCGATTCGCCTGAAACCAGAAACGCCGAGATCACTTCCGGCAACGCCGTGACGGCCTGGCGAAACACTTCGGCTTGTTCGTCGTTGTGCCGTTCAACCTTCACGCCGACAAATATCGTTAATCCGAGGCCCACTTCATCGCGGTCCAGGACGGCTTGGTAACCGCGAATGACACCGGCTTCTTCGAGTATTCGCACGCGGCGCAGGCAGGGTGACGGGGACAGGCCGATTTCTTCGGCCAGTTGCACATTGCTCAGGCGGCCATCGCGTTGCAGCGCGGCGAGGATTTTGCGGTCAAAGGCATCCAGTTTCATTAATTGGCAGTTTCCAATGGAATGACGCGAATAGCTGGCAGGTTATGCCAATTGGCGCAGCTTTAGAAGCCGACTTCGCAACCACCTGCCCTGCCCCTGCGCCATAGACTTGGCACTTGCGAATCGTCGATGAAGGGGTGTGGCATGGCAGAGCTCTGGTTGTTCCTGATGGCCTTGATGGTGGTCTACGTATTGCCCGGGCCGGACATGATTCTGCTGCTACAAACCGGGGCCCGTCAGGGCAGGGGCGCGGCGCTAGCGACGGCGGTGGGCCTGGGGATTGCTCGGGGGTGTCATGTTGCATTGGCGGCGCTGGGGCTTTCGGCCTTGTTCAAGACCGCGCCGTGGACGTTCGACATCGTGCGTCTGGCCGGTGCTGCTTACTTGTTATGGATCGGTTTTCAATGCCTGCGGACCACCTTGTTGCCGAGTTTTGAAGCTGCCGCAATCGAGGTCGGGAAACGGCGTTGCTACCAGGCGATTCGGCGTGGGCTGCTGACCAATCTGCTCAATCCCAAAGCCTTGCTGTTTTGCTCGGTGTTATTGCCGCAGTTCATCGATCCACGGGGCGGGCCGGGGCTGGGGCAATTCGTGACCCTGGGCGTGATGCTGGTCGGCGTCGGCCTGCTATTCGATAGCGCCTACGCGTTGGTGGGTGTCGCACTCGGTCGCTGGCTTCAGCGTTCGCCTTCGGCCCAGCGCGTGCAGCAGTGGTTATTTGGCAGTCTTCTGATTGGTTTTGCGGTACGGCTGACGTTTGTGCAGCAGTCATAGGACCTGGGGATAGGCTGATCGGACTCACAGATGGGAGCCCGGCAAATCGTACCGAAAAAACTGATGGCTGCTTCACAGCCCAGCGGAAGTCGGGCTCGCTCACGAATGCGTCGGGGCAGCTTGCGATGATGTTGACTGTGCCGACGCCATCGCGAGCAGGCTCGCTCCCACATTTTTTCCGAGTTGCTCTCAGGGATCGCATTCACCACAAATCCCCTGTGGGAGCGGGCTTGCTCGCGAAAGCGGTGTGTCATTTAACATTGATCCTGGCTGACCCGACGCATTCGCGAGCAAGCCCACAGGTTCCCGTTTCGCTTCTTAACTGACTGGCATTAGTCCCAAGTGGTCGGCATTTTTCAGCAGCAGCTAAACATCCAGGCTGCTGCGCCCCCCAGCGGGAGCAAGTTCCCTCGCCACACAAGCAATACGTCCGGCTTCACATCCCGAAATAAACCCGCCCCACCCCGCTGCCGTCCTTGTGCGACGCCGCTTCTAGACTTCGTTGCGATGACTGCGCATACCTCCCGAGGTTGCCTTCGGCGGTTATAGTGTTGATCACTCACCTCCAGTAGGTATAGTACCCACCAAGCACTCCACACGGAAGTGTTGTGAATAGCCGATTTTTGATAAGCCAGATCATTGCAGACGGTTGGTATCTGGTACGAGTTCGGGGCAGCCACCATCACTTCAAGCACCCGACCAAGCCGGGGCTGGTCACGGTTCCTCATCCGAAGAAGGACCTGCTCAAGAAAACGGCCATCAGTATTTTGCAACAGGCGCTGCTTCAGCCGGCCCGTTGCGCGACGTTCGTGGAGGACGATGAATATGCTTTACCCGATTGCGATTTCCATGGGCGATGACAAGCACGCCTGGGGGGTTGAAGTGCCGGATATTCCCGGATGTTTTTCCGCAGGCGACGACCTGGACGAGGCCATGGCGATGGCGCGTGAGGCCATTGAGGGGCATTTCGAGATTCTGGCTGAGGACGGCTCGCCGATTCCGCCGGCCAACACCGTCACCCTACACGCCGCCAATGCGCAATATGCCGGCTGCACCTGGGCGCTGGTGGACATTGATGTGACCAAGTACCTGGGCAAGGCGCAGAAACTCAACATCACGTTGCCCGGCTACCTGCTCAACCGAATCGATGAATATGTGTTGCACCATCCTGAAGAGAAGAGCCGTTCCGGCTTCCTCGCTTCGGCAGCGCTCAAGGTGTTGCAGCAAGGGCGGTGACCATCAATGCTGGAGAAAGAACTTGTGGGAGCGAGCCTGCTCGCGATAGCGGTGTGTCAACACCCTTGATGTTGCTGACCCAACGCCATCGCGAGCAGGCTCGCTCCCACAGGGTTTTGCGACAGCCCATTGGAGGGGTTGCGGGCGGCGGTCTATTTCTTTTCCGCTCCCGACTCTTGCATCTGCACCGAGGACTTAGTGCCATCGGTGTTGTCCTTGGTCTCGTTACCCGAATTGTCGAAGCAGCCTTGCAGGGCGAACAAACAGCAGGCAAGGCAAACAGTGCGTGCGAGGTTCATGGTGGACTCCGAAGCTGAGGGCCTTAAGGAGTGACCCGCCAACATGGCAATTGGTTGCGATGATTTTCAGGCTGCACGAAAAACCTTGCCGAACAGCGGCGCCTGAAAATGTAAGCAGAATTTTCATCAATTCATTGCTGTCACAAAGGACAGGTGCATCCATAAGGAACACAGCAATGACCTTCGCAAAAATCGCTCAAAAACTGGCCCTTTGGGCGGGGAGCCCCAAGACGTTTCTGGGGGCCATCGTGTTGTTGGCACTCTGGGCCCTCAGCGGGCCTTTTTTCCAGTTCAATGACACGTGGCAACTGATCGTCAACACATCAACAACGATCATTACCTTCCTGATGGTATTCCTGATTCAAAACACGCAGAACCGCGATACCGACATCTTGCACCTCAAGGTCGATGAGTTATTACGAGCGACCAAGGAGGCACAGAATGCAATGCTCGGCCTTGAGTCGCTGGACCTAAAGCAACTGGAGGCGTTGAGAAAGCATTACCAGGCCATGGGCCAGGGCGAAGCCAAGAGTCTTGAAGGGTTGGACGAAAAGAACAAAGTAGACCTGAACCAGTGCTGACGCAGATGCGCTGGAGGGTTCTCCTTTTGGCGGGCAAAAATCAGCCGGGACGCGAACGTCCCGGCCGTGAGTACAAAAACACAGCAGATCAGCGGCTGGCCTGCAGCGCCCTGGCCATTTCGAGATGGGTCTGCAGTTTAGGCAGGGTTTCATCGGCGAAGGCCTTGATCTCAGGCACTTCGGTGGTCTGGGCCTGCTGCTGGATCTGCGCGATGGCCTCTTCGGTGGCCTTGACCTGGCTGGCGGCATACGCAGCTTCGAACGACTCGCCTTCCTTTACCTGCGGCATCAGGGCCTTGGCCTTGTCCGCCACCTCCTCCCGGGGGGCGACAGGCAGGTCGAGCTTCTTGGCGATCTTCGCCAGGTGTTGATTGGCCGTGGTGCGGTCGTTGATGACCATGATGGTGTAATCCTTGACCTCCCTGGATTCGGCCTTCCCATGGGCCATACGACTGGCCTCGATGTCGGCCATGCCTTTGGCTGAAGCATCGTTGATGAATTCGGCAGGCGATTGGGCCCAGGCACTGCTGGCACCCAGGCCCATCAACACGATGAGACTGGTGGTGCGAAAAAAGCTGGCCATACGACTCATGGTAGCGCCCTCCTCTGATGAAAGTTCTGGTGGGTTATCCACCGTTGAATCAGAACCCACCATGAATTCAGCGATACGTGCGACCCGGCTTCCGGCCAATTTCGGCTTTCGGCGGGCTTTTATCGACGGTCGTGATGGTGGTTCTCCCACTTTTGCGACCCGATTCGGACACCTTCGTTCGATCATGAGCAATGTTTATCGGATAAATACCGCTTGAACCGGGCATGGTCCAACCCTCCCTATTCGTGAATGCAGGGCGCGCAGAGCCCTTCTTATATTCGAATTGGATACGAGATGAAGGTTTGAGAAAGGTACTTGTGCCACGACGAACGGTCGCACCCTATCAGATGCCGAACGTCCTGTGATTGTGGCGTTTGGCGGCATACATCGCCTCGTCGGCGTGGCGAAACAGGGCGACATCTTCAGTGCCATGGTCCGGGAAACAGGCCACGCCGATGCTCGGTTCGATGCTCAGGCAGTGCCCTTCCAGACGTAGCGGCTGGACCAGTGCATGGCGGATTTTTTCCTGCACGCTTTGGGCATCCTCCAAGGCCTGGATGCTGTGCAGCAGCACCACGAACTCGTCCCCGCCAATGCGCGCCACGGTGTCGGTGTCGCGGATACATCCCTTGAGACGCTTGGCCACCGCTTGTAACAGCATGTCGCCAACCCCGTGGCCATAGGTGTCGTTGACCTGCTTGAAGCGGTCAAGGTCGATGTACAACAAGGCCATGCGCCCGGACGCAGCGCGAGCGGCCGCCAGTGCGCACTTGAACCGCTCACGGAGCAATTCACGGTTGGGTACCTGGGTCAACTGATCGTACTGAGCCATGTGCTGCAACCGGGCATGCAACTGCTTGCGCTCGATGGCAATGGTGATCTGTGCGCAGACGTATTGCAGCAGTTCCTTGTCCTGCTCGGTATAGCGCTCGGTGTCTGGCGCGCTCTTGACGATCAGCGCGCCAATCGTGCCACTCTGCGAGTTCAGCGGCACACCCAGCCAGCACGGCGCGTCTGGCTGCGCCACAAGGTCGTCGAACTCCGGCGGCAACTGGCTGCAACCGGGCGTCAGGAGGATTGACTGGCCACTGCGAATCACCTCGGCGCACAAACGCGCGGTGACCGTGCCCGGTAATTCGGGCTGCCCTTCCCGGTCGTTGACGTGATAGGGGAAGTTAAGTTGCGAACATTGTTCGTCACACAACGCCACCGAAAAATTCAGCGCCGGCAGCCACTCGCCAATAATCAGGTGGATGCGCTCGAACAGCGCCAGCAGGTCCGCCGCGGCATGGGCCGCCTCGGAAATCGCATATAACGCGGCCTGTCGGGACTCAGCCTGCTTGCGTTCGGTGATGTCCCGGGCCACGGCAATGCGCAGTTGGTCCACCGGCGACCAGCGCGCCGACCACAGGATGTGCACCACCCGCCCGTCCTTGCGCAGGTAACGGTTCTCGAAATTGAGCTTGGGCTCGCCGTCCATGATCTCCCGCGCCGCCTCGAGGGTTCGCTGGCGGTCGGCAGGGTGCACCAGATCGATCATCGGCAGGCCGATCAGTTCCTGCGGCGTGTAGCCAAAGATCTGTTCGCAGGCAGCGCTGACAAATACGAAACGCCCTTGGCCGTCGACGGCACACACGGCGTCCAGCAGAAGGTCGATGTAGCTGGCCAGCGGCGCGGAACTTCGAGTTTCCATGGGGCTGGTGGTTATCCGGATAATGCTGCGGTGAGCGGAGCGGGTGATCGTCAGTTCGTAATGCTGACATAGCATCCAAGACTAACGCGCCCCCACGATACGATGAGAATAGCGCAGGCGATCAGACTGTAGAGGATGAGCCTCGTTATCGGGCGAACATTCACACATACAATGGAGACCAACGGGACTGGCGGCACTTCAAGGACGACGTAGGATGTTGTATTACAAATCACTACATCGAGATCATCATATCCGTCATGTCATTGCGCTTGCCCGATGAAGTCGCCGAAACCCGGCGGTATTGGCCAAGGCTACCGGCGCAGCAAGTCATTCCTGGCCGTCGATGCGCTACGCGGATACCTGGCCCGTGAAGCCTGGCAGATCAAGGAAATCCAGGAAGCCTTGCATGAGGCCGATGCAGCTGATTTCGCCAGCAACCAGGGGGTAAACGCGGTTGCAAACCCTGCGGCTGTTCGACACACGACGATGACCGCCCAACGCCTGATAGGCCAGTCACTCGACTCGATACAGCCCCATCACGGCGCCGAAAAAAACGCCATGCCGGCATACGGTGCCTGCCGACAGGCCTTCAACCGAGACGCCAGGTCACCCACATGGACTTCGAGTTTGTGCCCGTCCGGGTCGAGAAAGTAGAACGAATCACCCTCGCTGCGATTGTCTCGCCACGATGACACCTGGGCTGCGTTCAGCCGCGCCACCAGTAGCGGGAAATCCCCGGCATTGATGCTGAAAGCGTAATGGGTGTAGTCCGCCGCCGGCACGGGCCTGCGCAACGGGTCGAAAGCCAGGCACACCCACAAACCTGGCAGCGACAAATAGGCCCCGCTGTCCCACTTGGCTTCGAGACGCAGCTGCAATAGCTCGCCATAAAAAACCACACTGCGATCCAGGTCGGTGACGGCAAGGGTCAGATGATTGAGGCCTGAGAGCATCAGCAAGCTACCTTCCAGAAAAGAGTGATAACCCCGCGGGCTTGGGGCAAATCCAGGGTGCTCCGAAGCTCCGACACCACTGATGGATTCCCCGTCCAAGGTCCTAGGCAAAGTCCTACGCAGAAATCTCCAGTGACACTCAAGCACGCCGGAAACAGCCGATTCAAAGCCCTGCACAACAATCTGTAAAGTCTGGAAACACACCGCTATCGAAACACCCCACGGACAGCACCACCCACCAAGGAATGTAATCGCACCATGAACCAGACTGCTCAAGCGCCCCATCACTTCACCCACTACCGCAAGGTGATTTCCCTCGCAGACCAGAACTGGCAGGGCACTGAAGCCGGAAAAATCTCAGGGCTGAATGTCGAGGTCAAGACACCCAATGTGCTGGTCGACCAATACGGTCGCACCTTTCATCATTTCTGTACCACGTCCTACCTGGGCCTGGACTATCACCCCGCGTTGCTGGACGGCGCCATGACTGCCCTGTGGGAAACCGGAACCCTGCGGGTCGCCAACTCAAGGAATCGCTGCAAGCTGTCGATCCTGGACCAGTACGAAACCCAATTGTCGGAGCTGTTCGGGGCCAGTTGCCTCAGTGCCCTGTCGTGCAGTGCGGCAAGCGCCGGAATCCTGCCGCTGCTGGCCAGCGGCGCGTTCACCAACCAGTGTTCGCCGGTCATGGTGTTCGACAAATACGCCCATTACTCGATGAACCACAGCAAGGCCGCCTGCGCCGATGAAACCCAAGTCATCACCTGTCCGCACAACGACATGGATTTCATCGAAGACCTGTGCAAACGCCAGCGCTGCGTGGCATACGTGGCCGACAGCGCCTACAGCATGGGCGGATTGGCGGACCTGGACAGCCTGATGTATCTCAAGCAGCGCTATGGCCTGTTTCTCTATCTGGACGATTCCCACGCGCTGTCGGCGGTCGGGGAGTTCGGCGCAGGCCTTGTCCGTTCGCGCATCCCAGCCGTGGACGAGCGCACCCTGATCGTTGCTTCATTGGCCAAGTCATTCGGCGCCAGTGGCGGGCTGGTCATGCTTGGCAGTGAACGGCACAAGGCGCTGGTGCAGCGTTACGGTGGGCCGAGCTATTGGTCCCAGAGCCTGAACGCAGCGGCCATCGGCGCTGGCATGGCGTCGATTCGCCTGCACCGCAGTCGAGAATTCAGCGCCCTGCAGGAGAGTTTGCAAGCTAATATCCGCTTCTTCGACAGCCTCGTGCGCACTGAACAGCGTGGCAATCCCATGGCAATCCGCATGCTGCCCTGCGGTGAAGCGGCCCTGGCCAACAGCCTGGCCGTCGAACTGGCCGAACTGGGATATTTCACTTCAGCGGTTTTTTTCCCCGTAGTGCCGCAAGGCAAGGCCGCCATTCGCATTACCCTGCGCGCCGACATGGAGCCGAACGTGATTCGCTCGTTTTGCGAAAAGATCACCGAACTGCTGCTGACCCACGGGCGTGACATCCGCCCTTGAGACAGGACGCTCGATGAAGAACCGTACAACCCTGATCGTCACCTGCACCACCGTTTTCCTGGCACAACTGGGCATGAGCATCTACTTGCCGGCCCTGCCCGATATCGCCCGGGACCTGGGCGCCGATGCGTCCCGGGTTTCCTGGGGCTTGTCGGTGTACCTGATCGGCATGGCGTTGCCCATGTTGCTGTGGGGCAGCCTGAGCCAGCGGCTGGGGCGCAAGCCGGTCTTGCTGGCGGCCTTGGGGCTGTACGGTTTGGGCAATCTGGCCCTGCCGCTGGGCACCACCGTGGAGGCGTTCCTGACGCTCAGGTTGATTCAGGGCATCGGCGCCAGCGGTATCTCAGTGATGGCGCGGGTATTGATTCGGGACAGTTTCAGCGGCGACCTGTTGGCCAAGGCGCTGTCATGGATATCGATCGCCTTTGTGATTGCCCTCGGTATCGGCCAGTACCTGGGCTCGCTGATCCAGGCCGCTTTTGGCTGGGAGGCGATTTTCTACGGTTTGGGCGCCGTCAGCCTGGCCATGGCAGCGGCGGTGTCCCGGGCCAGGTTCCCGGTGCTGGTGCAAGCCGGCAACGGGCAATCGGCATGTGGCATCTACGGGCACATTCTCCGGCAACGCGCGTTCCTGCTGCCGGCCTTGGCCGGTGGACTGGGTTACGGCGTGATCGTCGCCTTCAACACCGCCGCGCCGCTGATCCTGCAGGAGCGCTTCCACTGGTCGCCCATTGAATACGGCCTGCTGGGCTGGCCGGTCAGTGCCGCGTACTTGCTTGGGGCGCTGGTGGTGAACGCTTTTGTACTGCGTACTGGTCAACGGCGAATGATGGGCTGGGGCATCGCGCTGGTGTTGGGCGGGAGCACGACCATGCTGGCAGGCAGTCTCACCCTGAGCAGCATCGCGCTGCTTTTCTGGTTGCCGTATTGCTTTGCGGTGTTCGGCCAGTCGTTGAACTACCCCATCAGCTTGTCCCTGGCCAACGAAGGTTCACCGGTGGCCGGCGCTTATGCCATGGCATTGAGTGGGTTCCTGCACCAACTGATGGCCTCGGTGATCGGCGCCATGGCCAGCCTGTTGTTGAGTCAACAGGCTTGGCCACTGGCGGCGTTGTGCGCACTGCTAGGGGCGGCGGCGATGCTCTGTGTGAGGTTCGTGCCGCCCCGGGTTGCTTAGAACGCGCTGCGGAAAATCTCTTCGATCTGTCGTTGGTCCGCGGCCCGTGGGTTGGTCAGGCCACAGGCGTCTTTCAAGGCGTTGGCAGCCAGCACCGGGACGTCGTTGAGGCGTACGCCCAGGTCACGCAAACCGGTCGGAATGTCCACGTCCAGGGCCAGTTTGCGGATCGCCGCGATGGCGTCCCGGGCCCCCTCTTCCGGACTGAAGCCGCGCGTATCTGCGCCCATGGCATGGGCCACATCGGTCAGGCGAACGGCGCACACCGACGCGTTGAAGCTCTGCACATGAGGTAACAGCACCGCGTTGCACACACCGTGAGGCAGGTCATAGAAACCACCCAGTTGATGCGCCATCGCGTGCACAAACCCTAGCGACGCATTGTTGAACGCCATCCCCGCGAGGAACTGCGCGTAGGCCATATTCTCCCGCGCGGTCAGGTCATTGCCGTCACGCACGGCCAGGCGCAGGTTGTTGCTGATCAGGGTGATGGCCTTCAGGGCGCAGGCATCGGTGATGGGATTGGCGGCAGTGGAGACATAAGCCTCGATCGCGTGGGTCAGTGCATCCATGCCGGTGGCGGCCGTCAGGCCCTTGGGCATCGCCACCATCAGCGCCGGGTCGTTCACCGACATCAATGGGGTCACGTTGCGATCGACAATCGCCATTTTCACGTGGCGTGTCTCGTCGGTGATGATGCAAAAACGGGTCATTTCGCTGGCGGTACCCGCCGTGGTGTTGATGGCGATCAGCGGCAACTGCGGCTTGCTCGAACGGTCGACGCCTTCATAGTCGCGAATCTGCCCGCCGTTGGTGGCGCACAGGGCGATGCCCTTGGCGCAATCGTGGGGTGAACCGCCGCCCAGCGACACGACGAAATCACACTGGCTCTCCTTCAGCAACCCCAGCCCGAGCTCGACATTGGCGATACTTGGGTTGGGCTTGGCGCCGTCGAAAATCACCGAGTCGACGTCTTGTATCGCCAACAACTCAGCCACCTTGGTGGCGACGCCGGCCTTGGCCAGCCCCGCATCGGTGACAATCAGGGCTTTGCGAAAGCCGTAGTTGCGAATAGCGGTCATCGCTTCATCGAGGCAGCCCAGCCCCATGATGTTCACGGCGGGAATGAAAAAAGTGCTGCTCATGGGGTCACGCTCCTGGTTGAGGCCGGATCGGCAGGGCCTACAGAATGACCGAGTAGTCATGACGTATCTTGATCTGGCTCAAGACTGGGTCGTGATAAAGTCGCGCCCTGCCTTTGCCACGTTTTGAGATGATCCTTGCGATGACCGATTTCCAGGAATACGACACCCGGCTCGAAGACTGGGAGGCCTTGCGCGCCGACACCGCCTTCAGCGGCCTGCTGGTGGGCAATGGAGCCAGCCGCGCAGTGTGGGATGATTTCGGCTATGACTCGCTGTTCGAAAATGCCCGCACCGTCGAGGAAAAACCCCTGAGCCCGTCGGAGCTGAGCGTGTTCGACGCGATGCAGACGCGCAGTTTCGAACAGGTGCTCGCGGCGCTGAAAACCACCAGTCGAGTGAACAAGGCCCTGGCCGTCAGCTCCGCCGCGCCGCGCAATCGCTACTACGCGATCAAGGAAGCACTGATCAACACCGTGCATGCGGTGCACATACCATGGCGCCTGGTGCAACCATCGACCCTGGCGACGCTCAACCAGGAGCTGAGCCACTACCACACGGTGTTCACCACCAACTACGACCTGCTCAACTACTGGGCGATCCAGCAGGCGCCCGAGACCATCAGCGACCTGTTCTTCGGTGAAAACCACAGTTTCGACCTGAGCCAGGCGACCACGGACAAACCACGCCTGCTATATCTGCACGGCGGCCTGCACCTGGTACGCAACCAGGACGGCACGGCGCGCAAACTCACGTCCACCGAAGGCACCTTGCTGGGCAGTTTCGCCATCAACAACACGATCAAGACCCTCGACGACGTACCGTTGTTCGTCAATGAAGGCCCGAGCCAGGACAAGCTCAAGACCATCCGCAGCAGCGATTACCTATCGTTCTGCTACGACCAGTTGCTGCAGCAGGGCGACAACCTGTGCCTGTTCGGCCATGCCCTGGGCGAGCAGGACAACCACATCGTGCAAGCCCTGCGCCTGGCCGCACCGAAAACCGTAGCGATTTCGATCTACCCCCGTAGCCAGGCGTTCATCCAGCATCAGAAGCGGCATTACGCCAAAGTCTTCCAGGGGCTGGAGGTGCAATTACGCTTCTTCGATGCCAAGAGCCACCCACTGGGCGATCCGAAATTGTCGGTGCCGGTGGAGGTTTAAAGGCCAGGTAAAAACGTGTGGAGGGGGATGTATGTGTGGGAGCAAAGCTTGCTGCCACACATAAATCCCCCTCCACAGGCTAGGCGCCCTTATTGCTGCCCTGTCAGAGCGCAGCCACCGTCTTGTCCTTGATGACCGTCGTCGGTCCGTTGGCCTTGACGCTGGCAATGCCTTTGTCCCTGGCCGCGTCCGATGAATAAGCCTCACTGCTGCCAATCACTTCATGGTTGGCCGCCTTGAGGTTGAAGTACGGATGGCCATCCTTGGTGTTCTTAAGTTCATAGCGCTCGGTCAACGGACTGTTTTTCTGCACCGACGCAATGCCACCGTCGACACCGCTGCGGGTGGTGTACAACTCACTGGTCAAGATTGTCTCGGCGTTGGCCGCTTTGAGTACAAACCGAAACTGGCCGCTGCTGCTTTTGCTGATTTCGTACCATCCAGACATGATTTTTCTCCTGGCAATAGAAGACAAGCCCCGAGAGCAAAGACCCAGCGCACTTACCCTGCCAGTCCGCTGTGCCGCGCCATTACAACGTGATGGCCGTGCCCAGCAGCGTCAGGAACCCCGCCAGCCAGTTTGGATGCGCGGGCCACGCCGGTGCCGTTGCGAGATTGCCCTGGACATGGCCTTCGGTCACGGGGATGTCGATATAGGTCCCGCCCGCCAGCCGTACTTCTGGGGCACACGCCGGGTAGGCGCTGCATTCACGTCCTTCGAGGATCCCCGCCGCCGCCAGCAACTGCGCACCGTGGCACACCGCGGCAATCGGCTTGCCCGCCAGGTCGAAATCACGCACCAGTTGCAGGACGGTTTCATTCAGGCGCAGGTATTCCGGCGCTCGCCCTCCCGGCAGCAGTAGCGCGTCGTAGTCGGCGGCCTGGACGTTGGCGAAGTCATGGTTAAGGGCAAACAAGTGCCCCGGTTTTTCACTGTAGGTCTGGTCGCCTTCAAAATCGTGGATCGCCGTGCGCACCGTCTGCCCCGCGGTTTTGTCCGGGCACACGGCGTGCACGGTGTGGCCGATCATCTGCAGGGCCTGGAACGGCACCATGACTTCATAATCTTCGACGTAATCGCCGACCAGCATGAGGATTTTCTTGGCGGCCATGGGAAGAGCTCCTTTGGGATGCGTGAGTGGTTAACGCATTAAAGGTAGCCCGGAGTGTTGGCAGGCGGGGGATAACCGCTCATTACCTGACGGGATGCACCTCTGCCCTTGCGGGAACGGGTCCTGTGGGAGCACCAGCCTCAGGCAAGGTAACCATCGGCCCGCAGCAGCGTTTCGAGGCAGTGCTCGGTAACGTGGTAGAAGGCCTTGAGTTCCTGAATCTTGGCCAGCAGCTCGGTGGGGTCCGCAGGCTCGGCGCGTTTGACGGCCAGGATCATCTTGTTCTTGTTGGTGTGGTCCAGGGAGATGAACTCGAAGACCTTGGTCTCGTAGCCGCATGCTTCCAGGAACAACGCCCGCAGGCTGTCGGTGACCATTTCCGCCTGCTGGCCAAGGTGCAGGCCGTATTGCAACATCGGCTTGAGCAAGGCCGGGCTCTGGATCTGCAAGCGGATCTGCTTGTGGCAGCACGGCGAGCACATGATGATCGAAGCGCCCGAGCGAATGCCCATGTGGATCGCGTAGTCGGTGGCGATGTCGCAGGCGTGCAAGGCGATCATCACATCCACCGCGCTCGGCGCCACGCTGCGCACGTCACCGTGCTGGAAACTCAAGCCCGGGTGTTCCAGCCGCGCGGCGGCTTCGTTGCACAGCTTGACCATGTCTTCGCGCAGCTCGACACCGGTCACCACGCCTTCGGCCTGCAAGGTGTTGCGCAGGTAATCGTGGATGGCAAACGTCAGGTAACCTTTGCCCGAACCGAAATCCGAGACCCGCACCGGTTTGTCCAGGGCCAGCGGCGAAGACGTCAGCGCATGGCTGAAGACCTCGATGAACTTGTTGATCTGCTTCCACTTGCGCGACATCGCCGGAATCAGCTCGTGCTTGTGGTTGGTCACGCCCAGGTCGGCCAAAAATGGCCGGCTCAGGTCGAGGAAGCGATTTTTCTCACGGTTGTGCTCGGCAGATGGCACTTCCCGCAGTTGCTGGGGCTTGCTCTTGAACAGCGAGCTCTTACCCTTCTTGCTGTACTCCAACTGCGCCTCGTCGGTGACCGCCAGCAAATGCGCGTTTTTGAACGATGCCGGCAACAGTGCAGCAATGGTTTCCACACCTTCGGCCAGCGGGAAATTCTTGGTGATGTCGCGGGTCTTGTAGCGGTAGACGAAGGACAGGCACGGCTGGTCCTTGACCGTCAGCTGCTTGATGATCAGCCGCTGGAGGTCCGCCTCTTCACCCACGTACTTGGCCAGCACCAGCTTGATGAAGCCGTTCTGCTCAAGGCTGGTGCGCAGCAGCTCGATGAACTGGGCGTGATGATCCGGCGCGGGACGGACGGGCGTTGCGATGGCGGACATGAAAAAACGGCCTCGGGCGGGGCGAATCGGGAATGGCGGTATTTTAGGGGGGATGGGCAGCGAGGGCACGGAAAAGTTCGTGTGACGAGCAGTAACCTCTGTGGGAGCAAGGCTTGCCCGCGATGAATACGCCGCGCTTTGGCAGGCCAAACCGAGTGATCGTTCATCGCGAGCAAGCTTTGCGCCCACAGGTTTGTGCTGGCAGAAACTTCAGCCCAGCACCACCAACCGATTCGGCAATTCATTGCGCTCCTGGGTCACCGGCACGTGCTCCTTGAGCAATTCGCCGCAAGCTTCGATGCAGGTCACGAAACCCTGCAGGGTGTGCCCTTGGCGAACCTGCTGGGTGAACACTGCGACGATGGCATCCCAGCATTTGTTGTCCAGGCGCTTGGAAATGCCTTCATCGACCAGGATTTCCACGTACCGCTCCGCCTCGCAGACAAAGATCAGCATCCCCGTGCTACCCACGGTGTGGTGCAGGTTCTGTTCGAGGAATTGCCGGCGCGCCAGGTTGGAGGCCCGCCAGTGACGCACGGAACGGGGGATCAGGTGCGTGGTGATCCTGGGGATGCGAAACACCAGGCACAGCACAATGAAACTGACCCACTGCACCAACAACAGGCTGTGCATCGCCAGCCAGCCGCTGAGGTAATGGACCACACCGGGTACCACCAGGGCCAGCAGGCTGGCCCATAACAGTGGGATATAGGCGTAGTCGTCGGCGCGGGCGGCCAGCACCGTGACCAGTTCAGCGTCGGTATGCCGCTCGACCCGGGCGATGGCCTCGGCGACCTTGCGTTGTTCGTGTTCCGTCAGTAATGCCATGTTAAAAGTGCCCGCTCATTATTATTGTCACCAGCCGCCCGACGAACCGCCGCCCCCGAAACTGCCACCGCCACCGCTGAAGCCCCCGCCACCTGCGCCGCTGAAACCTCCCCCACCGGAACCGCCAGAGCCGCCACGACCCGCCGGCAGGATACCGAGCATCTGGCAGACCAATATCGTCAAAATAAACAGGATCACCAGGAAAACGAACAGCCCTGGATGGCGCTCGACAAAATCGCCCTGCCCCTGCTGCCCATCCGCACGGTATACCGGCGCCGGCTCGTCCAACGGGCTGCCGCCCAGCACCACCAGCATCGCCGCGACACCGTCGCTGATGCCTTTGTTGAAGTTGCCGCTCTTGAAGGCCGGGGTGATCACCTGGTTGATGATCACCGAACTCTGCGCATCGGTCAGGCGATCCTCCAGGCCGTAGCCCACCTCGATGCGCAGCTTACGGTCATCCCGGGCGACGATCAGCAGCGCGCCGTTGTTTTTATCCTTCTGCCCGATGCCCCAATGGCGCCCCAGTTGATAACCGAAGTCTTCGATGCTGCTGCCCTGCAGGTCCGCCAGCGTGACCACCACCACCTGTTCGCCGGTGGCCTGTTCGTGGGCCTTGAGCTGCGCTTGCAGTTGCGCGCGCACCGACGGTTCGAGCATCTGCGCGGCGTCCACCACCCGCCCGGTCAATGCCGGAAATTTCAGCTCGGCCTGGGCCGTGATGGCAAACATCCAGAGCAACAGCACCAGGCCAAATTTCAACACGCGCATCGCAACTCCTGCGTGGGAGCAAGCTCGCTCCCACAATTTTTTAGAACTTCACTTCAGGGGGTTTTTCGGCATTGACGCTGGTGGCCTCGAAGGTTTCGCGGATCGGCAGGTCGCTGTACATCACGCTGTGCCACAGGCGCCCCGGGAACGTGCGGATTTCGGTGTTGTACTTCTGCACGGCCAGGATGAAGTCGCGGCGGGCCACGGCGATGCGGTTCTCGGTGCCTTCGAGCTGCGATTGCAACGCCAGGAAATTCTGGTTGGCCTTGAGGTCCGGATAACGCTCGACCACCACCATCAGCCGGCTCAACGCGCCGCTCAACTGGTCCTGGGCCTGCTGGAACTGCTTGAGTTGTTCCGGGTTGTTCAACGTGTTGGCGTCGACCTGGATCGACGTCGCCTTGGCCCGTGCTTCAATCACTGCGGTCAGGGTTTCCTGCTCGTGCTGGGCGTAGCCCTTGACGGTTTCCACCAGGTTGGGAATCAGGTCGGCGCGGCGCTGGTACTGGTTCTGCACCTGGCCCCAGGCGGCCTTGGCCTGTTCGTCCAGGGTCGGGATGTTATTGATGCCGCAACCGGCCAGCACCGTGGTGAGCAGCATCAGGGCCAGCATCGGCAAGCTGCGAAGGTGGTTCAGTCGTGGATTCATTGGAGGAAGCGCTCCCTGGCATGACATTGGAAAAAACCGGCCACCTATCTCACCGGCGCCTGGGGCATAATCTGCCGCCGCACTGGATTGAAACGGGTCGATGGGCTAAAAAATGCGCAGTGCGAAACTAAGTTCAGCCCAATGGGTTCGAAAGTGTGCTGCATTTAACTGAACAACAATAGCCGCTCCTCACATTTTGGCTGACCGGCGTGTCCTGATTACCGCCCTTTAGGCTTGCGAGAAAATTATTCATGAAGAAGCTGTGTTTGCTGGGCCTGTTTGTCAGTCTGGCCAGTCAATCCGTATTAGCCGACAACCTGCCAGCCCCCATAGAGAACAAGGACGCCTTCATCAGCAACCTGATGAAGCAGATGACCCTCGACGAGAAGATCGGCCAATTGCGCCTGATCAGCATCGGCCCGGAAATGCCCCGGGAGATGATTCGCCAGGAAATCGCCGCCGGCAACATCGGTGGCACGTTCAACTCCATCACCCGCGATGAAAACCGTCCGATGCAGGACGCGGCCATGCGCAGCCGGTTGAAGATCCCGATGTTCTTCGCCTATGACGTGATCCACGGCCACCGCACGATTTTCCCGATCCCCCTGGCCCTGGCCTCGAGCTGGGACATGGACGCGATCTACCACTCCGGCCGCATCGCGGCCAAGGAAGCGGCCGCCGACAGCCTGGACATCACCTTTGCGCCGATGGTCGACATTTCCCGCGACCCTCGCTGGGGCCGCACCTCCGAAGGTTTCGGCGAGGACACCTACCTGGTGTCGCGCATCGCCGGGGTGATGGTCAAGGCGTTCCAGGGCAACGGCGCCAACGCGGCCGACAGCATTATGGCCAGCGTCAAGCACTTCGCCCTGTACGGCGCGGTGGAAGGCGGCCGGGACTACAACACCGTGGACATGAGTCCGTTGAAAATGTACCAGGACTACCTGCCACCCTACCGCGCCGCCATCGACGCAGGTGCCGGTGGGGTGATGGTCGCGCTGAACTCCATCAACGGCGTGCCGGCGACCGCCAACACCTGGCTGATGAACGACCTGCTGCGCAAGGAATGGGGCTTCAAGGGCCTGGCGGTCAGTGACCACGGCGCCATTTTCGAACTGATCAAGCACGGCGTCGCCAAGGACGGTCGCGAAGCGGCGAAACTGGCGATCAAGGCCGGTATCGACATGAGCATGAACGACTCGCTCTATGGCAAGGAACTGCCAGGGTTGCTCAAGGCCGGCGAAATCGAGCAGAGCGACATCGACAACGCAGTGCGCGAAGTGCTCGCAGCGAAATATGACATGGGCCTGTTCAAGGACCCGTACCTGCGCATCGGCAAGGCCGAGGACGACCCGGCCGACACCTACGCCGAAAGCCGCATGCACCGCTCCGACGCCCGTGACGTGGCGCGCCGCAGCCTGGTCCTGCTGGAAAACCGCAACCAGACCCTGCCCCTGAAGAAGACGGCGAAAATCGCCCTGGTCGGCCCGCTGGCCAAGGCACCGATCGACATGATGGGCAGTTGGGCCGCGGCCGGGCGTCCTGCACAATCGGTCACCCTGTTCGACGGCATGACCCGTGCCCTGGGCGCTGACTCGAAGCTGATCTACGCCCGTGGCGCCAACATCACCGGCGACAAGAAGGTGCTCGACTACCTGAACTTCCTCAACTTCGATGCCCCGGAAGTGGTAGACGACCCGCGCCCGGCCCAGGTGCTGATCGACGAAGCAGTGAAAGCCGCCAAGGATGCCGATGTGGTGGTGGCCGCTGTAGGCGAATCCCGTGGCATGTCCCATGAATCGTCGAGCCGTACCAAGCTGAACATCCCGACCAGCCAACGCGAACTGATCAAGGCCCTGAAGGCCACCGGGAAACCGCTGGTGCTGGTGCTGATGAATGGCCGTCCGCTGTCGTTACAGGACGAGAAGCAGCAGGCCGATGCGATCCTGGAAACCTGGTTCAGCGGCACCGAAGGCGGCAACGCCATCGCTGATGTGCTGTTCGGCGACTACAACCCGTCGGGCAAACTGCCAATCACCTTCCCACGCTCGGTGGGACAGATTCCGACCTACTACAACCACCTGAGCATCGGCCGGCCATTCACGCCAGGCAAGCCGGGCAACTACACCTCGCAGTACTTCGATGACACCACCGGCCCGCTCTATCCGTTCGGCTATGGCTTGAGTTACACCGAGTTCAGCCTGTCGGACATGGCCCTGTCGTCGACCACGCTGAACAAGACCGGCAAGCTCGATGCCAGTGTGACACTGGAAAACACCGGCAAGCGTGACGGCGAAACCGTGGTGCAGTTGTACATCCAGGACGTGACCGGTTCGATCATCCGTCCGGTGAAGGAACTGAAGAACTTCCGCAAGGTGATGCTCAAGGCCGGCGAGAAGAAAGTCATCCACTTCAGCATCACCGAGGACGACCTGAAGTTCTTCAATGCCCAACTCAAGTACGCGGCGGAACCGGGCAAGTTCAACGTGCAGATCGGCCTGGACTCCCAGGAAGTGAAGCAGCAAAGTTTTGAGTTGCTCTAACCCAACAACACTGCATGACCCTGTGGGAGCGGGCTTGCTCGCGAAGACGGTGTATCAGTCAGCAAGTGAGTCTGCTGACACACCGCCCTCGCGAGCAAGCCCGCTCCCACATTGGGTTCCAGTGATTTCAAAGATTGCGGTTAGCCCCGCCGACCCAGCAGATTCACCACCAACCGATCCACCAACCCCCACGCCCGCTGCTTGAAGCGCTTCCACAACGGTCGGCGCTGCCAGGCGTCGAGGCTGACTTGCAGGCTCTGGGTGAAGTCCCGCTCAAAGCTGGCCGCCACTGCACGGCTGAGCCTGGAGTCCAAGGCTTCGAGGTTGGCCTCCAGGTTGAAACGCAGATTCCAGTGATCGAAGTTGCAGGAGCCGATGCTGACCCAGTCGTCCACCAGCACCATCTTCAGGTGCAGGAAACACGGCTGGTATTCGAAAATCTGCACGCCGGCCTTGAGCAGTCGCGGGTAGTAACGGTGCCCGGCGTAGCGCACGGACGGGTGATCGGTGCGCGGGCCGGTTAGCAGCAGGCGCACATCAATGCCGCGGGCGGCAGCCTTGCGCAAGGAACGGCGTACGTTCCAGGTCGGCAGGAAATACGGCGTCGCCATCCAGATGCGTTTCTGGCCGCTGTTCAATGCCCGGGACAGCGACTGCAGGATATCGTGATGCTGGCGGGCGTCGGCATACGCCACCCGGCCCATGCCCTCGCCCACCGGCGGTACGCGCGGCAGGCGCGGCAAGCCGAAGTTGGACGCCGGTTTCCAGGCTCGCCGATGGCGGTTGGCGAGCCACTGGCGGTCAAACAGCAACTGCCAGTCGAGCACCAGCGGGCCGACAATTTCCACCATCACTTCGTGCCACTCACTGCGGTCGTCGAGAGGATTCCAGAATTCATCGGTCACCCCGGTGCCGCCGACCACGGCCAGGCGTTGATCCACCAGCAGCAGCTTGCGGTGATCCCGGTAAAGGTTGCGCACCCAGCGGCGCCAGCTCAGGCGATTGTAGAAACGCAACGCCACCCCAGCCTCGATCAGACGCTTGCGCAGGGCCAAGGTAAACGCCAGGCTGCCGTAGTCATCGAACAGACACCGCACACGAACGCCACGCTCGGCGGCCTGCACCAGCGCCTGAACCATCGCCTCGGCGCAAGTGCCCGCTTCCACCAGATAGAGTTCCAGCTCGACCTGTTCCTGGGCACGGGCGATTTCCACCAGCATGCGCGGGAAGAACTGCGGGCCATCGATCAACAGCTCGAAGCGATTGCCTTCACGCCAGGGAAATACCGGGCCACTCATATCAGCGCGCCGTGAAAATCAGCACCGCATTCACTGGCACCGAGAGGCCGATGGCCGACAACCCGGCCAGGTTTCGCAGCTTTTCCAGCCCCGGCACCAGATCGAAATCCGCAGCGTTGAGCACCACCGGCTCCAGGGTCACCACTTGGAAACGGCGCTCGTCCAGGCGCGTGGCCAGCAACTCGACGGGGTAATCATGCTGCTTGCCGTGCAGGTTCACCGTCAGCGGCAGGCGCAATTCCAACTGCGCGCCGTTGGCCAGGTCCTGGATCGGCGCCAGGTCGATCTTTGCGGTGACAGTGGCTTCGGCAAATTGCTTGATCTCGAACAGCTCGGCCCGCATGCGCTCATCGCGCAGGGGAATGCCACCGTTGATGGACTCAAGTTCCACTTCCAGGCGCGCCAAGCCCTCGGGCTGGACTTGACCGTGCAGCACCAGGAACCGCTGGACCTCGGAAACGTTGCCGTTTTTGCTGCTGATAAACGACAGCCGCGACGACTCGCCGTCCAGGTACCAGTTGGCCTGGGCTGGTAGCGCGGCGCAGGCCAGCAGCAAGCTGGCGGCAGCGTGAGGGAAAAACCGCTTGAACATACACACTCGCAGGGCACATAAACCTGTGGCGAACCTTAACCGGGCCGAGGGCGCTTGCAAACTGTCTGTTGCAACAACTGCCCAGCAATACAGAGAACCTGGGGTGAAGGGGTTTATCTGTGGGAGCAAGGCCATGTTGCCAAAGGTTGGTTCAGGGCTCCAACCGACACCCCTGCCGCGCCCCCATCCACCGCGCGCTGTTGCTACGCCCCAACCCGCTGACGGTGATGCGTTTCGCTTCAGCGGTCTCGAGAAAATCACTGGTGGGCACTGACTGCTGCACATAACCACGGCAATACTCGGCCGGTTGCTGCATCACGTAGCGACACGAGCAATATTCCTTGGCGGTGTAGGCGCTGATGATGTCGGGAAAGGTCCGCAATGCCACCCGCTCCAGCCAGACCCAACTGAACAGGACGATGAGCAGCCCCGACAGCAGGCTAAGCAACACTCTGCGCTTCATGGCTGCACCGTCCCGGCGAACGCCGCTATGGCGCGCTTGAGCAGTTCGTTATGGCGATAGCTGCCGTCGCGGTCGTCGCCATAACGCACGATCACCAGTTTGGCGCTGGGGATAATGTACAGCGCCTGGCCCCAATGGCCCAGCGCGGCAAAGGTATCCGCTGGCGCATCGGGCCAGGGGTGGATCGCCGGATCGGCGGCGCGGTTGAGCCACCAATGCCCACCGGGCACGGCTTCATCCTGGCCGGCCTGGAAGTGGGCGAACGGCTGGCGATTGAACGCGACCCACGCCTTGGGGATCAGTTGCCGTTCGCCCCAGCGACCGTCCCGCTGCATCAACAACCCGACACGCGCTAGGTCTCGCGCGGTGAGGTAGGCATAGGACGATCCCACGAACGTGCCGCTGGCATCGGTTTCCCAGGTGGCGTGGTGGATGCCCAGGGGTTCGAACAAGGCCGTCCAGGGGTAGTCGGGGTAGCGCGCCGGGCCGACGATGGTTCTCAAGGCCGCCGCCAGTAGGTTGCTGTCACCGCTGGAATAACGGAACGCCTGCCCCGGCGGGTTGACGCTTGCATGCTGCGCAGTGAACGCCGCCATGTCATGACGCCCACGGGTATAAAGCATCGCCACCACCGAAGAGTTAAGCGGCGCGTATTCGTAGTCTTCCTGCCAGTCCAGGCCGGAGGCCCAGTGGAAAAGATCGGCCAGGGTCAGGCCCGGGTGCCGGCTCAGTAGCGGGTAGTACTTGGCTGCCGGATCATCCAGGGCAAAGCGCTTTTCCCCGTAGGCCACGCCGAACACTGTCGCCAGCAGGCTTTTGCTGATGGACCAGCTCAGGTGCGGGGTCTGGGCAGTGGTCGGGCCGGCGTAGCGTTCGTAGACCCGCCGACCGTCCTGGATCACCAGCAGCGCATCGGTGCGGATGCCCTCGCGGCTCGCATCGTCCCGGGGTGGGAAGGCGTATTGCGCCAAGGCTTCGATGGCCGGCCCGCTCGGGGTCGGGCCACTTGACCATTGCTCGCCGGGCCAGTCTTCGGCGTGGACGCTCATGCTGAGCAACAGCAGCGGGATCAGGAACCAGCCTTTGGACATGCTCGGGGCTCGCAGGATTGAACCTTCAGAGCCTATTCAGACTTGATGACAGTTTCGAGGCTTGTGTCGACAGTCCCAATGCCTTGGCCAAGCGCTTGGCCCGCGCCCCCGCCGCAATCTCCATCACCCCTTTATCCCGCTGCCACATCTCGTGCCACACCGCAGGCCCGGCGTTCAACGCATCGTTCAGTTCGCCGTCGAGCCCCTGGAACTGAGCGAACAACCCGCCCAGCAGCACATGCCCGGCCGCACTGGAAGGGTTATGCCGACTCACCTCCGCGCAACCGGCGAGCAACGCCAGCAGGCGCAATTGCAACGCTTGGGGCCAGGCACACTCTTGCCCGACGCCATGCAACCAGGCGGTCATCGCGCTGAGCACATAAAGGTCTTCCAGGGTGCGGAACGGTTTGACGTAGGCGTCCCAACCGTCGCCTGCCAGTAACTCGCACAGCGCGCCGTCGAGCAGGACGCGGCCATGGCTGATGTCCGGCATCAGGGCAATGGCGGGCAGTTTTTCCAGGGTTACGCCGGGCTCACCCGCATAGGCCACGGCCAAGTTCAGCCGTGGCGTTTCACCGGGTGCTTCGCAGCGAGCGGCAATCAGCAGCCACTCGGCGGCGTCGCCAGCGGTGACGAAATCCTTGCGTCCACTCAGGCGCAAGTCGTCGAGGCGGGTTTGCATGTCCGCCGGGCGCAGGCGGCGCTGTTCGGTGGCACACAAGGCGCCGAGGCTCGGGGGGGCGCTGGGCCAAAGCACCCGCAGCGCCGCCTGGTACCCCACCAGGAACGCCAGTCCCGGTGTCGCCATCAACCGCGCCCCGGTTACGGCCAGCTCGAACGGCGTTACCGGCCCCAAGCGTTGCAACAACGCTGAATATCCTTCGGCCAGGTCCGGATGGGCGGGCAGGCGCTCGCCGCGTTCGATCAGGGTGTGCCAAGGCATGAGAGGGCTCCTTGAAGGCTGTCATATAAGCATCACCAAAGCTTCATGGCGATGACACCGGGGCTACATAGCCTGACTTTGCACAACATGGCCGCATAAAGAAAGTCGATTGGCTCACCCCTAGACGGTGGACAGCCCGCACGGAGATTCGCTATGACCCAGATCGCCCGCATCAGCGACACCGGCAATGAACGCCGCCTGCAAGCCGAACGCCTGATCGGCGCCCAAGCCTTGCAAGAAGCACAGGCCCTGCGTTTCAACGTCTTCAGCGGCGAATTCAACGCCAAGCTCAAGGGCGCGGAAATGGGTCTGGACATGGATGACTATGATGTTCACTGCGCCCACATCGGGGTACGCGACCTGAACACCGGCCGCCTCGTGGCGACCACTCGCCTGCTCGACCACCAGGCCGCCAGCAGCCTGGGCCGGTTCTACAGCGAAGAAGAATTCAGCCTCCACGGCCTGGTCCATCTCAAGGGCCCGATCCTGGAAATCGGCCGTACCTGCGTCGACCCGGCCTATCGTAACGGTGGCACCATCGCGGTGCTCTGGGGCGAACTGGCCGAAGTCCTGAACGAAGGTAGCTACAGCTACCTGATGGGCTGCGCGAGCATTGCGATGCAGGACGGCGGTATCCAGGCCCAGGCGATCATGCAGCGTCTGCGCGAACGCTACCTGTGCACCGAACACCTGCAAGCGGTACCAAAAAAACCCTTGCCGACCCTGGACGTGCCGTCCAACGTCATCGCCGAGATGCCGCCACTGCTCAAGGCCTACATGCGCCTGGGCGCGAAGATTTGCGGTGAGCCGTGCTGGGACGAGGATTTCCAGGTGGCCGACGTGTTCATCCTGCTCAAGCGCGACGAACTCTGCCCGCGCTACGCCCGCCACTTCAAGGCAGCGGTCTGATGAGCCGGCTGCGGGTGTACGCGCGAATCGCGCGAGTATTGCTGGTGGTGACGCTGGGCCTGAGCATGGCCTGCGTGTTCGGCCTGTTTGAACGTGCCGGGATCGCCAACTCGATGGTCCGTCGCCAGCGCTGGTCGCGGTTCTTCATGGCACGGCTGAGCCGTGCCCTGCCCTTTTCAGTCACCGTCCACGGTCAACTGCCGCAACGGCCGATGCTGTGGGTCAGCAACCATGTGTCCTGGACCGACATCCCGTTGCTGGGGATGCTCACGCCGCTGTCGTTCCTGTCCAAGGCCGAAGTGCGCACCTGGCCGGTCGCCGGATGGCTGGCCGCCAAGGCCGGCAGCCTGTTTATCCGGCGCGGTTCGGGTGACAGCCAATTGATCCGCAAGCAAATGAGTCGCCATCTGGAACAGGCCCATCCGTTGCTGATGTTCCCGGAAGGCACCACCACCGATGGTCGCACCCTGCGCACCTTCCATGGTCGCTTGTTGTCGGCGGCCATCGATGCCGATGTCGCGTTGCAGCCGGTGGCGATCCGTTACCTGCGCAACGGTGAACCGGATTCACTGGCACCGTTCATTGGCGATGATGATTTGCTGTCGCACCTGATGCGGCTGTTCGCCAACGATCGCGGCGACGTCGAAATCCATCTGCTGGAGCCGATTGCCTGCCATGGCCAGGAGCGTGCGGCGCTGGCGTTTCAGGCGCAGCAGGCGGTGCACAGGGCGTTATTCGGCGAGATGCCAGAGAAACAGCAAGCGCCGATGCGACCTGCTGCGATTGCGGCCTGATTCGGATTTCTGTGAAGCCCCGTTGTGGGCTTGCTCGCGAAGACGGCAGTACATTCAACACAGATGTTGACTGACCCAGCGCCTTCGCGAGCAAGTCGAGCGCCGAACCGCCGCTCCCACATTTAGTTATTTGGTGTGACCTGGTTCAGCGCAAAATCCTGCAACTGCGGATAGAACAACCGAAAGTCTTCGCTCAACGGTTCATAGAGCCTGACCAGCTCTTCCTTCGCCCCGGCCAGTTCCTCTGGCCGGGACAGGCGCCGCGAGATGCCACGCAATACTTGCCCGATCACTTCGAACTCTCGATAAGACCCCAGCCAGTCATCCGCCGCCATGTACGGTGCTATATGCGCCAAGCGTCCCGGCAGTTGCGGTTCGGCGGCGAGGACTTGATAGACCTGGGAGGTGAATTCCATCAGCGGACCCTCGCCGTACAACGTCCAATCCCGCGCTAGGCAATGGTCGAAAAACACATCCAGCACGATCCCGGCATAACGCCGCCGAACCGTGGAAAAACGTGACAGGGCGATATCCACCAACGGGTGGCGGTCGGTGTACATGTCGATGCGTCGATGCAAAGCAATCGCCGCCTCGATCCGCGGGTCGAATTGCCCTTGAAGCGGCCCTTTGACGAAATCGCCATAAAGACTGCCGAGCAGTTGTTCCCGGCCAGGGCCGCCGAGGTGTAGGTGCGCGAGATAGTTCATGGTCCGCAGCTTAGCACCACCCCGCCAATATCGTTATAACCCGATATAGCGATCTTCTCGATGCTCAGATCAAATCCATATTTGTATATCGTAAAATAACGATTTAAGGTTCGTTCCATCGCGATATAGCGTTTTACTCACTCCGAGCTTGCCACCATGACCCTCGACCTCGACGAAATAATAAAAGCCCTGGCGCACCCAGTACGGCGAGACATCCTCAACTGGCTCAAAGACCCCAAGGTCCAGTTCCCCGAACAGTTGCACAACCACGAATTCGGCATTTGCGCCGGACAGATCGACCAGCGTTGCGGCCTGTCGCAATCCACGGTGTCTGCGCACTTGGCGGTGTTGCAACGGGCGGGGCTGATCACCAGCCAGAAGGTCGGTCAATGGCACTTCTTCAAACGCAACGAGGACCTGATCCAACAGTTCCTCAAGCAAATGAGCCAAGAGCTCTGACCTGACAAGGATCCATCATGCCCCTCTCACTCCTGATCCTGGCCCTGAGCGCATTCGCCATCGGCACCACCGAGTTCGTCATCATGGGCCTGTTGCCCGACGTGGCGGCGGACCTGGGCGTGTCGATTCCCGGTGCCGGCTGGCTGGTGACCGGCTACGCCCTGGGCGTGGCCATCGGTGCGCCGTTCATGGCCCTGGCCACCGCGCGACTGCCGCGCAAGGCCGCGCTGGTGGCGCTAATGGGGATCTTCATCATTGGCAACCTGCTCTGCGCCGTCGCAAGCGACTACAACGTGCTGATGTTTGCGCGCGTCGTCACCGCCCTGTGCCACGGTGCGTTCTTCGGCATCGGTTCGGTGGTTGCCGCCGGCCTCGTAGCGCCGAACAAGCGTGCCTCGGCCGTGGCCCTGATGTTCACCGGCCTGACCCTGGCCAACGTGCTCGGCGTACCGCTGGGTACCGCATTGGGCCAGCAAGCCGGTTGGCGTTCGACCTTCTGGGCGGTGACTGTCATTGGCGTAGTTGCGCTGATCGGCCTGATCCGTTTCCTGCCGGCCAAGCGCGATGAAGAAAAACTCGACATGCGTTCGGAACTGGTATCACTCAAAGGCGCCGGCCTGTGGCTGTCCCTGAGCATGACCGCGCTGTTCTCCGCCTCGGTATTCACCCTGTTCACCTACGTCGCCCCGCTGCTGGGTGAAGTAACCGGCGTATCGCCCCGTGGCGTGACCTGGACCCTGGTGCTGATCGGCCTGGGCCTGACCCTGGGCAACATCATCGGCGGCAAGCTGGCGGACAAAAGCCTGGCGAATACGCTGATGGGCGTCTTCCTGACCATGGCGGTGGTGTCCACCGTATTGAGCTGGACCAGCGTGGCGCTGATCCCGACCGAGATCACACTGTTCCTCTGGGCCACTGCCTGCTTCGCCGCGGTGCCGGCACTGCAGGTCAATGTGGTGACCTTCGGCAAAGACGCGCCCAACCTGGTTTCCACCCTGAACATCGGCGCCTTCAACATTGGCAACGCCTTGGGCGCCTGGGTCGGCGGCAGCGTCATCGACCATGGCCTGGGCCTGACGGCAGTGCCCCTGGCGGCGGGCGCGCTGGCCGTGCTGGCGCTGCTGGTCACCCTCATCACTTTCCGCCAGGGCGCTCATGCCGACCTGGCACCTGCCACTCACTGACTTTTAATCCTTCACTTGCGAGGTTGTATTTCATGGCGACAATTTTCGACCCCATCAAACTCGGCGATATCGAGCTGAAGAACCGCATCATCATGGCTCCGCTCACGCGCTGCCGCGCTGACGCAGGCCGCGTACCCAATGCCTTGATGGCCGAGTACTACGTGCAACGCGCCTCCGCCGGCCTGATCCTCAGCGAAGCCACCTCGGTCACGCCGATGGGTGTGGGCTATCCGGACACCCCGGGCATCTGGTCCAACGACCAAGTGCGCGGCTGGTCCAACGTCACCAAGGCGATCCACGGCGCTGGCGGCAAGATCTTCCTGCAACTGTGGCACGTGGGCCGGATCTCCCACCCGTCGTACCTGAACGGCGAAACCCCGGTGGCGCCCAGCGCGATTCAGCCCAAAGGCCACGTGAGCCTGGTGCGTCCGCTGGCCGACTTCCCGACCCCACGCGCACTGGAAACCGCTGAAATCGCCGACATCGTCGATGCGTACCGCGTCGGTGCCGAGAATGCCAAGGCCGCCGGTTTCGACGGTGTGGAAATCCATGGCGCCAACGGCTACCTGCTCGACCAGTTCCTGCAAAGCAGCACCAACCAGCGTACCGACAGCTACGGCGGCGCCTTGGAAAACCGAGCCCGCCTGCTGTTGGAAGTGACCGACGCGACCATTGAAGTCTGGGGCGCCGGCCGGGTTGGCGTGCACTTGGCACCACGCTCCGACTCCCATGACATGGGGGACGAGAACCGCCTGGAAACCTTCAGATACGTAGCTCGCGAGCTGGGCAAGCGCGGCATCGCCTTCATCTGCTCCCGTGAGAAGGAAGGCGATGACAGCATCGGTCCGCAACTCAAGCAGGCTTTCGGCGGCCCATACATCGCCAATGAACGCTTCACCAAGGACAGCGCCAATGCCTGGCTGGCCGAGGGCAAGGCCGATGCCGTTGCCTTCGGAGTGCCGTTCATTGCCAACCCGGACCTGCCGGCACGTTTGAAAGCCGATGCACCGTTGAACGAAGCGCATCCGGAAACGTTCTATGGGAAAGGGCCGGTGGGTTATATCGATTATCCGGTGATGTAAATAACCTGCACTAATAAAAAGCCCCGACTTTAAATAGCCGGGGCTTTTTTATGACTTAAATATTTAGTCAACATCAATGGGTTTTAAAACAAACCGTCACCCCTCATATTGTTCTCGTTGCCCCAAACAAACAGTCGACCAACAACTTTCAATAACCGATACAGAGAGAACAATATGAGTAATACCCCACAAACAACCGAACAAAGCCAACCGACCGATTCGACAGAACTGGAAAGACTCCATGAATATTACGACAAGCATATCCAAGCCCTGGAGGCCGCACCGAGCCAACGGAACAAGACCCGATTCATTCTGAAGGTCATAAACAATTCCGAGCGGGGTCTCGCTGTCAGTGAACATAGCCTTAATCTAAACGCCGAAATCCTGGCGTCCCTGCAACTATCCGATAAAGATGTCATCGCGTTCGCACAGGACTTCCCTTATATCCGCAACCTGGGTTCGCCCAGCAAGACCCTATATCGCCACTTTATTGTATTCGGCGACCAGACACGGGGAGCACGCGTTGAATTTGGTTTGCGTGTGAACACTACGTTCGGTGTCTTTACCCCAACGATAACACCGGTGCGAACGTGCAAAGTTACGTCTATAGGTGCTACCCCAATCGCTTGCACTGCGCGAATCACACGCGCATTACAGACAGAACCCTACAGCTTCAGCATGGAGGTCACGCTGGGCTGATCAATTCACTTCAGGCGTAGCGATGGATCAACCGGAAGCTTGGCGGCACGTCAGCGCAACAATTTCAGTACAAAATTTAGCCCTGACCCTCTATCAGCGCTCCTGTATGGCCTTATAAAGTATCCCGCCCATGGCAACCATGACGGCGTACGACCGGGTTCGGCTATTGACACAAACCGGCGCAATTACGCATTTTGTTTCATTTGCGCAGGCTGGGGCTCAAGTGCAGCATGTCCAGCCCGATCTCTACCCATCGCTCGGCCTCAGCCGCCAGGGCGAAGCTGTCAGGAGCCAGTAGCCACTGGTACAAGATGCCGTCGATGTAGGCATGAATGGCAACTGCCGCCCTTTCGGGATTCAGATCATCCGGCAACTGGCCGCGTTTCATCGCATTTCGCAACGACAGGGCAATGCGCACATTGCAGTCGAGGCTGACCTCGCGTCGCTGCTGGCGCAAATCGCACATTTCATCGGTGAATTCACACTTATGGAACAGGATCTCATTAATACGCCGGGTTTTCGGGTCCAAGGCCACCTGCTGGAACAAGCGCACCAGCAGCTTGCGAATACAGCCCAGCGGGTCAAGTTCCTCTTCATTCTCACTGGCACGGGCCAACTCATCGAGCGGCTCGTGCAGGGTATCGAGCATGGCCTGGAGCAGGTCCGCCTTGTTGCTGAAATGCCAATAGATGGCGCCGCGCGTCACTCCGGCCAGTGTCGCGATATCGGCCAAGGTCGTACGCGCCACGCCTCGCTCGAAAAAAGCCTTTTCGGCCGCTTCGAGTATCTGGCTGCGAGTCTCTTGGGCTTCCTCTTTGGTACGACGGACCATGGCAGTAAACACCTCAATCAGGATGCGTCAGCAATGCGTAAGAATCAGCTGAACAAAGTATGGGGCGACGTTTCTTTGGAACGCGTCCCCGATCTACTCAGGCCTTTGTCAGGCTTTTGTAAATCCCGATATTACGCAATTCGGCTGTTTACAAACAGCCGTGTACGTAAGTATATTTCTTAGCATCCTATTAATTCAATTACTGCTGCTTTTTTACCTTTCCACTTTTCGAGTGCGCCCGTTGCGCGCCTGAACCCGAGGATTTCCATGCAATTCAAGCCAGCTGTTACTGCCCTGGTTACTGCCATCGCCCTGGCATCGCTGCTCAGCGGATGCAAAAAGGAAGAGGCTGCCCCTGCTCCTCCGCCTCCTCAGGTCGGCGTCGTAACCCTCAAGACCCAGCCCTTCACCCTGACGTCGGAGCTTCCGGGGCGCACCAGCGCATTCCGCGTCGCGGAAGTACGGCCACAGGTCAACGGCATCATTCTCAAGCGCCTGTTCAAGGAAGGCGCTGACGTCAAGGCCGGTCAGCAGTTGTACCAGATCGATCCGGCCGTCTATGAAGCGACCCTCAAGAGCGCCGAAGCCAACCTGCGTTCCACCAAGTCGATTGCCGACCGCTACAAGCAACTGGTGGATGAACAGGCGGTGAGCCGTCAGGAATACGACACCGCCATGGCCAATCGCCTGGAGTCGGAAGCCAATTTGCAAACCGCCCAGATCAATGTGCGCTACACCAAGGTCTACGCACCGATCTCCGGCCGTATCGGCCGCTCCTCGGTGACCGAGGGAGCACTGGTAAGCAACGGTCAGGCCGACGCGCTGGCGACCATCCAGCAATTGGACCCGATCTATGTCGACGTGACGCAGAGTTCGGTCGAACTGCTACAACTGCGCCGCGAGCTGGAAAGCGGTCGTTTGCAAAAGGCCGGTGAAAACGCTGCCATGGTCAAGCTGACCCTGGAAGACGGTAGCCAGTACCCGCACGAAGGCACGTTGGAGTTCTCCGAAGTCTCGGTCGACCAAACCACCGGTTCCGTGACCTTGCGCGCCGTGTTCCCCAACCCTGACCACACCCTGCTGCCGGGCATGTTCGTCCATGCACAATTGCAGGCGGGGGTGAACAGCGCGGCGATCCTGGCACCGCAGCAAGGCGTGACCCGTGACCTCAAGGGTATGCCGACCGCCCTGGTCGTTGGCGCTGACAACAAGGTGGAACTGCGTCAGCTCAAGGCCAGCCGTACCGTCGGCAGCCAATGGCTGATCGAAGACGGGCTCAAGGCCGGCGATCGCCTGATCACCGAAGGGTTGCAGTTCGTACGCCCGGGCGTGGAAGTCAAAGCCACCGAAGCCACTAACGTCGATACCAAGAACCCGGCCCCCGCTCAGGCAGCTGATAAAGCAGCCGGCGGCAAAGGGGAGTAAACCATGTCGAAATTTTTTATCGACCGTCCGATTTTCGCCTGGGTGATTGCCCTGGTGATCATGCTGGTCGGGGCTCTATCGATCCTCAAGTTGCCGATCAACCAGTACCCGAGCATCGCGCCGCCAGCCATTGCGATCCAAGTGACCTACCCGGGCGCCTCCGCGCAAACCGTGCAGGACACCGTGGTGCAGGTGATCGAGCAACAGCTCAACGGTATCGACAACCTGCGTTACGTCTCCTCGGAAAGTAACTCCGACGGCAGCATGACCATTACGGCGACCTTCGAACAAGGCACCAACTCCGATACCGCGCAGGTCCAGGTCCAGAACAAGTTGAACCTGGCCACCCCGCTGCTGCCGCAAGAAGTGCAGCAACAGGGGATCCGCGTGACCAAGTCAGTGAGAAACTTCCTGATGGTGATCGGCGTGGTGTCGCGCGACGGCAGCATGACCCGGGAAGACCTGTCCAACTACATCGTGTCCAACATGCAGGACCCGATCTCGCGGACCGCTGGTGTCGGTGACTTCCAGGTCTTCGGTGCCCAGTACGCAATGCGAATCTGGCTCGACCCGGCCAAGCTGAATAACTACAACCTGACCCCGGTGGATGTAACGACCGCCATTTCCGCGCAGAACGTCCAGATCGCGTCCGGCCAACTCGGCGGCCTGCCTGCCCTGCCCGGTCAGCAACTGAACGCCACCATTATTGGCAAGACCCGCCTGCAGACCGCCGAACAGTTCAAGGCCATCTTGCTCAAGGTCAATCCGGACGGCTCGCAAGTGCGTGTCGGCGACGTGGCGGATGTCGCCCTGGGCGGCGAGAGCTACAGCATCAATGCCCAGTTCAACGGCGCCCCGGCCTCCGGTCTGGCAGTGAGACTGGCCACCGGCGCCAACGCCCTCGACACGGCCAAAGCCCTGCGCCAGACCGTCGAAGATCTCAAGCCGTTCTTCCCGCAAGGCCTGGAAGTGGTGTTCCCCTACGACACCACACCGGTGGTGAGCGAGTCGATCAAGGGTGTGGTTGAAACCCTGATCGAAGCGGTCGCACTGGTGTTCCTGGTGATGTTCCTGTTCCTGCAAAACTTCCGCGCCACCATCATCACCACGATGACGGTGCCGGTGGTACTGCTCGGCACTTTCGGGATCCTCGCGGCATTCGGCTTCAGTATCAACACTCTGACCATGTTCGGCATGGTGCTGGCCATCGGTTTGCTGGTGGACGATGCCATCGTCGTGGTGGAGAACGTCGAACGGGTCATGAGCGAAGAGGGCCTGTCACCCAAAGAAGCCACCAAGAAATCCATGGGCCAGATCCAGGGCGCCCTGGTGGGTATCGCCCTGGTGCTGTCTGCGGTGCTGCTGCCGATGGCGTTTTTTGGCGGCTCCACCGGCGTGATCTACAAGCAGTTCTCCATCACCATCGTCTCGGCCATGACCCTGTCGGTACTGGTGGCCCTGATTTTCACTCCGGCCCTTTGCGCCACCATGCTCAAGCCCATTCCCAAGGGTGAGCACGGCACGCCGAAACGCGGTTTCTTCGGCTGGTTCAACCGCACCTTCGACCGCGGCGTCAGAAGCTACGAGCGCGGCGTGGGCAACATGCTCAAGCACAAGGCGCCGTACCTGCTGGCCTATGTGATCATCGTGGTCGGCATGGTCTGGCTGTTCACCCGCATCCCAACGGCGTTCCTGCCGGAAGAAGACCAGGGCGTGCTGTTTGCCCAAGTACAGACACCGGCCGGTTCCAGCGCCGAGCGGACCCAGGTGGTGGTGGACAATATGCGCGAGTTCCTGCTGCGTCCAAGCAAGGATGGCGGTGAAGGCGATGGCGTGGCCTCCGTGTTCACCGTGACCGGCTTCAACTTCGCCGGTCGTGGCCAGAGCTCCGGCCTGGCGTTCATCATGCTCAAACCGTGGGAAGAGCGTGACGCTGAGAACACCGTGTTCAAAATCGCTGGCCGCGCCCAGCAACACTTCTTCACCTTCCGTGACGCAATGGTGTTCGCCTTCGCTCCGCCGGCGGTGATGGAACTGGGTAACGCCACCGGTTTCGACGTGTTCCTGCAGGACCGCGCCGGCATCGGCCATGAGAAGTTGATGGAAGCCCGTAACCAGTTCCTCGGCATGGCTGCCCAGAGCAAGATTCTGTCCCAGGTGCGTCCGAACGGCCTGAACGACGAGCCGCAGTACCAGTTGGAAATCGATGACGAGAAGGCCAGCGCCCTGGGCATCACCCTCTCGGACATCAACAGCACCCTGTCGGTTGCCCTAGGCAGTAGCTATGTGAACGACTTCATCGACCGTGGTCGGGTGAAGCGAGTGTACGTCCAGGGTCAGCCGAACGCGCGCATGAGTCCCGAAGACCTGCAGAAGTGGTATGTGCGCAACAGCGCCGGGACCATGGTGCCGTTCAGCGCATTCGCCAAAGGCGAGTGGGTCTACGGCTCGCCGAAGCTGGCCCGTTACAACGGCGTGGAAGCGATGGAAATTCTGGGGGCGCCGGCTCCGGGTTACTCCACCGGTGAAGCCATGGCCGAAGTCGAAGCCATCACCCAGAAGCTGCCGGCCGGCGTCGGTATTTCCTGGACGGGCCTGTCCTACGAGGAGCGTCTGTCCGGCTCCCAGGCACCAGCGTTGTACGCCTTGTCGCTGCTGATGGTATTCCTCTGTCTGGCGGCGCTGTATGAAAGCTGGTCGATTCCGATCGCGGTCATGCTCGTGGTACCACTGGGTATCATCGGTGCCTTGATGGCGACCAGCCTGCGCGGCCTGTCCAACGACGTGTACTTCCAGGTGGGCTTATTGACGACCATCGGTCTGGCGGCGAAAAACGCCATTCTGATCGTGGAGTTCGCCAAGGAACTCCACGAACAGGGCCGCACACTGGTGGAAGCCGCCATTGAAGCCTGTAGGATGCGTCTGAGGCCGATCATCATGACGTCCCTGGCGTTCGTCCTCGGCGTGGTGCCGCTGGCGATTTCCACCGGCGCAGGTTCAGGCAGCCAGCACGCCATCGGCACCGGTGTAATCGGCGGTATGTTGACCGCCACCATCCTGGCGATTTTCTGGGTGCCATTGTTCTTCGTGACCGTGTCGTCGATAGGCCGTCGCAGAAACACCGACCTGCACGACACTCCTGAAACTTCCAAAGAGGCTGGCCAATGAGCAAGTCGCTACTCTCCCTGACCATCGCCGCCGTACTCAGCGGTTGCTCGCTGATCCCCGACTATCAGCGACCCGAAGCACCGGTCGCGGCGCAATACCCGCAAGGGCCGGCCTACGAGTCGGCCAATGCGCCCGACCAGGCCGCCGCCGAGCAAGGCTGGAAACAGTTTTTCCATGACCCGGCATTGCAACAGCTGATCCAGGTCGCCCTGGAAAACAACCGTGACCTGCGTGTCGCAGCGCTGAACATCGATGCCTATGCCGCGCAATACCGCATCCAGCGCGCGGACCTGTTCCCGGCGGTCTCGGCCACCGGCTCCGGCAGCCGCCAGCGGGTGCCGGCACGGGCTTCGCAAACCGGTAACGCGGCGATCAGCAGTTCGTACTCGGCCACCCTGGGTATCAGCGCCTATGAACTGGACCTGTTCGGTCGGGTTCGCAGCCTGAGCGAGCAAGCGCTGCAAAGCTACTTCGCCACCGAAGAAGCCCGTCGCAGCACCCAGATCAGCCTGGTGGCCAGCGTCGCCAACGCCTACCTGACCTGGCAAGCCGACAAGGAACTGCTCAAGCTGACCCAGGAAACCCTCGGGGCCTACGAGCAAAGCTTCAAGCTGACCTCGCGCAGCGCCGAAGTCGGCGTAGCCTCGGCCCTGGACCTGAGCCAGGCTCGCACCGCGGTGGAAAACGCCCGCGTGCAACGGGCCCGCTACACCCGCCAGGTCGCCCAGGACGAAAATAACCTGACCCTGCTGCTGGGCACCGGCCTGCCGGCCAACCTGAACTCGCAACCGCTGAGCGATGACCTGCTCAGCGAAGTGCCGGCCGGGTTGCCGTCGGACCTGCTGCAACGTCGTCCGGACATCCTCCAGGCCGAACGCAACCTGCTGGCCGCCAACGCCAACATCGGCGCCGCGCGGGCTGCGTTCTTCCCGAGCATCAGCCTGACGGCCAACGCCGGTACCCTGAGCCCGGACCTGTCCGGCCTGTTCAAGGGCGGTTCGGGCACCTGGACCTTCGCGCCGCAAATCAACCTGCCGATCTTCAACGCCGGCAGCCTGCGAGCGAGCCTGGACTACGCCAAGGTCCAGAAAGACATCAACGTCGCGCAGTACGAGAAGTCGATTCAGACCGCGTTCCAGGAAGTCTCCGACGGCCTGGCCGCGCGCCAGACCTACAACGAACAGTTGCAGGCCCAGACCGACTTCGTCGCCGCCAACCAGGACTACTACCGCCTGGCCGAGCGTCGCTACCGCATCGGCGTCGACAGCAACCTGACCTTCCTCGACGCCCAACGCCAGTTGTTCAGCGCACAACAGTCGCTGATCACTGACCGCCTTGCGCAACTGACCAGTGAGGTCAATTTGTACAAGGCATTGGGCGGTGGTTGGAATGCCGAGACGGGCAAGAACGAACCGGTGGCGGAGAAAGCGCCGCCACTGAAGTTGTTCTGATTTGAAGTCTGAACGCTGAAACACAAAGCCCACCGGAAGGTGGGCTTTGTGTTTGTGTGTTTTAACGCCGGCCTGTATGGGAGCAAGGCTTGCCCGCGATAAAAGCGATGCGGTCTTTCAGGAACCTAGGCGCCTGTTTCGCGAGCAAGCTTTGCTCCCACAGCCCAGCGGGGCGATGCGACGTTTCACTGCATCTCCTCGCCCTACTTGGTTAACGCGGGTCCACGAGATCCAGCGCTTGATTGGCCAACAACTCACTCAAGTCAATCATCTGTGCCACGCCGAGCGCGACATGCCGGGGGAGCCTTTCAGATCGAACGTCAGGTCGTTGACCATGGCACTGGCTGAGGCCAGGGTTTCGCTGAGATTTGCTAGTAGGCACTCGGTGTCGAGGGTGTCGGGACCAGCCACAAATCTTGTGGGAGCGAGCTTGCTCGCGAAGAGGCCGGAGCATTCCGGCATAGAATCTCCCACAGGAGGATCAGTGCCGAGCACAAAATTTGTGCTCACTGAAGATCCCGTGTGGGAGCAACACTTGCTCCGACACGGATTGGCGGTGGATCTCAAGCCCGCGATTCGACGCCCAGTTCATCCCACACCGACTCGGCCAGGTGAAAGGTGGCATTGGCCGCCGGAATGCCGCAGTAGATGGCGCTCTGCATGATCACTTCCTTGATCTCGCTGCGGCTCACGCCGTTATTGGCGGCGGCGCGCAGGTGCAGCTTGAGTTCTTCATTGCGGTTCATGCCGATCAGCATGGCCAGGGTAATCAGGCTGCGGGTATGGCGCGGCAGGCCCGGGCGAGTCCAGATATCACCCCAGGCGTGGCGGGTGATCATCTCCTGGAATTCGCTGTTGAACTCGGTCAGGGCATTGAGGCTGCGATCGACGTGGGCGTCGCCCAGCACCGCGCGGCGCACTTGCATGCCTTCGTCGTAACGTTGTTTCTCGTCCACAAAAAACTCCTCAGGCACGGCCAGAATCAAGCAGGAAATCCAGCACCCGCGCGCTGAACGCGGCACCGGCCTGGACGTTAGACAGGTGAGCGGCGTAGAACTCGGCGTACTCAGCCCCACGGACCCGCTCCTGGATAAAGTGCCCTCCCGACGGCGGCGTCACGGCATCTTCGGTGCCAGCGATCACCAGCAGCGGCACGCGGATCGACGACAGTTGCTCGCGAAAATCGGCATCACGCACCGCGGCACAGTTGGCCGCATAACCCTGGGGCGAGGTGGAAGCGAGCATGTCGGTGATTTTTTTTGCCGCCGCAAGCTGGGCCTCGGCAAAGTCGGGGGTAAACCAACGGGCAATCGAGGCATCGCGCAGCGCCACCATCGCCGCCTTGCCGTCGCGCAACACGGTTTCGATGCGCGGGTTCCACACCGACGGATCGCCGATCTTGGCGGCGGTGTTGCACACCACCAGTTTGTGCAGCCGCTCGCCAGCATTGATCCCCAGCCACTGGCCGATCAACCCGCCCATGGACAAGCCACAGAAATGCACCTTGTCGAGGTTCAACTGATCAAGCATCGCCAGCACATCGCGGCCCAGTTGTTCGATGCTGTACGGTCCTTCGGTGACCAGCGACTGACCATGGCCGCGCGTGTCGAAGCGCAGCACGCGAAAGTGTTCACTGAAGGCCGCGACCTGTTCGTCCCACATGTGCAGATCGGTGCCCAGGGAATTGGAGAGCAGCAACACAGGGGCGTCTTTCGGCCCATCAAAACGATAGTTCAGATCGCCCTCGGCGAGTTTGACGAGTCCCACAACAATCTCCTTTCAGGCGTTCAAGGCAAGGTGTTCGGCCACGGCCCGGGCGACCCAGGTCTGGGCTTGTCCGAGGTAGTGCGCCGGGTCGAGCAGATGATCAAGCTCGGTCGCCGATAGCTGCGCAGTGACCTGAGGTTCATCCCCCAGCACATCGCGCAAATGCCGTTGCTCGGCCACGGCGCGCTTGCAACATTGCTCCAGCAGATGGTGTGCCGTGTCGCGCCCGACACGCTGGGCCAGGACGATGCTCACCGCTTCGGCCAGCACCAACCCCTGGGTCAGTTCCAGGTTGCGGGCCATGCGTGCCGCGTCCACTTCCAGCCCTTCGGCCAACAGCCGCGCCTGTTGCAAGGCACCGGATACCAGGCAGCAGATCTCCGGCAGGGTTTCCCATTCGGCGTGCCACAGGCCCAGGCTGCGCTCGTGTTCCTGGGGCATGGCGCTGAACAGCGTCGACAACAAGCCAGGCACTCGCGTCGCCGCACCGATCAGCACTGCCGCCCCCACCGGGTTGCGCTTGTGCGGCATCGTGGACGAACCGCCCTTGCCCGGTGCCGACGGCTCGAACGCTTCGCCGGCCTCGGTCTGCATCAACAGGCTGATGTCGCGGCCCAGCTTGCCCAGACTGCCGGCGATCAACCCCAGTACCGCGCCGAACTCCACCAGGCGATCGCGCTGGGTGTGCCACGGCTGTTCCGGCAGGTTCAGTTGCAATTCGGCGGCCAGGGCTTCGGCGACAGGCAGCGCCTGTTCACCCAACGCGGCGAGCGTCCCGGAGGCACCGCCGAATTGCAGTACCAGCAAGCGCGGCTTGAGTTCTTTCAAACGTTGGCGACTGCGGGTGATCGCCCCCAGCCAACCGGCGATTTTCATCCCCAGGGTCACCGGCGTGGCGTGCTGCAGCCAGGTGCGCCCGGCCAGTGGCGTGGCGGCGTAGCGTTCGGCTTGTCGGGCCAGGGTGATCGCCAGTTGCGCCAGCTCCGCCTCGATCAAGCCCAACGCCTGGCGCAGTTGCAGCACCAGCCCGCTGTCCATCACATCCTGACTGGTGGCGCCCAGGTGCACGTAGCGTTCCGCCTCGGCGCTCTCGATGGCGATGCGCTTGCCCAACGCCTTGACCAACGGGATCGCCGAATTGCCGGCGCTGGCGATCGCTTCGCTCAATGCCGAAAAATCGTACAGCTGGGCCCGGCAGGCGTTCTCGATCGGCGCCACCGCATCCTGGGGGATCAAACCTACCTGCGCCTCAGCCCGGGCCAGCGCGGCCTCGACATCCAGCATGGCCTGGACCCGCCCCGCATCACAGAACACCTCGCGCATGTCGCGGGCCGTGAAGTAGGCATCGAACAGCTGATTGCCCGGTCGTTCGCTCATAAACAGTCCTTGAGTGCGCCGGCCTCACGGCCGGTGCGGTTGGGTCAAAGGTCGTGGTGCAAATACGCCGGCTGCTTGGGCAGGCGCAGGCTGCTTGGGCAGGCGCAGGCTGAACAGGAACGCCACCCCCATCATCACCGTGACATACCCGTAAAAGGTGTTCTTCACACCCTGGGTCTTCTGGCTCAAGGCAACGTACTCGGCCGAACCGCCAAAAATCGCATTGGCCACCGCGTAGGCCAACCCTACTCCCAGTGCCCGCACTTCAGGTGGAAACATTTGCGCGCTTTTACCAGGCCGCTGATAGAGGTGTAGAAACTGACGATCGCCAGCGCCAACGTAATCAGGACAAACGCCAGGAACGGGCTGCTGGCGGCGCCCTTGTTCTCGCGCATTTCCTTGCTGCTGGTTTCCGTCAGGGAGTTTCGCAGGAACAGCGGTGCCCAGTAGGTGGGCAGGCAAGCGATGAGCAACGAGCCCAAGCACATCATCAGCACCGAGATCATCATCGAACTCTTGCGCCCGTGACGGTCCGCCACCCGGCGCGAAATAAATCGCGCAAAACCCATAGACGTAGAAATCGAACCATTCGACCAGGTTACCGGATGAGGCACCGACGATGGCGAAGATACGCTTGCTGCGTTCTTCACCGGTGTAGTGGCTGATTGGGATGGCCATGGGTTGCTCACTCGTTGGGGACTGACGAAGTCTAGACACGCTTAGTAATAGCCCCGTTCCACAAACAGACATTCAAGCAGCAGCGCCTGTACCGCCGCCATCGCGAGCAAGCTCGCTCCCGTAGGAGCTGTCGAGCGAAGCGAGGCTGCGATCTTTTCCCAATCACTTGAGTTTCAAGTGAAAGATCAAAAGATCGCAGGCTTCGCCAGCTCCTACAAAGCCAGCGGGAGCAAGGGATTCACTCAATAATCGAAGAACACCGTCTCGGCATCCGCACCCTGCAGGATCACATTCCACTGGTACACGCCCGACGCATCGGGTTTGCTCACGATCGTGGCGCGACGCTCCTCGGGTACGCAGGCCAGCAGCGGGTCGGTTTCGTTGGCCTGTTCACCGTCGAAGTAGATGCGCGTCAGCAAATGCTTGACCAGCCCGCGCGCGAACACCAGCACCACCAAGTGCGGTGCCTGGGTCGTCCCCTTCAACCCTGGCACGCTGCCCGGCTTGATGGTGGTGAATCGGAAGCGCCCTTCGGCATCCACCGGCACTCGGCCAAAGCCTTCGAAGTGCGGGTCCAAGGGTTTGTCCTGGTCGTCTTCCGGATGAGCGTATTTACCGGCGGCATTGGCCTGCCAGACTTCCAGCATCGCGTCGTTGACGAACTGACCATTGCCGTCGACCACCTGACCGGTGATCGCTACGCGTTGGCCGAGGGTTTCGGCGACGGTCAGGTCTTCGCGGTTCAGCCAGGTCAGGCCAATGTGGTAGTAAGGGCCAACGGTGTGGGACGTGGTGGCGGTGAGCGTCATCTTATTTCTCCATCGGCGTGGCATCGCGGCCGCGCAAGACGATGTCCCAGCGGTAACCGAGGGCGTAGTGAGGGACGGTTTTTTCCAGGTCGAAACGGGCGATCAGGCGTTCCTTGGCGCGGGTGTCCGGTACGCAGTTGTAGATCGGGTCGTAGGCCAGCAACGGGTCGCCAGGAAAATACATCTGCGTCACCAGCCGCGTCAGAATGCTCGGTCCGAACAGCGAGAAATGGATATGCGCCGGGCGCCAGGCGTTGTGGTGGTTACCCCACGGATAGGCGCCAGGCTTGATGGTCTGGAACTGATACCAGCCGTTGGCGTCGGTGACGGTGCGACCGGTGCCGGTGAAATTCGGGTCCAGCGGCGCGTCATGGTTGTCACGGTCATGGTTGTAGCGACCGGCGGCGTTGGCCTGCCAGATCTCCACCAGGATGCCCGGCACCGGCTGGCCATGCTCATCCAGCACGCGCCCGTGAATGATGATCCGCTCCCCCAGCGGCTCGCCGGCATGCTGGGCGGTCAGGTCGTGGTCCTTCTCTTGCACGCGGTCGGCACCGACAGTCGGACCGGTAATTTCCGACAGCGAATGAGGTAGGAACACCAACGGCTTGGACGGCGAGCGCAGGTTGGTGGACTGGTACGGTGGGTGCAGATATTCCGGCTGGGTGCCCGCTTGGGGGCGACGATAACCAGGTTTGTCAGTCATGCAGCGTTCCTCGATTTCTTATTAGTAGAACGACGCGTCAGACGCGTTCGATCGCCAGCGCCAGCCCTTGGCCGACGCCGACGCACATGGTCGCCAGGCCTTTCTTGCCGCCGGTCTTTTCCAGTTGGTGTAGCGCCGTCAGCACCAACCGCGCCCCGCTCATGCCCAGAGGATGGCCGAGGGCGATGGCACCGCCATTCGGGTTGACCTGGGGTGCATCGTCCGCCAGACCGAGGTCGCGCAACACCGCCAGGCCCTGGCTGGCAAACGCTTCGTTGAGTTCGATCACATCGAAATCCGCAACCGCCAGGCCCAGGCGCTCAATGAGCTTGCGCACCGCCGGCACCGGGCCAACGCCCATCACTCGAGGAGCCACGCCGGCACTGGCCATGCCCAGCACTTTGCCGCGGGGCGTCAGGCCGTGCTTCTTCACCGCTTCGGCCGACGCCAGGATCAGTGCAGCCGCGCCATCGTTGACTCCCGAGGCGTTGCCGGCAGTGACGGTCTTGTCGGAGCCGTTGACCGGTTTGAGTTTGCTCAGGGTTTCCAGCGTGGTATCGGCGCGAGGATGCTCATCCTGCTCGACCACGGTTTCACCTTTTTTATGGGTGATCCGCACTGGAACGATTTCTTCGGCAAAAAAGCCTGCCGCCTGGGCCGCTGCCGTGCGCTGTTGGCTGCGCAAGGCGAAAGCATCCTGGTCAGCGCGGGACACGGCGTAGTCATCGGCCACGTTATCAGCGGTCTGCGGCATCGCGTCCACACCGTACTGGGCTTTCATCAATGGGTTGATGAAACGCCAGCCGATGGTGGTGTCTTCCAGCTTCATGTTGCGGGAAAACGCCGCGTCGGCTTTGCCCATCACGAACGGCGCTCGGGACATCGACTCCACCCCACCGGCGATGGCCAGTTCCATCTCACCGCTGGCGATGGCACGGGATGCGGTGCCAATGGCATCCATGCCCGAGGCGCAAAGGCGGTTGAGGGTCACGCCGGGAATGCTTTCCGGCAGGCCCGCCAACAGCAGCGCCATGCGCGCCACGTTGCGGTTGTCTTCGCCGGCCTGGTTGGCACAACCGAGAAACACTTCGTCCACCGCGCTCCAGTCCACCGATGGGTTGCGCTCCATCAGCGCCTTGATCGGCACGGCCGCCAGGTCGTCGGCGCGCACGGCGGACAAACCGCCGCCAAACCGACCGATAGGGGTTCGAATCGCATCACAGATATAAACGTCGCGCATCAGGCTTCTCCCGGTGCCTGGCCGTGGGCCGCCGCGGTACGAGCTTCCAGGTCGCGCAGTGCGCGCAGCTCCACCTCGGTCGGCTCGGCGGTGGTTTGCACCTGGTCGGCGAAACGGATCGCCCACCCGGTGGCCGCAATGACTTGCTCTCGGGTCACGCCGGGGTGCAACGCGGTGACCACGAACTCATGGGTGCCGGCTTCCGGTTCCATAATGCACAAGTCGGTGATGATACCGACGGGACCGGCGCCCGGCAGGCCCAGGCGTTTGCGCGAATCACCGCCTTCACCGTGGCCGACTGAAGTGATGAAATCCAGCTTGTCGACAAACGAGCGAGCCGACTGCTTGAGGATGATCAACACACTCTTGGCAGAGCCGGCAATTTCCGGCGCGCCACCGGCACCCGGCAGGCGAACTTTCGGTTGATGGTAATCACCCACCACGGTGGTGTTGATGTTACCGAAACGGTCGACCTGGGCTGCGCCTAGGAAACCGACGTCGATACGCCCACCCTGCAGCCAGTAGCGAAAAATCTCACCGGTCGGCACGACAGTATCGGCGGTTTCCGCCAGCTCACCGTCACCGATGGACAGCGGCAGTACGCTGGGCTTGGCACCGATCGGGCCGGATTCGTAGATCAGCACGACGTCCGGCGACGAGGTCAGCCGCGCCAGGTTGGCCGCTTTCGACGGCAGACCGATGCCGACGAAGCACACGGCATTGTTCTTCAAGCGACGCGCCGCGGCGACGGTCATCATTTCGTTGGTGGAGTAGGTCATGGTTTCACCTGCGAAGCGGCTGCCAGTCTGGCCTGGAATTCACTGAAGTCTTTAGTGCCATGGATGTATTCGTTGATCCATGCGGTAAAGGTCTCACGGTCCCGGGCGATCGGATCCCACGCCTGGTAGAAACGGTTGTCACGCTCGGTGTAGCCGTGGGCGTAGGACGGATGGGCACCACCCGGCACGAGGCACACGGCGCTCAATGCCCAGGTCGGCAGTACACAAGCGTTCATCGGTGCATTGAGGTCGTCGACGATTTCTTCCACGGTGACGATGCAACGCTTGGCGGCCAGGGCCGCTTCTTTCTGCACACCGAGGATGCCCCACAGCAGCACGTTGCCCTTGCGGTCGGCTTTCTGGGCGTGGATCACCGTGATGTCCGGGCGCACCGAAGGTACAGCGGCCAATACTTCACCGGTGAAGGGACAGGTCACGCTCTTGATCAGCGGGTTGACCTTCGGTAAGTCGGAACCGGCGTAGGCCCGCAATACCGCGAACGGCAGCCCGGAGGCACCGGCGACGTAGGCGTTGGCCAGGTCGGCGTGGCTGTGTTCCTCGATCTCCAGCGGGCGCGGCCATTGTTTTTCCACGGCGTCACGCAAGCGGTGCAGCGACCCTACGCCAGGGTTGCCGCCCCAAGAGAAAATCAACTTGCGAGCACAACCGGCGCCGATCAACTGGTCATAGATCAGGTCAGGCGTCATGCGGACCAGGGTCAGATCTTTCTTACCCTGACGAATGATTTCATGACCCGCCGCCGTAGGAATCAGGTGAGTGAAGCCTTCGAGCGCGACGGTATCGCCGTCGTTGACGAATTGCTTCACCGCGGCGTGCAGCGAAAGGATTTCAGCCATGGGGCAGGCTCCCGTTTTCCAGTAGACCGACATGAAGAAAAAGGCGCGAGGTTAAGCGCCGGAGTGACTGAAGATTAAGCCTGGGGGAAAAGCCAAACAATCCGATAATCGACTGAGTGTTCGTTTATCGAACAGATTGTTGTTTGGCTATCGATCTATCCAAGTGCACAGAACCCTGTGGGAGCCTTGCATGCCACCATTTGTCTTACACAGGGTCATGCCGTTGGCTCAGGTCGCATCCGCATGACTGACCATGCCCTTGATCACCACTGCCGTGGTCGCCAGAGCTGCCGGGATGACCAGGGCGGTCAGGACCTGTTCGAAGTTCCAGCCCAGGCCCAGCAGGGTCGCGCCCATCCAGGCGCCGAGGATCGCGCCGAAACGACCGATGCCCAGCATCCACGAGACACCGGTGGCGCGGCCTTGGGTCGGGTAGAAACGCGCGGCCAGCGAAGGCATCGCCGATTGCGCGCCGTTGACGCACATGCCGGCCACCAGCACCAGGGTGGCGAGTAAGGTGATGTTACCCAGGCTCTGCCCCACCGCGTAGGCAAACACCCCGGCCATCAGATAGAAAATGCCGATGACCTTGTGCGGATTGAACCGGTCCATCGCCCATCCCACGCCTACTGCGCTCAATACGCCGCCGAATTGAAACAGCGCACCGATAAACGCTGCCTGCTCCATGCTCGCGCCGCTGTCGCGCATCAGGGTCGGCAGCCAACTGGTCAACAGGTAGACGATCACCAGGCCCATGAAATAGGTCAGCCACAGCAGCAAGGTGCCAGCGCTGTAGGTACCAGAGAAGATCACCGCCAGCACATTGCGGGCTTTTACGGTTTTCTGTTCCGGCACACTGAAACTCGCCGCTTGGGCGACCGTGTTCGGTTCGATCGGTGCCAGGGTCTTGCGCACCTTGTCGGTGCCGCGATTGCGCACCACCAGGTAACGCGCCGACTCCGGCAGCCAGAACAGCAACACGACCGCCAGGATCAACGGCAGGATCCCGCCAATCAGCAGCAGGCTGTGCCAACCGAATGCCGGTATCAGCTTGGCGGAGATGAAGCCACCGCCGGCCATGCCCAAGTTGAAGCCGCAGAACATGCCGGTCACCAACAGGGATTTCTTGCGTTCCGGGGTGTATTCCGACAGCAAGGTGGTGGCGTTCGGCATCCCGGCGCCTAATCCCAGGCCGGTCAGGAAACGCAATACCAACAATTGATCGACGTTGGCGCTGTAAGCCGACGCCAGGCTGAACGCGCCGAACAGCAGGACCGCGCCCACCAGTACGACTTTTCGCCCGAAGCGGTCAGCCAGCGGCCCTGAGCCCAGTGCGCCGAACACCATGCCGATCAGCGCGGCGCTCATCACCGGGCCAAGGCTGGCGCGGTCGATGCCCCAGTCCTGGGACAACGCCGGGGCGATGAAGCCCATGGCCGCTGTATCGAGGCCGTCGAGGAAAACAATCAGGAAACAGAGAATCACCACCCGCCACTGGTAGCGCGAAATGGGCTGGGCATTGATGAAGGACTGCACATCGAGGCAGTTGCCTACGGAGGTCTGGGGTTGATTCATTTTATTTTTATTCCACGCGATAAACGCAGGCGAACGATCAGGGACCGGCGAAACACGCCGGATGACGCTGCGCGACATTAATGAGGGCAGGCAAATACCGTCAATTCATCGCCGCCGACTGTGTGCGTTTATCGAACAGCTTAAGTGAACAATTGCGCGCTCAAGTCGCGACTGGCCCCCAGCAGGCCCGGCAGGAAGCGCTGTTCCAGCTCATTGCGGCTGACCCGCCCGGCATGGGTACTGACATTCAGCGCCGCGACCACCTGCCCGGAAGCGTCGTACACCGGCACGGCAATCGAACGCAGGCCCTGCTCCAGTTCCTGGTCGACGATGCACCAGCCTTGCTGTCGTACCTGTTCCAGGCATTCAAGCAATGCCTCGGGGGTGTGCAAGGTGCGGCTGGTCTTGGCTTGCAGATCGACGTGGTCCAGGTAGTCACGCAACGAAGCATCATCCAGGGCCGCCAGGAGAATTCTGCCCATCGAGGTGCAATAGGCTGGCAGACGCCCTCCGACCGACAGATCGACCGAAATAAGGCGCTGGGTGGTGGCTGACCTGGCGATATAGAGGATGTCGTCGCCTTCGAGCGTCGCCATGTTGCAGGCTTCGTGCAATTGCTCGCTCATGCGGTCCAGGTACGGCTGGGCAGAAACGGCCAGGGGCGTCGAGGACAGATAGGCGTGCCCCAGGGTCAGCACTTTGGGCAGCAGCGAATAGGTCCGTCCGTCCGTGGTGGCGTAGCCAAGCTTGATCAAGGTATGCAAGCAACGTCTGACGGCGGCGCGAGGGATTTCCGTGCGATGACTGATCTGGGCGATGGTCAGGTGCCGCTTGCGTTCCTGGAAGGCCTGGACCACGGCCAATCCGCGGGCCAGGGACGTCATGAAATCAGGATCGCCGGTCAGGGCCTGGATCCGCTTGGCCGGCGAGGCGACGATCGGTGGCGCGACTGAAGTGAAAGCATTGCGCAATTGGTCGTTCATGTCTGGTCCTTCCACGGGAATGACGGCTATTACAAGCGGCTGCCCGACGGACAGACAAGGGTCGGACCGCCAACAGCGTTCGATTATCGAACCGACAACCGATAATCGCAATCCTCCCCCGTGTCATGAATTCGTCGCCGTCGAACGCTCGACAACAAGTTGAGCGAAAGTGACAAGCGATGTGACGTGAAGGTGTGAGCGATATTGAACTTGTCGCCTTGAACGGCCTCAGGATATCGGCACTAGCAAGCATCTTCTGAAACCTGATTGACACAAGTTTGCACATACAAACATCGATTCACACAACAACAGGCCTCTTTAAATTTTTCCCGATAGTGTTATTCAGCTGGACCGCTATAATGCAATTCAGCGACGGTGCGGCCAATCGACCGCTCCCGTACGCAGGCACCTTGGTTAAGACTTGGCGCCCGAAGCACCTTTAGGGTCGCTTCCCCTGTATTGGCAACAACACGAAGCCCTGATGCTACGTCAGCTGTCAGCTCTGGTGCCGTGGCCGTCTGCATGTCTACATGCAGTGCGTATCACCAGATTCCATTTCAATTAATTAGGTAAAACTGTGACGAAAGACGAACTGCGCGCGGAACTTGAGCGCCAGGAACAACGTTACAAGGAAGTTTACGGCGGGGAAGTCACCACCTACGCCGCGCAACCTGAACCGGAACGCAAACCCTGGCGTAAGCGCGCCACCGTTCAGGATCAGGCCTTCACCCAGGAACTCCAGAAAATGGAAAAAGAACTCAAACCCGAAGAGCAGTGACGCTTTGGGCCTGATGTTCTTGTGAAGAGGTCTCCGGCCGCCACCCAGGCCGGGAGCCGCAGCCGCGCCCGCCATGAGCGGGCCGCCATCCGCTCCCGTCCGACGGGCGGGAAGGGTCATGGCCGACCTTCTTTCAGATATTTCATACAACCACCCGTAGTGCTTCACAGCGGGCGGCGATCAGGTTCCGGGACACTTTGCGCCCCTGAATCAAAGGGTTACGCACCCCGCGAAAAACCTCGTACCAGAGTCATTCCTACAAATTATTTCGTTGAAGAATGTTACCGATGAGCAGGCAATGCATCGATTGCCAAGGTTTTCTGGCATAATCGCGCCCCCTTACGACCGGGTCAGAAAACCTTCATGATCGATTTATTCAGCGGACTGGATGCTTGGGTGCTTGTGAGCCTCTTGCTCGCCCTGGCTTTTGTCCTCGCCTTCGAGTTCATCAACGGCTTTCATGACACCGCTAACGCGGTTGCCACTGTTATCTACACCAAAGCCATGCCGCCTCATCTGGCGGTGTTCTTTTCCGGTGTGTTCAATTTCCTCGGCGTGCTGCTGGGCGGTGTGGGGGTGGCGTATGCCATCGTTCACTTGTTGCCCGTGGAGCTGCTGATCAATGTGAACACCGGACACGGGCTGGCCATGGTGTTTTCGCTGCTCGCAGCGGCCATTACCTGGAACCTGGGCACCTGGTACTTCGGTATCCCGGCGTCCAGTTCCCACACGTTGATCGGTTCGATCCTCGGCGTGGGTCTCGCCAACGCGTTGATCAACGGTATCCCGTTGGCCGACGGGGTGAACTGGCAGAAGGCGATCGATATCGGCGCCTCCCTGGTGTTCTCGCCCATGGCCGGCTTTCTGGTCGCAGCCTTGGTGCTGATCGGCCTGAAATGGTGGCGTCCGCTGTCGAAGATGCACAAGACACCGGAACAGCGCCGCAAGCTCGACGACAAGAAGCACCCGCCGTTCTGGAATCGCCTGGTGCTGGTGATTTCGGCCATGGCCGTCAGCTTTGTCCACGGCTCCAACGATGGCCAGAAAGGCATCGGCCTGATCATGCTGGTACTGATCGGTATCGTGCCGGCGCAGTTCGTACTCGACCTGGGCAGCACCACCTACCAGATAGAGCGGACCCGTGACGCGACTCTGCACCTGAGCCAGTTCTACCAACGCAACAGCGAGTCCCTGGGAGAATACCTGGCGCTGGGCAAAAGCGTGAAAGGCGATCTGCCAGAGAAGTTCCGTTGCAATCCGCAGCAGACCGAACCCACCATCGATGCCCTGCTCGACACACTCAAAGGCGTGGCGGACTACCATTCGCTGCCGTCGGAAAGACGTATCGAGGTTCGTCGCTACCTGCTCTGCCTGGACGACACGGCGAAGAAGGTCGGCAAGCTGCCAGGCCTGGCAGCCCGTGAGAAAGACGACCTGAACAAGCTGCGCAAGGACCTGACCGCCACCACCGAATACGCCCCGTTCTGGGTAATCCTGGCGGTCGCCCTGGCACTGGGTCTGGGCACCATGGTCGGCTGGAAGCGTGTGGTACTGACCATCGGCGAGAAGATCGGCAAGCAAGGCATGACCTACGCCCAGGGCATGTCAGCGCAGATCACCACCGCGTGCATGATCGGCATGGCGAACATCTTCAGCCTGCCGGTTTCCACCACCCACGTACTGTCCTCGGGCGTGGCTGGCACCATGGTCGCGAACAAGAGCGGCCTGCAAGGTGGCACCGTGCGCACCATCCTGCTGGCCTGGGTGCTGACCCTGCCAGCAACGGTGGCGCTGTCGGCCGGGCTGTTCTGGCTGGCGTCCAAGGCCCTGGGCAGCTGATTCCAGCGGCTCAAAAAAGAAGGTGCGATCCTTGCGGGTCGCACCTTTTTTTATGCCTAACGCTGAACAACTTGTGGGAGCGGGCTTGCTCGCGAAAGCGTCGGTTCAGTCAGCTACTCAGTGGCTGACATACCGCTTTCGCGAGCAAGCCCGCACCCACAGTTGTTTTGTGCCGAACAGGGGAAATTTGCCAAAAAAAATGGGCGACCGAAGTCGCCCAAAATGCCTTGCGTGCTCGTTGTAGCCGGAAAGACCTACGGTTTTTTCCGCTTGTGTGCGTCTTTCCAGATGAATAATCCAAAGCCTGCGAAAAACACGACCATGAGGCCAACCGTCAACACTCCGGCAAACACCACATTATCGAAAAACATGACTGGCCTCCTGGTCTTGTCCCTGTTGCGATGGGTTCAAGTTAACCAATCAGGCCTGGATAAAAATTGACCGGGGTCAATAGCGCCCGCAACGGGGTGAAAAGGTGGGGAAATAACTGATCTGCATCAATGGATCGAGGGGGCTCAGCGCTTTTTCGGTTTGCTTTTCGGCTTTTTCTTGGGCTTGCCCAACGGCATGGCCTGCTCGAAAGCTTGGCGGACTTCATTGAGGCGTTTTTCGTTGAGGTCGTGAACGCGCTTGGCGCGCTCGGCACTGAGGTCGATCAGCTTGTCGTCTTGGCTCATGGCGTCTGGGCATCGTGCAGTGAATTGCGGATGCGCCCATGATGCGGGCTGTTGGCGGCGTTGACTAGCCTGCGTACGTCGGCAGACACCTGAATCATATCTGGATATCGACCCACAAGCCCTGGCGCGACTCTTCGTCTATCAGCGGCACCACCGGCACAGTGTTGTCGGCGTTGAGTTCGGTACCCGGTATGGCCAGGTGCTCTTCAGGGTCTTCATCGGCCTCGCGGCGGCGCCTGTTGCGTTCATGCTGGCGACGTTGTTCCTCGCGCAACAGCAGCGCAGCCTCTTCCGGGTCGCGGTTTTGCAGGTCGATGGTGCTTTCGTTGGAGCTTTGCTGCACCGGGACCACGGGCGGTATGTCCGGTCGCTGGCGAACCGGATCCTGTTGAGCGGTGATGGGTACGGCGCTCAAAGGGAGAATGGGTGGCAACATAAAGGTCTCCTGTCTTCAGGTTGTCGGCTGGAAAAGTGGCAGCTTGAACCGCCGGTCCGAAACTTGTGACCCAGTTGGTATTGCAGCAATCCCCTGGTCCGAGCTTGTTTGATCGCAGGGCAAGCGTAAGTTCCGTGCCGTCGCTAACGAATCAGCGTACGTAAATCCTTTGGTCTGAGGGATCCTTCCGTTAATATAACCGGCTTTTTCAAGGCGGGAGTCAGGCAGCATGGCGCAGCAGTATCAACCGGGGCAACGCTGGATCAGTGACAGCGAAGCCGAGTTGGGTTTAGGCACCGTTCTGGCACAGGACGGCCGCTTGTTGACCGTGCTCTATCCGGCCACTGGCGACACTCGCCAGTACGCGCTACGGAATGCGCCGCTCACCCGTGTACGGTTCTCGCCAGGCGATGTGATCACTCACTTCGAAGGCTGGAAAATGACCGTACGCGAAGTCGATGACGTCGACGGGCTACTGGTCTACCACGGCCTCAACGAGCAGAACGAAGTCGTCACCCTGCCCGAAACCCAACTGTCGAACTTTATCCAGTTCCGCCTGGCGAGCGACCGTCTGTTCGCCGGCCAGATCGACCCGTTGGCCTGGTTCTCCCTGCGTTACCACACCCTGGAACACACCAGCCGCCAGTTGCAGTCTTCGCTTTGGGGCCTGGGCGGCGTCCGTGCCCAGCCAATCGCCCACCAATTGCACATTGCCCGTGAAGTGGCCGACCGCATTGCGCCGCGGGTGTTGCTGGCGGACGAAGTGGGCTTGGGCAAGACCATCGAAGCCGGCCTGGTCATCCACCGACAACTGCTGTCCGGCCGTGCCAACCGCGTCCTGATCCTGGTGCCGGAAAACCTCCAGCACCAATGGCTGGTGGAAATGCGTCGGCGCTTCAACCTACAGGTCGCGCTGTTCGACGAAGAACGCTTCATTGAAAGCGATGCCGGCAACCCGTTCGAAGACACTCAACTGGCCCTGGTGGCGCTGGAATGGCTGGTGGACGACGAGAAGGCCCAGGACGCGCTGTTCGCCGCTGGCTGGGACCTGTTGGTGGTCGACGAGGCCCATCACCTTGTGTGGCACGAAGATCAGGTCAGCCCGCAGTACGCGCTGGTCGAACAACTCGCCGAGACGATCCCGGGCGTGCTGCTGCTGACCGCGACCCCGGAACAACTGGGCCAGGACAGTCACTTTGCCCGCCTGCGCCTGTTGGACCCGAATCGCTTCCACGACCTCAAGGCCTTCCGCGCCGAGAGCGAAAACTATCGCCCGGTGGCCGAAGCCGTGCAGGAGCTGCTGGACAAAGGCCGTCTCTCGCCTGAGGCCCACAAGACCATCCAAGGCTTCCTGGGCAATGAAGGTGAAGCCTTGCTGACCGCGGTCAGTGATGGCGATGTCGAAGCCAGTGCCCGCCTGGTGCGCGAACTGCTGGACCGCCACGGCACCGGCCGCGTGCTGTTTCGCAACACCCGCGCCGCCGTGCAGGGCTTCCCTGAGCGCAAGCTGCACGCCTACCCGCTGCCATGCCCGGACGAGTACCTCGAGTTACCCCTGGGCGATCACCCCGAGCTGTACCCGGAAGTCAGTTTCCAGGCCCTGCCGGACGCCAGCGAAGAAGAACGCTGGTGGCGTTTCGACCCTCGGGTCGAGTGGCTGATCGACACCCTGAAGATGCTCAAACGCACCAAAGTGCTGGTGATCTGTGCCCACGCCGAAACTGCCATGGACCTGGAAGACGCCCTGCGCGTGCGTTCCGGCATCCCGGCCACGGTGTTCCACGAAGGCATGAATATCCTGGAGCGCGACCGCGCAGCGGCCTATTTCGCCGACGAAGAGTTTGGTGCCCAAGTGCTGATCTGCTCGGAGATTGGCAGTGAAGGCCGTAACTTCCAGTTCGCTCATCACTTGGTGCTGTTCGATCTGCCGGCGCACCCGGACTTGCTCGAGCAACGTATCGGTCGTCTGGATCGGATCGGCCAGAAGCACACCATCGAGCTGCATACCCCGTACCTGGAAACCAGCCCGCAGGCGCGGCTGTTCCAGTGGTATCACGAAGCGCTGAATGCCTTCCTCAACACCTGCCCGACCGGCAACGCCTTGCAGCATCAGTTCGGCCCGCGCCTGCTGCCATTGCTGGAAGAAGCCGACGATGGCCAGTGGCAAGCCCTGATCGACGAGGCCCGCAGCGAACGCGAGCGCCTGGAGGCCGAGCTGCACACCGGTCGCGACCGTTTGCTGGAGCTCAACTCCGGCGGTGCCGGTGAAGGCGATGCGCTGGTGGAAGCCATTCTCGAGCAAGACGACCAGTTTGCCCTGCCGATCTACATGGAAACCCTGTTCGACGCCTTTGGTATCGACAGCGAGGATCATTCGGAAAACGCGCTGATCCTCAAGCCAAGCGAAAAAATGCTCGACGCCAGCTTCCCGCTGGGCGACGACGAAGGCGTGACCATTACCTACGACCGCAACCAGGCGCTGTCGCGCGAAGACATGCAGTTCATCACCTGGGAGCACCCGATGGTGCAAGGCGGCATGGACCTGGTGCTGTCCGGTTCCATGGGCAACACCGCCGTGGCGCTGATCAAGAACAAGGCCCTCAAGCCCGGCACCGTGTTGCTGGAACTGCTCTACGTCAGTGAAGTAGTGGCCCCGCGCTCGCTGCAACTGGGCCGCTACCTACCGCCGGCCGCCCTGCGCTGCCTGCTGGACGCCAACGGCAACGACCTGGCCGCCCGAGTCTCGTTCGAAACCTTGAACGAGCAGCTCGAAAGCGTGCCCCGCGCCAGCGCCAACAAGTTCATCCAGGCTCAACGCGACCTGCTCACGCCACGGATCAACGCCGGCGAAGAAAAGATCGCCCCACGCCACGCCGAACGCGTGGCCGAGGCCCAACGTCGCTTGGCCGCCGATACCGACGAGGAACTGGCACGCCTGACCGCCCTGCAAGCGGTCAACCCAACCGTGCGTGACAGCGAACTGGTGGCCCTGCGCCAACAACGCGAGCAAGGGCTGGCGATGCTTGAGAAGGCGGCGTTGCGCTTGGAGGCGATTCGGGTGTTGGTGGCGGGCTGAGTTTGGCTGGATTCCCGATATGGGTCCCCGCTGTGGTGCTTTTATCGGGTGTATATCCGTTGCTGCGGTAACGGATATACACACCAAACGATGCCCCCTCAAGGACTGTAATACCCCACCGCCACCAGAAAATGCCCGACCTTCTTCAGGTACGCATGCTTGTCCTCGACCTTGCCGGTCACCGGGTTCTTCCAACGATACTCATACTCCCCCACATCCTGCTTGCCGATCATGGTCAGGATCGGCTCCCCCACCGGCTTGCCATCGGGGTCCTTGACCTTGGCAAAATCGGTATTGATCAAGCGCAGGTTCGTACCGTGGCCGACATACCGCCGGGTATTGAGGTCAACCACAAAGACATACAGGTCATCCTGCAAATAACCGCCCTTGAGGGAATTGACCGCCGCCAGCGTGGCTTTCTCGTTTTTCAGCAGATCGCTCGAGGCTTTGTCCAACAGCGCCCGGGCCTGTTCGGCGGAAGCCCGTGGCAGGTAGTAGCCGACGGCCAGGATTCGTTCGCCGACGCGCTGGAAGTACACGTGCTTGCGCTCGACCTTGCCGTCCGACCAGTTCTGCCAACGGTACTCGGCTTGCTGGATGCCACTGGCCTCAGGAGTTTTCAAGGCATCCTTGAACGCTTTGCGCAGGTCCGGGCCTAGCACTTCGGACACGTCTCGCCCGATCAGCGCCGAGGAAGGCCCGCCACTGGCGAGCATCACACCCTGGGTATTCACCACGAATACGTAGCGATCCTTGTCGACGAACTCCCCTTGGCGACTGAAGGCGGCAAAGGCTTTGTCGCCATTGTCGTGGTAATAGGCCAAGGCCTTTTCCAGCAGCGAGCGGGCCGCCTGGCCGTCATCCGGTGTCGCGGCATGAACCGGTGCCAGCCCCAGCACAAGCATTGCGCCCAGCCAGGCCATTCTGTGAAAAAAAACCATATGCGCGCCCCTCGTTCTTGTTGGTGTTTCAAGAGCGTAGACGGCGCGGGGGAGTAGGAGCTGACGAGTGCAACGAGGCTGCGATCTTTTCCCACACAATTGAGTCTTGAGCGAAAAGATCAAAAGATCGCAGCCTTCGGCAGCTCCTACAGGGGTAGGCGCGGGCCGAACATCAGGTCCACTCAGACTTATTGACCGCGGAGTTGCTGCTGCAAGTTCTGAATCTGCGCTTGTAAGGTGTTGATGTTGCGGGTGACCTGGCCGCGGAAGGCATCGAACTCGGCAGTGCTACCGCCCTTATCCTGCTGGCTCTTGAGCACGATCACGTCCTGCTCCAGGCGGTCGATGGCCGAGTTGGAGGTGGCTCTTTTCAGGGCGGTGATATCGGCACCGATGCTCTTGAGCTGAGCATCCAGGGCACCACCCTCGCCTTGGTTTTTCAGGGCGGACACTTCAGTCGCCAGCGTCTTGACCTGGGCTTGGAGCTCCGTGTTGGTAGCTTGCAACTGAGTGTTGGTGTTCTGCTGTTCAGTGGCCTGGGCAATGAGCTGGGCCAGTTCCTTGTCCAGGTCGGCGGACGGACCGAACGTGGCTTGCTGCAGTCTGTATTGCTCCTGCAACTTGCTGTCGAATTGCTTGCCCTGATCCTGCAGCTTGCTTTCCAACTGCTTGATCTGCAGTTTCAAGGCCTCACTGTCGCTCATCACATTGGACTGGCGGGCGACGACCTTGCCAGAAAACTCCTGCAGTCGTCCCGCCGCATCTTCACTGATCCGCGCGAAGCTCTCCTGGGTGGCCACCAGTTGCTGCTCCATCAGGGAAATCTGCTGAAAGCTCCACCAAGCCAGGAAGCCGAACGCACACAGCAGCGCGCCGACCAGTGCCCACAGCGGCCCGGTGCTGGGCCCCTTGACCTTGGCCGTGGCAACGGGCGCCGGGCGCGCTTGCAGGTGAGGCTGGCGGTTGGGCAGGAAATCATCGTCATCGGGAATGTCGGCCCGCATCCGCAGGCTCGGTACATCATCGAAGTCGTCGTTGGCATCGTTACGCATGGGCATGGTTCAACCTTTGGGAAACCGGTGATGGCTTGATGCGGTGAGTATAACCCCCTCGCCCGCCGCACCGATTGACCCCGAACCTGGCACTCGGTTCATGACGGGGCGATCAGCGGGCAGTTTGGACCTTCCACCAGGCACAAAATTCATCGAGGGCGGTCCACAGACTGACCCGCGGATCGTAATCGAGATGGTGCCGGGCCCGGCTGATGTCCAAGGTGAAATTTTTGTTCATGACCTGCATGCCCAGGCGCGACAGCGTCGGCTCGGGGCGGCCCGGCCACAATTTGCAGAAACCTTCATTCAGGGCCGCGATGCTGTAAGCCAAGCCGTAGGAACGATAACGCCGGACCTGTGGGACTTCCATCTGGCGCATCACATAATTGACCACATCCCACAGCGGAACCGGTGCCCCATTACTGATGTTATAGGCCTTGCCCAACGCTGAATCGGTAGCCAGCAGGCTGCTGAGCAGCGCTTCGTTGAGGTTTTGCACGCTGGTGAAATCCACTTTGTTCAGCCCGTTGCCGACAATCGCCAGGCGCCCCTTGCGCTGCATTTTCAACAGACGCGGAAAAATACTCATGTCACCGGCGCCGGTCACGAACCGCGGGCGCAGGGCCAGCACTTCGAGGCCGAACTCCTGGGCGCCGAAGACTTTCTGCTCGGCCAGGTACTTGGTGGCAGCGTAAGGGTGCTTGAAGCGCTTGGGCACTTGTTCTTCAGTCAACCCGAGGTGGTCACGACCGTCGAAGTAGATGGACGGCGAGGACAGATGAACCAGGCGGCGAACCTTTTGCTTGAGGCAGGCCTCGACGACATTTTCCGTCACCTGGACATTGCCTTGGTGGAAATCCTGGTAGCGCCCCCAAAGCCCCACAGAGCCGGCGCAATGCACCACGGCTTCGACATCCAGGCACAAATCGCGGGCCAGCAGCGGGTCGCTCAGATCCCCTTGGACAAACTGTGCACCGCGACGCACCAGGTGCTCTACGCTCTCGGCCCGGCGACCATTGACCCGTACATCCAGGCCTTGCTCCAGGGCGAAACGCGCGAAGCGCCCGCCAATGAAGCCGCTCGCGCCGGTGACCAGAATTTTCATGAATGCTCCTAAGAAATGCGGTTACGAGCCTCGCACTACAACCTGCAAATTTATCTGTGCGCCGCTTTTACCTGCTGCTTGACGTCTATTGCGCCTCCCAAGGCACCAGCCACTGCCGGGAGGCGCGGATCAACTGTTCGGTCAACAAGCCGAGCAACTGCCCGCCATTGCGCCAATGATGCCAGTAGAGCGGCACATCGATCGGTTTATCTGCCAACAATTCCACCAGCACGCCGCGTTCCAGCTGTTCGCGCACTTGCAGCTCCGGCACAAGCCCCCAGCCCAGTCCGACTTCAGCAAGACGAATAAAACCTTCGGACGAGGGGCACAGATGGTGCTCGAAACCGCCGTCCACGCCCACCGACGCGAGGTAGCGGTGCTGCAGGAAATCATCCGGGCCAAACACCAATGCTGGCGTACGGGCCAGTTGATCAGCCCGCACCCCACCGGGGAAATGCCGGGCGATGAACGCCGGGCTGGCCAGCGCCCGGTAACGCATCGCCCCCAGCAAAATACTGCGGGCGCCCGCCACCGGACGTTCGCTGGCACAGACACACGCCGCCACTTCACCGGCGCGCATGCGCTTGAGGCCAACGGTCTGGTCCTCCACCACCAGGTCGAGCAACAGGTGCTGCTCGGCGCAGAAATCGCCTACGGCCGCCGCCCACCAGGTTGCCAGGCTGTCGGCGTTCAAGGCGATGCGCAAACGCTCGGGCAAGCCCTCTTCATCCAGGGCCGGCACCAGGCTTTGCAGGTCACGCTCAAGCAGCCGCACCTGTTGCACGTGATTGAGCAATCGTCGGCCGATTTGCGTAGGTGCCGGCGGCGTGGCACGTACCAGCACGGGCTGGCCGACGCGTGCTTCCAACAGTTTGATCCGTTGGGAAATGGCCGATTGCGACAAACCCAACACCTGGGCCGCGCGCTCGAAACCGGCCTGCTCGACCACGGCAGCCAAGGCAGAAAGCAATTTATAATCGAACATCAGTTTTCCTAATGAGCAATCAGTAATATTGGTTTTTCTTATACATCTCTTGCCAGGAGAATGACCAGCATTCGTACACCAACCGGGAATCAAACCTATGTGGCAAAGTTATTTGAATGGCCTGCTGGTGGCCCTTGGGCTGATCATGGCCATCGGCGCCCAGAACGCATTTGTGCTGGCCCAAAGCCTGCGCCGCGAACATCATCTGCCCGTGGCGGCGCTGTGCGTCACGTTCGATGCGCTGCTGATCGCCGCCGGGGTTTTCGGCTTGGCGACCTTGCTGGCCCAGAGTCCGTTGCTGCTGTCGATTGCCCGCTGGGGCGGTGCGGCGTTCCTGCTCTGGTACGCCAGCCTGGCCCTGCGCCGGGCCTGCTCGAAGCAAAGCCTGCAACAGGGGGAAAACCAAGCCGTACGCTCGCTGCGGGCGGTGCTGCTCAGCGCCCTGGCGGTGACGCTGCTCAACCCCCACGTCTACCTCGACACCGTGCTGCTGATCGGTTCCCTCGGTGCCCAGCAGAGCGTGCCCGGCGCCTATGTCGTGGGCGCGGCCAGTGCCTCGCTGCTGTGGTTCTTCACCCTGGCTTTCGGCGCCGCGTGGCTGGCCCCCAGGCTGGCTCGTCCAAGCACCTGGCGGATCCTCGACCTGCTGGTGGCAGCGATGATGTTTACCGTGGCGGTGCAATTGATCGTCAACGGCTGATTATTCCAAACCGCTCTGGAACCTCTATTCCACACAGTTGTTGCGTGGTTATGCCGCACCCCCGGTGCTATGATCCGACTCCTGCGCCGCAAAGAGTACAAACTCCCCGGCGCTAGTCTGGCCGCCCGTGATCGGCCTTGCGCTCACCGCAACTGACCTGATTAGGAGAATCACCATGGCTTTCGAATTGCCGCCGCTGCCCTATCCACACGATGCACTGCAGCCGCACATCTCCAAAGAGACTCTGGAATACCACCACGACAAGCACCACAACACCTATGTCGTGAACCTGAACAACCTGGTGCCTGGCACCGAGTTCGAAGGCAAGACCCTGGAAGAAATCGTCAAGACTTCCTCGGGCGGCATCTTCAACAACGCCGCTCAGATCTGGAACCACACCTTCTACTGGAACTGCCTGGCGCCAAACGCCGGCGGTCAACCAACCGGCGCGCTGGCTGAAGCCATCAACACGGCCTTCGGTTCGTTCGACAAGTTCAAGGAAGAATTCAGCAAGACGTCCATCGGCACCTTCGGTTCCGGTTGGGGCTGGCTGGTGAAAAAGGCTGACGGTTCCCTGGCCCTGGCCAGCACCATCGGTGCCGGCAACCCGCTGACCAGCGGCGACACCCCGCTGCTGACTTGCGACGTGTGGGAACACGCCTACTACATCGACTACCGCAACGTTCGTCCGAAATACGTCGAAGCATTCTGGAACCTGGTCAACTGGAAATTCGTCGCCGAGCAGTTCGAAGGCAAAGCCTTCACCGCCTAAGCGTCGATGCCAGACAAGAAAACCCGGCGTCGTGCCGGGTTTTTTTTGCCGGGCAAAAATGACCACAGGCCAATACCTCGAGTCTGGAACCCCAAGAAAAAATCCCTGGAGACCTCAAGTTGCGGCCCCTTCCAACCGACACAATGGTCGTAGAGCAATCACTCTGGAAAAAACGTACACCGCTCAGGTTTCAAGCGAAAAACCTTGTGTTTGATTGTCCCTTTGACTGACATCACAGGATTGCCAATACTCATGGCAACTTGACGCTACCCGCACGGAACAAGGAACCACTCTTTGAAGCTGGAACTCAAGAACAGCTTGTCTGTGAAGTTGCTCCGGGTCGTGCTCCTCTCGGCATTGATCGTTGGCATGGTCTTGAGCTGCGCCCAGATCGTGTTCGATGCCTACAAAACCAAAAAGGCCGTCGCCAGTGACGCCCAGCAGATCCTCGATATGTTCCGCGATCCTTCGACCCAGGCCGTCTACAGCCTGGACCGGGAGATGGGCATGCAAGTGATCGAGGGCCTGTTCCAGGACGAAGCCGTACGCATGGCTTCCATTGGCCATCCCCGCGAAACCATGCTCGCCGAAAAAGCCCGGCCCTTGCAGCACTCCGAAAGCCGCTGGCTGACTGACCTGATCCTGGGCCAGGAGCGCACCTTCACCACGCAACTGGTGGGACGCGGGCCCTATAGCGAGTATTACGGCGACCTGAGCATTACCCTCGACACCGCCACCTACGGCGAGGGCTTCATCGTCAATTCGGTGATCATTTTCATTTCCGGGATGCTGCGGGCCCTGGCCATGGGGTTGGTGTTGTACCTGGTCTATCACTGGCTGCTGACCAAACCGTTGTCGCGGATCATCGAGCACCTGACCGAAATCAACCCTGATCGCCCCAGCGCGCACAAGATCCCGCAGTTGCGCGGCCACGAACAAAACGAGCTGGGCCTGTGGATCAATACGGCCAACCAACTGCTCGAATCCATCGAACGCAACACGAACCTGCGCCACGAAGCGGAAAACAGCCTGCTACGCATGGCCCAGTACGACTTCCTCACCGGCCTGCCCAACCGCCAGCAACTGCAACAGCAACTGGACAAGATCCTGGTGGACGCCGGGCGCCTGCAACGTCGGGTGGCGGTGCTGTGTGTTGGGCTGGATGACTTCAAGGGCATCAACGAACAGTTCAGCTATCAGACCGGCGACCAGCTGCTGCTGGCCCTGGCCGATCGACTGCGTGCCCACAGTGGCCGGCTCGGCGCACTGGCGCGGCTGGGGGGCGATCAGTTCGCCCTGGTCCAGGCCGACATCGAACAGCCTTACGAGGCCGCTGAACTGGCCCAGAGCATCCTCGATGACCTGGAAGCGCCGTTCGCCATCGACGATCAGCAAATCCGCCTACGGGCCACCATCGGTATCACCCTCTTCCCCGAAGACGGCGACAGCACCGAGAAACTGTTGCAGAAAGCCGAGCAGACCATGACCCTGGCCAAGAGCCGCTCGCGCAATCGCTACCAGTTCTACATCGCCAGCGTCGACAGCGAGATGCGCCGCCGTCGCGAACTGGAGAAAGACTTGCGCGAGGCCCTGTCCCGCGAGCAGTTCACCCTGGTGTACCAGCCGCAGATCAGCTACCGAGACCTGCGAGTAGTGGGCACCGAGGCCCTGATCCGCTGGCACCATCCCGAGCACGGCCTAGTGCCACCGGACCTGTTCATTCCCCTGGCCGAGCAGAACGGTACCATCATCGCCATCGGTGAATGGGTGCTGGACCAGGCTTGCAGGCAATTGCGCGAATGGCACGACCAGGGCTTCCTCGACCTGCGCATGGCGGTCAACCTGTCGACGGTGCAACTGCACCACGCCGAACTGCCGCGGGTGGTGAACAATCTCCTGCAAATGTACCGGCTGCCACCGCGCAGCCTGGAGCTGGAGGTTACCGAGACCGGTCTGATGGAAGACATCACCACCGCTGCCCAGCATTTGCTGAGCCTGCGCCGCTCTGGAGCGCTGATTGCCATCGATGACTTCGGGACCGGCTATTCATCGCTGAGCTATCTCAAGAGCCTGCCGCTGGACAAGATCAAGATCGACAAGAGCTTCGTCCAGGACCTGCTCGACGACGAGGACGATGCAACCATCGTCCGGGCCATCATCCAGTTGGGCAAGAGCCTGGGGATGCAGGTCATTGCCGAAGGCGTCGAGACGGTCGAGCAGGAAGCCTACATCATCGCCGAGGGCTGCCACGAAGGTCAGGGGTATTACTACAGCAAACCACTGCCGGCACGGGAATTGGGCCTTTACCTGAAGCAGGCCGAACGCAGCAAGGTTTCCATCATCTGATTCCGCCCGGGCGCCAGCCTTTGTAGGAGCTGGCGAAGCCTGCGATCTTTGGTTCGTTCGCTTTGGATTCAAGCGTCAGTGAAAAGATCGCAGCCTCGCTTCGCTCGGCAGCGCCTACAGACGCTACCTTAGGCGGCAATCTCCCATCATTAAATAAGAAATATTTACACCTACAACCCTTTACACATAATGCAAATCTTTCGCATTATGTCGCAGTTTTGCGCACACTCGCGCCCGTCCCATCCATTACCGAAGCAGGATGTTCGCCATGATTCGTATGCCCCTGGCTACCGCCAGTCTGCTGGCCATCGCTATTTCCCTCGCCGGTTGCGGCGAAGGCAAAGACAAGGCCTCCGCGCCGCAAGCGCCAACGCCTGCCGCCAGCACCGCGGCACCGGTCGCCCCTGCTGCTGCCGGAAAAATCGACGAAGCTGCCGCCAAGGCCGTTGTCGCGCACTATGCCGACATCGTCTATGCCGTCTACAGCGATGCCGAATCCACAGCGAAAACCCTGCAAACCGCCGTCGACGCGTTCCTGGCCAAGCCGAACGCCGAGACCCTGAACGCCGCCAAGGCTGCCTGGGTCGCCGCACGCGTGCCTTACCTGCAAAGCGAAGTGTTCCGCTTCGGCAACACCATCATTGACGACTGGGAAGGCCAGGTGAACGCCTGGCCCCTGGACGAGGGCCTGATCGACTACGTCGACCAATCCTACGCGCACGCCTTGGGTAACCCGGGCGCCACCGCCAACATCATCGCCAACACTGAAGTCCAGGTCGGCGAAGACAAGGTCGACGTGAAGGACATCACCCCGGAAAAACTCGCCGGCCTGAACGAGCTGGGCGGTTCCGAGGCCAACGTCGCCACCGGTTACCACGCCATCGAGTTCCTGCTGTGGGGCCAGGACCTCAACGGCACCGGCCCTGGCGCGGGCAACCGCCCGGCGTCCGACTACCTGCAAGGCGCTGGCGCCACAGGCGACCACAACGACCGTCGTCGTGCCTACCTCAAGTCCGTGACCCAACTGTTGGTCAACGACCTGGAAGAGATGGTCGGCAACTGGAAACCCAACGTGGCCGACAACTACCGCGCCACCCTGGAAGCCGAGCCCGCCGAAAACGGCCTGCGCAAGATGCTGTTCGGCATGGGCAGCCTGTCCCTGGGTGAACTGGCGGGCGAACGCATGAAGGTGTCCCTGGAAGCCAACTCGCCAGAAGACGAGCAGGATTGTTTCAGCGACAACACCCACAACTCGCACTTCTACGATGCCAAGGGCGTACGCAACGTGTACCTGGGCGAATACACCCGCGTCGACGGCACCAAGATGACCGGCGCGAGCCTGTCGTCCCTGGTCGCCAAGGCCGATCCGGCCGCGGACACCGCGCTCAAGGCCGACCTGGCCGACACCGAAGCCAAGATCCAGGTCATGGTCGATCACGCCAACAAAGGTGAGCACTACGACCAACTGATCGCCGCCGGCAACACCGCAGGCAACCAGGTCGTGCGCGACGCCATCGCCGCACTGGTCAAGCAGACCGGTTCGATCGAACAGGCTGCTGGCAAACTGGGCATCAGCGAGCTGAACCCGGACAGCGCTGATCACGAGTTCTGATCAACGCCGGCTGGCTGAAGGTTAACGCAGCCAGCCAAACCACAAAACCTGTGGGAGCGAGCTTGCTCGCGATAGGGGCTTAATCAGTCAACATCGATGTTGGCCGATTCTCCGCTTTCGCGAGCAAGCTCGCTCCCACATTGGTTTCCGATGCTCATAAAATGCGATGCACACCACAACTCCCACAGGGAGCGTTGCTTGTGGGTCATCATTGCAACCCCGCAAGCCGCCCCTCGATAAACCGCCGTTCCGGCAATTGCTGCGTCAACTCAAGCGCGCGTCGATACGCCGCCCTCGCCTCGTCCAATCGTCCCAGTTGACGACAGAATTGCGCCTGCGCCGAGTAGGCCAAGTGATAGTCGAGTAACTCCCCACGCCCCAGAATCGCCTCGACCAGGCGCAAGCCGGCTTCCGGTCCGTCGCGCTTGGCCAGGGCAGCGGCGCGGTTGAGTTCGATCACCGGAGACGGCACGGCCCTGAGCAGCACATCATAGAGTCCGACGATTTGCGGCCAGTCGGTCTGCTCTGCCGTCGGCGCTTCGGCATGCACCGCCGCAATCGCCGCTTGCAGGCAGTACGGCCCGAACCGGCGGGTCTTCAGCGCGGCCTCCACCAATGCACAGCCCTCGGTGATCATCTGGGCATCCCATAAAGATCGCGCCTGTTCATCCAGCAGAATCAGCTCACCGGTCGATGACGTTCGCGCCGGGCGCCGGGATTCGTGCAGCAACATCAACGCCAGCAACCCCATGACCTCTGCCTCGGGCAGCAACTCCATCAGCAGACGCCCGAGGCGGATGGCTTCGCGCGTCAGGTCTTCGCGGGTCAGCTCTGCGCCCATCGAGGCCGAATAACCTTCGTTGAACACCAGGTAGATCACCCGCAGCACGCTGTCCAGCCGTTCCGGCAGTTCCGCGCGGGACGGCACCTGGTAGGGGATCCTGGCATCGCGGATTTTCGCCTTGGCCCGCACGATGCGCTGGGCAATGGCCGCCGGAGCGGCGAGGAAAGCCCGGGCGATCTGCTCGGTGGTCAGGTCACAGACTTCCCGCAGCGTCAGGGGCACCTGGGCATCCGCTGCCAGGGCCGGGTGGCAACAGGTGAAAATCAGCCGCAGGCGATCATCTTCCACGTCTTCATCATTCCACGGGCCCTGCTCCAGCGCTTCGAGCTGGGCGATCAACATCGGCCGGGACGCGGCGAATCGCGCGCGCCGGCGCAAACTGTCGATGGCTTTGAAACGCCCGGCAGACACCAGCCAGGCCCGCGGGTTGTCCGGCACACCGTCGCGCTGCCAGCGCTCGAGCGCGATGAAAAAAGCCTCGTGCAAGGCGTCTTCGGCGAGGTCGAAGTCCCCCAGCAGGCGAATCAACGTCGCCAAGATCCGCCGCGAGTCTTGCCGATAAACCTGCTCAACCCGCGCCTTGACCGTTCCGGCCAACATCAGTCGCGCATGCCTTGGGGTCCCCTTTGGACCCGCAAGACGGGCTCGGTCCAGGTGCGGAAAGTCTTCTGACGCGGTGCGTCGATCATTCGGCTGATGGATAACGCGTAGGGGGCAGCTGCAAGGCTCATGAATAAAGTCCTGTTTGTATTTGTTGTTCAGGGATTCAGTTGGCGTACCGGTCGCACTTCGACGCAGCCGACCCGGGCCGCCGGGATATTACCGGCGACCTGGATGGCTTCGTTGAGGTCCTTGGCATCGATCAGGTAGAAGCCCGCCAGTTGCTCCTTGGTTTCGGCGAACGGGCCGTCGGTGATCGACAGCTTGCCGCCGCGCATGCGCACCGTGGTGGCGGTCTGCACCGACTCCAAGGCCTCGGCGGCCAGCATCCGCCCACTGCCCTGGATCGATTCGGCATAGGCCATGCACTCGGCGTCCTCCGGGCTGTCGGGCGAGTTGTGCAGCGTGTGTTCGTTGCTATACACCAGGCATAGGTACTTCATGGAAGGCTCCGTGATCGGACTGATCAACTATGGATGGCAGAATGAGGCTCAGCAAAAAAACTGACGATCAGGGTTGCAGGTCGAACAGCGCTGTCCCGGCCATTGGGTCGAACGGTGCAGACCAATGTTCATGGACGATCCGCCACTGCCCGGCTACACGCTGGTAGCAGGCCGTCACACGCATCCAGCAGGCCTGTTCCTCACCTTTTTCGTTGGTGCCGCCGCAATAGGCCAGCCAGTGGGCAAAAGCGATATTGTCGGCCGAGCTAATCTTGACCTGATGGAAGTCGAACTTGTGCGGGCCGGGGCACATTTCCATGCAGGCTTGCCAATGGGCCCGGTAAGCGGTCTTGCCCTTGAATTGCAAGGCCAGGATGGCATCGAACGAGACAATGTCTTCGTCATAGAGCGCCATGACCTTTTCGACGTCCTTGGCCATGACGGCTTGGCGATAGGTCTCGATCAAGGCCTGTATTTCGGTTTCAGTGGCTTGGGTATTCATGGTGATTCTCCGCAGCTTTTTTGTTGAAGACACCCTTTGTCGGTTGGAGAAACAGCGAATCGACACCCCAACAAAAATAATTCAAAGAAAAAAAAACGCTAGAATCCCAGCCCTATTCTGCCGGCAGACAACGGACGTTTTTTTGACCGCTCAGCTCGTACCCTACGAAAACCTGACCCCGCTTCAACGCGAACAGGTCAGCGCGATCGAAATCCACCTCGAACAGATCAAGTTCGCCGGCGATATCCACGGTGCCCTGCACACCCTGCTGTCCAAGCCCGGCCCCGGGGTCAAAGGGTTTGCGCTGTTGGCAGAAGAGGTACCGGTGGCCTTCCTGCTGCTTAAGCGCCCGCCGGTACTGCCCGCCTGGGCCAACGAACACAGCGCCACCCTGCATGCCCTGCAAGTGGACCACCGAGCCCAAGGCAAAGGTTATGGCAAGGCCTGCCTGCAGGCGCTGCCCGCCGTGGCGCGGGCCGCCTGGCCGGAAATCCGCGGGCTGGAACTCTCGGTCGACGCCGATAACGCCTCGGCCATCGGCCTGTACACCCGGCTGGGCTGGGTCGACAGTGGCGAGGCCTACAAGGGCCGCATCGGTTATGAGCGGCGGATGGGGTTGGTGTTCTGACACCTTGCCCCCGTAGGAACTGTCGAGCGAAGCGAGGCTGCGATCTTTCCACAGCCAATCAAGTCTTGAGCGACGTACAGAGCCAAGATCAAAAGATCGCAGCCTTCGGCAGCTCCTACACGGCGCCTGGACTTTTGAGCGGGATCCAGATCTCCAGGGTGCCTTCACCGGTCCTGGGGTTGAAGTCTTCGCTGTAGCGCTCGAACTCCGGCAATTGCGCCGCGGTATGACCGGAATGTGGCAGCCACTCGTTCCAGATGTATTGGAACGTGTCCGGTAGTTGTTTCAACGACCCCTTGTGTTCGAAGACGGCGTAATACCCCGACTGGATTTCGATCCAGCGGTATTGTTCCGGCAGACCAGCGAGCCGGCTGATTTCCACGCCAGCAATGTATTCGAACCCACCCTGCCCGTCCGGGTTACAAAACACGCCGTAGGTCACTTCATCTTTCTGCCCTGGCACCTTACCGAGCCAGGGCAGGAACTTTTCCCAGAGCAAAGGGATGTCTTGGGCAGTGTCCTGGGTAAAACGAGCACCAAAGCCGGCAATAAGCTGAAAACGCCCCTGTTCAAAGCGTGGTTCGGCTATGTAATCGCGTTTGAGCTTTTCCATGCAGTAACACTCCAGCAAACGTGAAGTCAGGCTTGGCAGTATAGAAGCCAAACCGTGATTGCCAGGGTCGTTTCGCCTGTCAAATGCCCGGCAAAGCACCGGCCCCGGCTTTTCCGACAAACTCGTTGTAGCCAGAAACAATCACGTATACCGCGAAATAGCAGAAGATCGCGGCGGATGCCCAATAGGAGTAACGCAACAGTTTATCTCCCAACAGTTTTCCGCCCTGGGTCGCCGCCAGACACAGGGCCGCGCACCACAGCAGTCCGGCGCAGAGAAAACCGCTGAGGAACAGCGCCGAGCTGAGCAAGGTTCCGCCGCCCGAACGAGCGATCAGCGAACCGCCCACCGCCGCAAACCAGAGGATGGCACTGGGTGATGACATGGCCAGGAAAATCCCGCGCAAGAACTCCTGGCGCGAGGAGTTACCCTGCACCTCGCCGGCCTCGGCCAGCACGGCGCTGTGATAGATCGCCGAATGGATCATCTTCGCCGCGAAATACAGCAACAGTCCCGAGCCACCCAGCCAGAGCACCCAACGCACCGCTTCGTATTGCAGCAGCACGGTCATGCCCGCCAGGGCCAGGACGGCGTAGACCAGGTCGCCCACGCAGGTGCCCAGGCCCAGGGCGAAACCCTGGAAGTAACCGCGCTGCATCGCCAGGGTGATCATCGCGATATTGGCCACGCCAATGTCCAGGCACAGGGAGAGACTCAGCAGAAAACCGCTGGAAAATTCCATCATTCATTCCGTTCGATTGGGTACAGCGAATTCAACTGCCCGCAGCCAGCGTTGATGGCTGGGTAGCGAGCTCGACAGTGTCGTCGAAAATAGTTGCGCGCCGCTACTGGACAATCGGCCATCAGCCCCCTTATCTTTCGCCGCAGGCCACCGCAGTGGCCAACGTCGCTCGGACGGTTCCGGGCGCTCACGTATCTCGAGGCAACAATGGCCGAACAAGGTTCGCCGCGCCGCTTTGCGCGCATCGATCGACTCCCCCCCTACGTATTCAATATCACTGCCGAGCTGAAGATGGCTGCGCGTCGGCGCGGCGAAGACATCATCGACTTGAGCATGGGTAACCCCGACGGCGCCACGCCCCCGCACATCGTGGAAAAACTGGTCACCGTCGCCCAGCGTGAAGACACCCACGGCTACTCCACCTCCAAAGGCATCCCACGCCTGCGCCGCGCCATTTCGCGCTGGTACAAGGACCGCTATGAGGTGGACATCGACCCGGAAACCGAAGCCATTGTCACCATCGGTTCCAAGGAAGGCCTGGCCCACCTGATGCTGGCAACCCTGGACCAAGGCGATACGGTGCTGGTGCCCAACCCCAGCTACCCGATCCATATCTACGGCGCGGTGATCGCCGGCGCCCAGGTGCGTTCGGTGCCGCTGGTACCGGGCGTGGACTTCTTCGACGAACTGGAGCGGGCCATACGCGGCTCGATTCCCAAGCCGAAGATGATGATCCTCGGTTTTCCCTCCAACCCCACCGCCCAGTGCGTGGAGCTGGACTTCTTCGAACGGGTCATCGCCCTGGCCAAGCAGTACGACGTCCTGGTGATCCACGACCTGGCCTACGCCGACATCGTCTACGACGGCTGGAAAGCCCCGTCGATCATGCAAGTGCCCGGTGCGAAAGACATCGCAGTGGAGTTCTTCACCCTCTCCAAGAGCTACAACATGGCCGGCTGGCGCATCGGTTTCATGGTGGGCAACCCGGAACTGGTCAATGCCCTGGCGCGGATCAAGAGCTACCACGACTACGGCACCTTCACCCCGCTGCAAGTGGCCGCCATCGCCGCCCTCGAAGGCGACCAGCAATGCGTGCGCGACATCGCCGAACAGTACCGCCAGCGCCGCAACGTGCTGGTCAAGGGCCTGCATGAACTGGGCTGGATGGTGGAGAACCCCAAGGCGTCGATGTACGTCTGGGCCAAGATTCCCGAAGCCTACGCCCACCTGGGCTCACTGGAATTTGCCAAGAAGCTGTTGGCCGAAGCCAAGGTCTGCGTCTCGCCGGGGGTGGGGTTCGGGGAATATGGGGATGATCACGTGCGCTTCGCGCTGATCGAAAACCAGGACCGAATTCGCCAGGCCGTGCGCGGGATACGCGGGATGTTCCGGGCGGATGGGTTGGTAAACAAACCTGGCGCCTGACGCAAAACCCAATGTGTGAGCGGGCTTGCTCGCGAAGACGGTGCATCAGTCATTATCTACTCGACTGACACACCGCCTTCGCGAGCAAGCCCGCTCCCACAGTTTGTTCAGCAGCGTTTATTAGACCACCAGCGACAGCAGCAGGATAAAGATCAACCCCACCACGGACAGGATGGTTTCCATCGCGGTCCAGGTCTTGAAAGTTTCGGCCACGGTCATGTTGAAGTACTGCTTGACCAGCCAGAAGCCTGCGTCGTTGACGTGGGACAGGATCAACGAACCGGCACCGGTCGCCAGCACCAGCAGCTCACGGTTCACACCCGGCATCATCCCCACCACTGGCACCACGATCCCGGCACCGGTAATGGTCGCCACCGTCGCCGAGCCTGTGGCAATGCGGATCACCGCAGCCACCAGCCACGCCAGCAGGATCGGCGAGATCTGCGCACTCACTGCCATGTGACCGATCACATCGCCCACGCCGCTGGTCACCAGCATCTGCTTGAAGCCACCACCGGCACCGATGATCAGGATGATCGCGGCGGTCGGCGCAAGGCTGGCGTCCAGCCATTTGAGCATCTGGTTGGCACCGATGCCCTGCTTGTAACCAAAGGTGTACAGCGACAGCAACAGCGCCAGCAGCAAGGCCGAGATCGGGTGGCCGATCATGTCCATCCAGGCGCGGAAGAGGTTGCCATCGGGCAGCGCTACGTCAGCAAAGGTCTTGAGCAGCATCAGGAATACCGGCGACAGCACGGTGATCAGGGTGATGCTGAAGCTTGGCAGTTCGGCGGAGTTCGTCTCACGGGACAGTTGGTCCACCAGTTCCTGGTTCGGATGACCGGGGATGTGTTTGGCAATGAACGTACCAAAGATCGGCCCGGCGATGATGGCTGTCGGCAGCGCTACGATCAGGCCATAGAGAATGGTCTTGCCGATGTCGGCGCCAAACACGCCAATCGCCAGCAGCGGCCCCGGGTGTGGCGGCACCAGGCCGTGGACGGCGGAAAGACCGGCCAGCAGCGGGATACCGATCTTGATGATCGACACGCCGGTGCGACGAGCAACGATGAACACCAGCGGGATCAGCAACACGAAGCCGATTTCGAAGAACAGCGGAATGCCCACCAGGAACGCGGCGAACATCATGGCCCACTGCACCTTGTCCTTGCCGAAAGCGCGAATCAGGGTCTGGGCGATCTGATCGGCCCCGCCCGACTCGGCCATCATTTTGCCGAGCATCGTGCCCAGCGCCAGGATGATGCCGACAAAGCCCAGCACGCCACCGAAGCCATCCTGAAACGCCTTGATGATGGTGCCGGTCGGCATGCCCGACGTCAGGCCAAGGAACGCGGCGGCGATGGTCAGTGCAATGAACGGGTGGAATTTGAATTTGGTGATGAGGATGATGAGTCCGATCACCGTGACCACTGCATCAAGCAGCAGAAACGTCTCGTGGGACATGCCGAACATGGGAGGTGTCTCCTGATTTGTTGTTGTTATTGAAGCAGTTATTGGTTAGCCGTCGGGGTAGCGCTATCTTTCTGACGCGCATTTTTTGAAAGTCAGCCGGCAAGCTTCAAACCATGGTCCAACCACCAGACGTAAGCCTGATGTGCCAGCTCCTCGACGCTGTGGCTGGACGCATCCAGAGCCAGGGTCAGGGGCTCGCCGACAGGGGATTCAAGGGTGGCAAACTGGCTGTCGATCAGGGTCGACGGCATAAAATGGCCGGGACGATGGGAAACGCGGTCGGCGGCCACTTCGGGGGTCAATTCAAGGAATACGAAGCCCAGGCCTGGCAAGGCGCTGCGCAGACGCTCGCGATAACTGTGCTTGAGGGCCGAGCAAGTCAGCACCGGGCGCTCGCCGGTGGCGTCGACACGGCGCAACTCATCGCACAGGCTGTCGAGCCAGCCGGCACGGTCGTCGTCGTTCAAGGGAATACCGGCGCTCATCTTCTGGATGTTGGCCGCAGGGTGAAAAGTGTCGCCTTCAATGGCAGCGGCGCCGCTCAACTGGCACAGCGCCTGGCTGACGCAAGTTTTGCCGCAACCGGCAACGCCCATGATGACCAGGGCGGTGATGGGATTATTCATATAACACCTCTGCGCGAAGACAGCGCTACCTTTGCCAGTTATGACACCGCAGCAAAAGCAGAAGTTGCCGACGCCTTCTTGTCATTTTTGTAGTTGCAGCCTGTTCGTTCACGACACCAGCACACAGGGATCAGGCAAACCCCACTTACGCATTTGCAGCCGCGTCGAGACAGCGCTACCTTAGTGCCTTGATTTTTGTTTGGCAAGCCGCCCTGATGACCGCCCCTAAAAACGATAAGAATACTCGCACTACCGGTCGCCCTACGCTCAACGAAGTCGCACGCCTGGCCGGTGTCAGCCCTATCACCGCCTCCCGTGCCCTGCGCGGCGTCAGCACCGTAGCCGTCGACCTGGTGGAAAAAGTCCGCCAGGCCGCCGTGGAGCTCAACTACGTCGTCAACCCCGCCGCCCGCGCCCTGGCTTCGGCCCAGAGCCATTCGGTGGTGGTGCTGGTGCCGTCATTGTCCAACTTGTTGTTCATCGACACCCTGGAAGCCATTCATCGGGTGCTGCGACCCAAAGGTTTCGAAGTGGTGATCGGCAACTACCACTACTCCCGGGACGAAGAAGAAGACCTGCTGCGCAACTACATGGCCTATCAGCCGCGTGGTTTGCTGCTGACCGGTTTCGACCGCACCGAAAGCGCCCGGCGCATGATCGAAGCCAGCAATATTCCCTGCGTGTACATGATGGAACTGGACCCCGGCGCGGGGCTCAACTGCGTCGGCTTTTCCCAGCTCAAGGCCGGCGAAACGGCGGCCGAGCACCTGATTTCAAAAGGCCGCAAGCGCCTGGCCTACATCGGCGCACAACTGGATCAACGCACCTTGCTGCGTGGCGAAGGTTTTCGCCGCGCCCTGCAGAAAGCCGGCCTGTATGACCCGGACCTGGAACTGCTGACCCCTCGCCCGTCATCGGTAGGCCTGGGCGGCGAATTGTTCCTGCAGTTGCTGGACAACCACCCCGATGTCGATGCGATCTTCTTCGGCAACGACGACCTGGCCCATGGCGCGTTGTTCGAGGCGCTGCGCTGCGGCATCAAGATCCCCGAGCAGGTCTCGGTCCTGGGCTTCAACGACCTGCCCGCGTCGGCTCACATGGTGCCGCGCCTGAGCAGCATCAGCACCCCACGGGAAGCCATCGGCCGTCGCGCCGCCGAACAGATGCTGACGCTGATGGCCGGCAACCGCATCGCGCAGCCAGTGGTGGACATGGGCTTTGAGCTCAAGGTCCGCGAAAGCACCTGAGCCGCCCCCCACCTGCACACCGGCGCGGTCGATCCATGCCGTCCGCCGGCAAGGGGTGGCCGCCCCGCTCGCCGCGTGCCTGTGCGCAACCCTTGGAATAGGGGCCTTGCGACGAGGGCATGGGAATTGCTCCTGCCCATCGCTCAGTCATTACCTACAGGTGTTCATCATGTTGGTCAGTGCAAAACAGCAAGCGATGGTCTTGCCACTCAAACGCCCGGGCGAAGATCCCACCGCCGAAGCCGCCAGCGGCCTGCAAAGTGCCGCGTTGCAGGCCTTGCGCAATAACATCCAGGCCCAGTCCAGCCAGAGCGCTAGCCAGGTCCAGGAGTCCTCCACCCGTCAAGCCACGCAGCAGGTCAACGCCGCCACCGCCATCAGCGACAAGGTGGACGAGGCGCTCGCCAAGACCCGCGTGCAATTGCAGACCGTTGCTTCACCAGCGTCCGAAGAACCCACGACGCTTGGCGGCTCTGCGACGGCAGAATTCAAGGACTACATGAGCAAGGCGCCCGAAGAGCGCCTGCGCGACAGCATCCTTGAAGAAATGGGCATTACCCGGGAAGAGTTGGAGGCGATGCCGCCAGAGAAGCAAATGGCGGTCAGCCAGGCAATTGCCCAGCGCATGCAGGACAAGGCGAGAATGGCCCAGGTCGAGAAAACCCAGCAGAGCGGCGCGAGCGACAACGCGTCGGTCGTGGACACCTTCCTCGCAGCCCTCTGAGCGCGGGCAGCACGTCAATAACAATGCATCAGCAGTGTTGAGCGGGGTATCGCCGCCCCGACTCAAACCTGCGACCAACCGAAACGACAGCGGTTCAATGCCCGAACAGGTTCACCTTCTTGGCCTTTTTGTCGGCGCGTTTTTCGTCGGCAGTCTTCGCCGGTTTTTTCTTTGCCGCTTTTTTTGAATCCATGCCTTTGGCCATGATACGTACTCCACTCATACGGGATGTGAAGTCAGGTATACACCTATCGCCGCACCTGCGTTCTTTTATAATCGCCCTCCCCTTATCGCCACGACCCTGCCATGTCCAAAATCCATTACGCAGCGCTCGAAAACTCGCTTTGGCCGCTGATGAACAAGTTTTATCGCGCCCACCAATCCTCGATGAAAGCCGTGCGTGACGCACAGCTTTGGGTGGCGCGACGCGATGAGATCGTCGCCGCCCTGTGCCTGCGGCCAGTGTCGGGTGGGCATTGGTTGACAGGGTTGTTCGTCGACCCGGCGTACCGCGTACAAGGCGTCGCCGCACGGTTGATCGCCGAAGCGGTGAACGGCGTGAATGAGCCGGTGTGGCTGTTCTGCCACCCGGACCTGCGCGGTTTTTATGAGCGGCGTGGTTTCAGCTTCGACCCCGAACTGCCCTATGCGATGGCCGAACGCCTGAGCCGGTATGCGCGCAGCAAGCCGATGATTGCGATGGGGCTTGTACCAAATACACAATCCTGAAGTGCAATACAGATCCAATGTGGGAGCAACTGTCTTGGATGGTTTATTTAGCCATCCTTTCCAGGGACAGCAAGACGCCCAAAAGTTCTGTGGTGGATTATCAATCGTCGGCCGTGGGGTCCAGGTCCGGGAACATCACCTCGGTAAACCCGAACTTGCTGAAATCACTGATACGCGACGGGTACAAGCGCCCGATCAGGTGATCGCACTCATGCTGCACCACCCGCGCATGAAAGCCCGACGCGTAACGCACGATAGGCTCGCCCTTGGGATCGAAGCCTTCGTAGCGGATGTGCTGGTAGCGCTCGACCGCCCCACGCAGGCCCGGCACTGACAGGCAACCTTCGAACCCCTCCTCCATCTGCGGGCCCAGGGGGGTAATCAGCGGGTTGATCAGGATAGTCTGGGGCACGGCCTCGGCGTCGGGGTAACGCTCACTGTGCTCGAAGCCGAAGATCACCAACTGCAGGTCCACGCCGATTTGTGGTGCCGCCAAGCCGACACCGCCGACGCTTTCCATGGTCTGGAACATGTCGTCGATCAATTGCCACAACGCTGGGCTGTCAAACATTTCGGCAGGCACCGACGGGGCAATGCGCAGCAGGCGTTCGTCGCCCATTTTCAGGATGTCGCGGATCATGGTCGGGCTTCATCAGGGTGGGGATGAGGGATGGAATGGTCGCGGCCCAGGCCCGACACATGCTGTTTTTCGTGCTCGCCCGCGCTCTTTTCGCCCGGGTTCTTGCCCTCGGTAGACATGTGTTCGATCACCGCATTCATCTCAGCACCGAGCAGCAGCACTGCCGAAGAAATATAGAAATACAGCAACAACACGATGATCGCACCGATGCTGCCATACATGGCGTTGTAGTTGGCAAAGGTCTTGACGTAAAACGCGAAGCCCAGGGAGGCGATGATCCACACCACCACCGCCAGCACCGACCCCGGTGTGATGAAGCGAAACTCCTGCTTGACGTCGGGCATCACGTAATAGATCAGCGCCACCGCCACCATCAGCAAGATCACGATCACCGGCCAGCGCACGATCGTCCAGAGCGTGACGATGAACTCCTCCAAGCCGACCTGGGCCGCAATCCAGCCCATCACCTGTGGCCCGAGCACCATCAGCGCCGCAGCGGCCAGCAACATGCCGGCGATGCCGACGGTGTAGAAAATCGACAGCGGAAAGCGCTTCCAGGCCGGGCGGCCTTCCACCACATCGTAGGCGGCGTTCATCGCGCTCATCATCAGCCGCACGCCCGCCGAGGCGGTCCATAACGCAATGACGATACCCACCGACAACAACCCGCCCTTGGATTGCTGGAGCTGGTCGATCACCGGGTTGACCTGCTCCAGGGCCTGGGGCGGCAGCACCAACTCCGATTGCAGGCGCAGCCAGGAGAAGAAGTCCGGCAGGTGCAGGAAGCCGATCAATGCGATCAAAAAGAGAATGAAAGGAAACAGCGAAAACAGCATTTGGTACGCCAATGCCGAGGCGTAGGTCGACATCTCGTCGTCGAGAAACTCGGTCACGGTGCGCATCATCACACGATGCAAGGGTAAGCCTTTCAAGGCCGGGAACATCATGTGCGTCTCCTTTCGCCGCAAAAAAAGAGGGGTCGCTTGGCGACACAGGGGCCGTTATCACAACAAAGTAGCCTGTTTGGCGACGTTGGATCAATTTCGTCTTTCATGCCCGACGCAGAATTGACCGACGATTGCCGAGCCAAGTTTCATTGTTCCTACAGGCGGGGCTTTATGTTTGCCTTGCAACCACCGAGAATGCCCCACGTATTCAGGCTGCAACCTGAAGCTTCAACCCCGTAGGAACGTTATGAAACTCGATAAAAAGCAGGCCATCGCCCGCAGAAACCAGGAACTGGGCGGCGCCGTACTGGGCGTCAATAACTGCCACTTCAGCGAATTGAACCGTAACCGCAACATCTTCTGGTTCGATCTCCCAGTGGCGCGCCTGGCCATCGGTCAATACGAATGGATTCACCTGCTGCTGCACACGCCGGCCACCGATGAGCTGCTGCACCTGAAGGTGCCGACCGTGTTCCTGCGCGAGAAAATGGAAGGCTTGGAAGTGCGCAACCAAGGTAAACGCAAGGCAGCCCTGAGCCTGGAACTGAGCGCCGACAAAGACTCCTACCTGCAGGACATGCGGCCGGGTGGCACCAATCTGGATTTTGCGCAGTTCAGGTTGTAACGTGATTCTCTAGGGCAAAGCTTTGGTGTGTATATCCGTTTTTTGCGTAACGGCGGCAACGGATATGTACCCAATCCAGCCCAAAAGAAAACGGCGCTTTCCCTCCCTCGGAAAAGCGCCGTTTCTTTAAGTGAAGAGCATTACCGCATCAGCGGTATTTGTCATTGGCAATGGGCTTACTTCTTCAGCCCCAGTTTCCTAAGTTCTTCATCCCGCAACTCGCGCCGCAGGATCTTGCCCACGTTGGTCGTCGGCAAGGCATCACGGAACTCCACGGCCCTGGGCACTTTGTAGCCGGTGACGTTGGCCCGCATGTGTTCCATCACCTGCTCTTTGGTCAACGTGACACCCGGTCGTGCGACGATGAATATCTTGATCGCCTCACCCGACTTCTCGTCCGGTATGCCGATGGCCGCGCACTGCAGCACGCCCGGCAGGGTTGCCAGCACATCTTCCAGTTCGTTGGGGTACACGTTGAAACCGGAGATCAGGATCATGTCTTTCTTGCGATCGACGATGCGCATGTAGCCGTCCGGCTGGATCAGCGCAATGTCCCCGGTCTTGAGCCAGCCCTCACTGTCGAGGATCTCGTCGGTGGCTTCCTGGCGTTGCCAATAGCCCTTCATGACCTGCGGACCTTTCACACACAATTCGCCGATTTCGCCCAATGGCTGTTCGACGCCCGCGTCATTGATCACCTTGCACAGCGTCGACGGCACCGGAATACCGATGGTACCGACCTGGATGTTCTGGATCGGGTTGACGGTAGCCACCGGGCTGGTTTCAGTCATGCCATAGCCTTCGCAGATCGGGCAGCCGGTTACTGCTTTCCAGCGCTCGGCGGCTGCCAGTTGCAGGGCCATGCCGCCAGACAGGGTGACTTTCAGAGCCGAGAAATCCAGCTTGCGGAAGGCTTCGTTGTTGCACAGGGCCACAAACAGCGTATTGAGGCCGACGAAACCGCTGAACTTCCACTTTGACAGTTCCTTGACCATCGCCGGCAAGTCACGCGGGTTGCTGATCAGGATGTTGTGGTTGCCGATCAGCATCATCGCCATGCAATGAAAGGTGAAGGCATAGATGTGGTACAGCGGCAGCGGCGTGATCAGGACCTCGCAACCTTCATTGAGGTTGGAGCCCATCAGCGCCTTGCACTGCAACATGTTCGCCACCAGGTTGCGATGAGTGAGCATCGCGCCCTTGGCCACGCCAGTGGTGCCGCCGGTGTATTGCAGCACGGCCACATCGTCGCTGGTGGGGTTGGCTTCGCTCACGGGTTGGCCGTGGCCCTTGCTCAGCACATCGTTGAACTTGACGGCCTTGGGCAAGTGATAGGCCGGGACCATCTTCTTGACGTACTTGATCACGCTGTTGATCAACAGGCGCTTGAGCGGCGGCAGCAGGTCGGCGACTTCGGTGACGATGACGTGCTTGACGCTCGTCTTGGGTACCACGGTCTCGGCCAGGTGCGCCATGTTCGCCAGGCACACCAGCGCCTTGGCTCCGGAGTCGTTGAACTGGTGTTCCATTTCCCGCGCGGTGTACAGCGGGTTGGTGTTAACCACGATCAGCCCGGCGCGGATCGCACCGAACACGGCCACCGGGTACTGGAGAACGTTGGGCAGCTGCACGGCGATTCGATCGCCCGGCTGTAAATCGGTATGCTGTTGCAGGTACGCGGCAAAGGCACCGGACAACTCGTAGAGTTCACCGTAGGTGATCGTCTTGCCGAGGTTGCTGAATGCCGGCTTGTTGGCAAAGCGTTGGCAGGATTGCTTCAACACCGCCTGAATATTCGGATACTCGTCTGGATTGATGTCGGCAGCAATCCCAGCTGGGTACTTATCCTTCCAAAAGTCTTCAATCATGGAAGCCCACTCCTCAGCAACGCGAATTCTCACCGCATTTGATGCGATTATTATTGGTGTGTGTTTATTGGTGAATCTGGCTTGAATCAAGGCCGAGAAGTCACAAAAGCGCGCCGAGAGTAGCAGCTTTGCCAAGGGCCGCCTAGAGCCAAAAGCAGCCCCCACAGTCACAAACATAACTCATGAATATTTCATGGTCATTTTTAGAGTAAAAATTCTAAGCTCCTGCTAAATCCCCCTGAATACACAAACGACCGTGGGAGCGAGCCCACTCGCGATGCGGTGTATCAGCCAACATCGCTGTCACTGGTATACCGCTATCGCGAGCAGGCTCGCTCCCACAGGATGTCTACTGGACTTCTCTAACCTCAGGCGATATCCCGCAGCTCCCGTCGCAGAATCTTGCCCACCGGGGTCATTGGCAACGACTCCCGCAGCACGATGTGCTTGGGGATCTTGTAGCCGGTGAAGTTCTCCTTGCAGTAGGCCTTGAGCTCTTCAAGGCTGACCCCGGTTTCCCGCGCCACCACGAACAGTTTCACCGCCTCCCCCGAACGCTCGTCCGGCACGCCGATCACCGCGCAGTTGGCCACCTTGGGATGGGCCATCACCACGTCTTCGATCTCGTTGGGGTACACATTGAAGCCCGAGACGATGATCATGTCCTTCTTGCGGTCGACGATGCGCACGAAACCGTCCGGATCGATCACTGCGATATCGCCGGACTTGAACCAGCCCTCGTGGTCCAGCACTTCGGCCGTGGCCTCAGGCTTGTTCCAGTAGCCTTTCATGATCTGCGGGCCCTTGATGCACAGCTCGCCGCGCTCGCCGAAGGGCTGCTCGACGCCATCGTCGTTGATCACTTTCATCAGCGTGCCCGGCACCGGCATCCCCACCGTGCCCAACCGGGACTTGCCGCCATAAGGATTGGCACTGGCCACTGGCGAGGTTTCGGTCAGGCCATACCCTTCGGTGATGCCGCAACCGGTGATCTGCTCCCAGCGCTCGGCGGTGGCCTTGATCAGCGCCGTGCCACCCGAGTTGGTGACCTTGAGGTTGGAAAAATCCAGGGTCTTGAAATCCGGATGGTCCATCAATGCCACGAACAATGTGTTGAGCCCCAGCAGCAGCGAGAAACGCCAGTTCTTCAGTTCCTTGATGAAACCACCGATGTCCCGCGGATTGGTGATCAGCACGTTGTGGTTGCCGGTCACCATCATGCACATGCAGTTCGCCGTAAACGCATAGATATGGTAGAGCGGCAACGGCGCGATCATGACCTCCTGGCCTTCGCGCAGCAGTGGATGGCCGTCATCACCGAGCTGTCCCAGGCAGGCCCGGGCCTGTTGCATGTTGGCCACCAGGTTACCGTGGGTCAGCATCGCGCCTTTCGCCAACCCGGTGGTGCCGCCGGTGTATTGCAATACCGCAATATCGTCGAGACTGACTGTCAGCGGCTTGATGCCCTGGCCGTGTCCCAGACGCAAGGTGCTCTTGAAGGAAGTGGCCTGGGGCAGCGAATAGGCCGGGACCATTTTCTTGACCTTGCTCACCACCGTGTTGACCAGCCAGCCCTTGGCGGTGGGCATCAAGTCACCCATCTTCGCTTCGATCAGGTACTGCAGGTCCGTATCGGGCAACACCTCCTGGACTTTCTGCCCGAACATATTCAGGTACACCAGCGCCCGAGCACCGGAGTCCTTGAACTGATGACGCATTTCCCGCACGGTGTACAACGGGTTGGTGTTGACCACGATCAGCCCGGCGCGCAAGGCTCCGAATACGGCGATCGGGTATTGCAGAATGTTAGGCATCTGCACCGCGATTCGATCACCCGGTGCCAGGTCGGTGTGGGCTTGCAGGTAGCCGGCGAAAGCCGCGCTGTAGCGCTCGAGCTCGGCATAGGTGAGGGTCACCCCCATGTTGCTGAACGCCGGACGGTCGGCAAATTTCTTACAGGAACGTTCGAACACCTCGATCACCGACTTGTAGGTCCCCAGATCAACATCCAGGGGCACGCCGGCCGGGCGCTTGTCATTCCAGAAATCAGGTTGCATTGTTTTTGTCCTCTTTACCTGAGCATGTCCGGGCCGCGTCTGTATCGCTTACAGAGGCGGAGCTCTTGGGACACTAGCAGCTATGGCCAATCAGGCAAATATGGCAACCTGCGTCATAGATTGTGTGAATCTTCTTGCCATGGGCGAGACGCAATGGATGCGCTATACAATGCAGCGACGCTGCGTCTGACTTTGTGCAAAGGAATCGCCATGATCCACCAAACGTTCTGGCTGACCGCGACCGACCATAGCCGCCTGCTCGTCAACCAATGGCTGCCTGAAACCGCCCCGTTGGCGGTGATCATGCTGGCCCACGGCATGGCCGAACACAGCGGCCGCTATGCACGCCTGGCCCAGGCGTTGTGCGACGAAGGCTACGGTGTCTGCGCCATGGACTTGCGCGGCCATGGCAAGACGGGCGAGGAAGCGATTCTCGGCCACTTTGCAGACGAGGACGGCTGGGCCAAGGTCGTGGGCGACCTGGCCAGCCTCAACCAGCACATCGGTCAACAACACCCCGAAACCCCCATCGTGTTGCTCGGCCACAGCATGGGCAGCTACATCACCCAGGGTTATTTATTGCATCACAGCGCCAGCCTGCACGGGGCGATTCTCAGCGGCTCGAACTTTCAGCCGGTGACGCTCTACCGCAGCGCTCGCCTGATCGCCCGCTTCGAACGCTGGCGCCAGGGTGCCACCGGGCGCAGCGCATTGATCGAGTGGCTGTCGTTCGGCAGTTTCAACAAGAAATTCAAACCCACGCGTACCCCCTTCGACTGGCTCAGCCGCGACCCGGCCGAAGTCGACCAGTACGTCCACGACCCGCTGTGTGGCTTTCGTTGCTCCAATCAACTGTGGGTCGACCTGCTCGGCGGGTTGCAGCAAATCAGCAAAGCGTCCAATCTCGCCCAGATCGATCCGGGCCTGCCCCTGCTGGTGATGGGTGGCGAATGTGATCCGGTGAGCGAAGGCAAGCGTCTGAAGGATCTGGCCGACGCCTTGCGTGACGCCGGCATCCGGCACCTGCAATTGACGATTTACCCGCAGGCCCGGCACGAACTGTTCAATGAAACCAACCGCGATGAAGTGACCGCCGACGTGCTGGCCTGGATTGCCCAGGCCCTGAGCCGCAAGCGGCCGCCACGCAGCGAGTAGGCTTGCAGCGTTTTTTCCTTTACCCGTCACAGGATTTGAAACAGATGACCCAGGTTACCAACACCCCTTACGAAGCCCTCGAAATCGGCCAGACCGCCAGCTACAGCAAGACCGTCGAAGAGCGTGATATCCAGCTGTTCGCGGCGATGTCGGGCGATCACAACCCGGTGCACCTGGACGCCGAGTTCGCCGCCGCGAGCATGTTCAAGGAGCGCATCGCCCATGGCATGTTCAGCGGTGCGCTGATCAGCGCGGCGGTGGCCTGCGAGTTGCCTGGGCCGGGCACTATCTATATCGGTCAGCAGATGAGCTTCCAGAAACCAGTGAAAATCGGCGACACCCTGACCGTGCGCCTGGAAATCCTGGAAAAACTGCCGAAATTCCGCGTGCGCATCGCCACACGTGTGTTCAACCAGCGCGACGAGCTGGTGGTGGACGGCGAGGCCGAAATCCTCGCACCGCGCAAGCAGCAGACCGTGACCTTGCCGACGTTGCCTACGATTACTGTGGGTTGATTACCGCGCTCTAAAGTGAATGGCATGTGGCAAGCCGCCCGCTCTGTGGAGCAGGGCTTCTGTGGGAGCAAGGCTTGCCCGCGATGATGGTGATGCGGTCCTTGAGCAGTAGGCGCTCGTTTCGCGAGCAAGTTTTGCTCCCACAGAGCAGGCGCCTTGCCACAATGGCCATTGTGCAACGAGTTACAGCTGGTCTTCGCGCACCTGCACGCTCGCCGTCATCCCGGCGCTCAAGTTCACCCCCTCCGGCACCTTGTCCAATTTGATCCGCACCGGTATCCGCTGGGCCAGGCGCACCCAGTTGAAGGTCGGCTCGACCTCCGCCAGCAACTGCGCATCGGGGTTGGTGTTGCGGTCGGTAATGCCACGACTGATGCTCTCGACATGCCCTTGCAGGGCATGGCCGGCGCTCATCAGCCAGATTTTGACCGGGTCACCGACGCGGATCCTCGGCAACTTGGTTTCTTCGAAATAGGCCTGCACATAGAACGTCGAGTCGTCGATCAGCGCCATCACCGGCTGCCCGGCATTCACGTAGTTGCCTTCGGCCAGGCGCAGGTTGGTGATGTGACCGTTGCGTGGAGCCAGGACCTGGCTGCGCGCCAGGTTGAGCTCGGCCACCTTGGCCTCGGCCTGGGCTTCACGCAGTTCGCCTCGAGCGATGCCGGCGTTGATCTGGGCGTTTTCCCGCAGTTCGGCACTGATGGCCTGGGGCCCAAGGGCGGCGCGGCGGCTGGCTTCGTGTTCGCGCAGGCTCAGTTGCTGCTGGCGCGTCTGGACCACGGCCCGAGCCTTCTCCACCGCCGCCTCGAAACGCTCACGGTCGATATTCAACAACACATCGCCGGCTTTGACCTGCTGGTTATCCACCGCCTTGAGCTCGCGCACCCAACCCGACACGTCGGGTGCAATCACCACCACGTCGGCGCGGATCCGCGCATCGCGGGTCCAGGGTGTGAGCATGTAGTACTGCCACAAGTGAAACCCGGCGAAGATCGCCACGGCCACCATGCACAGCGTGACGGCGACACGTACGGATGTACGCATGTTCAACTCCTATAGCGGCCCGAGGACCACGGTAATAACGGTCAGGACACAGACATACAGGGCGCAGTCGAACAAGGCCTCATGCCAGATCCAGCGCCCGGCCGGCACCAGGCTGAGCAACAGGCGCAACGCACCGGTCACCAGCAACGCCAGCACCACATAAATCAGGAACGGGCTAAGCAACACCCCGCCAATCGACCACTCACGCAAGCCCATGGCTGTGCTCCCGTCGTTCAGGTTCGTGCTGGTGGCACCAGGCGCGCCAGCTGTTTTGCAATTGCACCACCGCGCCCAGGGCCAGCTTCAGTGCGTCACCGGGCGGCTGCGTCGACAATACGTTCAGGAACTCGGCGCTTGCCGGGGCCAGCGCATCGGCCCGGTCACCGGCCGGGCCGTGCTCAAGCACCTGCTCCAGCGCTTCGAAATACCGGCGCTGCGCCCGGGTATCGGGCACCTGGGCGACGGCCAGGCTCAGGCGCAAATGCAACAGTTCATCGCCAATGTCCAGGCCCAGCAAACCATCGTCCCAGCGGCTACGCGCCTGCACCGGCAATTCGGGGTAATGCCGCGCCAACTGCAACAGCCGGTCGGCCATGCGCCCGCCGAACCAGCTTTCAGCGCCACGCAGGCTGCGATGGGTCAGGCGCACCAGATCGTGGAGGGTCGCGGACAGCAGGCGGCGGCTGTGCCAGGCCGGGTTACGCAAAACCAGCAGATTGAAGGCCAGCACCGCCGCGCCCACACCAATCATCATGGCCTGGGCGTTGTTGAAGAACGCCGCGACGTCGTACTTCATGGCATTGAGCGGTGAAATCAACACCACGAAATGCAGGCAGAACGACGTCGCCGTGGCGAAAATCTGCGGCTTGGCCATACCCAGCGCGCCGAAAAACAACGGCACGCCCATGGCCATGCCGAGCATCGCGAAACTGCTCCATTGCGGGAGTACGAGCTCACCAATCACGAACGCCGTTGGCACGGCCAACAGGATGCCGCGCAGAAAACTCATGCCGATCTGCGCGCCGTTTTCGCGACTGGCGAACAGGCTGCACACCACGCACGTCAACAGCATCGCGCCCGATGCGGCGGGCCAGGCGGTCGCCAGCCAGAAACCGGCAACGACCAAAAACGCCAGGGCGCTGCGAGCGCCGAAGACCATGGCCAGGGACAGATCACGATGAGGCGCCAGGGTTCGCGGTGGATCCGCCGCTTCCCTGCCCTCCTGCACCGCCGTCAAAGCCGCGCAAGCGGCCAGGGCGGTGTCGAGCAACAAGGCAAACCGCGCCAGGCAGTAACTTTGTGCCGAGCTGATCTGCGGGTCATGAGACGCATCCCACACCCGGGGGCGCAAGGCTTGCAGGGTCGCATCGTCGGCGTCGAGGGCTTGCTGCACCTCGTTCATCCACGGCCGGAGGGCCTTGGCCTCCTCGGGGTCGAGTTGTTTCCACTGCCGACGCACCGAGCGCGAAAGGCGCAGCAGCATCAGCAATTTCTGACTCAAGCCGCTGATAGCTCGGGCTCGCTGTCGGCCACGGCTGCCTTCGAACCAGGCATGTTCACGCTGGGCATCCACCGCGACGATCCTGCCCAGAATTTCCAGCAACCCTTTACGGGCCTGGGCATCGCCAGCCAGGGTCGCACGGGCGGCCTGCATGCCGCTCTGCCAGGCAGCAAATGCCTGACCGGCCAATTGCCGCTCGACCCGCAACGGCCAGAGCAAGGCACTGGCCGCCGTGGCGCAGACGATGCCCAGGCTGATCTCGGTGCAGCGCGCCACCGCTTGGTCGAATATACCCAGCGGGTGGGAAATGGCTGGCAAGGCAATGATCGCCACCGTGTAGCCGGCCAACACGAATGAATACGACCAGGCACTGCGCAGCAGCGTCGAACAGGCTGTGCACAACCCCAGCCAGAGCGCCAAGGCTAGCAGGAACAACCAGGGCGCCTGGGCAAACAGGCCCATGAACACCACCGACATGACGGTGCCCACCAACGTGCCAAGCAATCGCGCCAGCCCCTTCTGCACCACCATCCCGGACAGTGGCTGGGCGACGATGATCGCAGTCATCAGCGCCCATGACGGCTGCTCCAACCCCCAGCGCAGCGCCAGCCACAACGCCAGCCCAGCGCCAAGCACCGTCTTGATGGCGAACTGCAAAGCGAGACGGTCAGGGGCAAACAAGGCCTGGAAGGTTATGGGCACGCGAAAAACTCTTTGGGGGACGCCAGTAACAATAGATGCAATGCAGGGATAGGCGACGCAATTATTAGCTAGCTATCTATTAGAGTCCAGAGTTGTTTGTCGCCCAATCATGCGAACGCTTTGGCGGTCGCAGATTGCTCCCGCTAGAACCTGTAGGAGCTGGCGAAGCCTGCGATCTTTTGATCTTTTGATCTTTTGATCTTTCGCTTGAGATTCAAGTGTCTGGGGAAGATCGCAGCCTCGTTTCACTCGACAGCTCCTACACAGCGCCTACACAGCGCCTATGGGCCCAGCGAGGTGATCTCTGTCGACAAAAAAACGCCAGGCATGCTGGCGTTTTTTTTGGCGTTGACCGCGTGCTTAACTGTTGGCGCGCGTCTGGTTACGCAGTGCCTTGACCTGGTCATGGTTGCGTTGCACACCGTGGTACTGACGCTCAACCAGATCACGAATACCCACCAGGTTGTTCTTGCTGATTTTCTCCAGCGCTTCGTTGTAGGCCTTGAGCGCATGGTCTTCGCCGCGCTCGGCTTCGTTGAGCACCGCTTCTTCATCCTGGCCGGTGAACATGGATTTCACGTCCACCCAACGACGGTGCAGGTCACCGGCGACGCTGGTGGAAGTTTCCGGATCGCCGCCCAACGAGCGAACCGCCGCTTGCAGCTCGGCCGCAGCGGTCGCGCAATCGGCAGCACGTTGAACGAACAACGCCTTGAGCTCTGGGTGCTTGATGTCTTCAGCACAGGTCTTGAAGCCTTGCTGACCATCTTTGCTGATCTCAATCAGGTCGTTCAAGACGGAGATGGCTTCTTTGTTGGTGTCAGTCATTTTTCAGCTCCTTTGCTGGGGGAATAAAAAACCTGCAAGGGATATTGCATCGGCCATGCCAGTCAAATAACTCAGTTAATTTTCTTTAAAATCAGCAAGTTAATGAAATCTCAGAAAACTGTATCCGCGTTATTTGCATGATCTGTCATTTGGCCTGCATGCAGAATGCCTGTATTTTCGAGGCAGATTTGAATCAAGACGATTGCCATGAACCCGGAAAAGCTCGAATTGCTCATCACGCGTCAAATGCCGTTCGGCAAATACAAGGGTCGAATCCTGGCTGACCTGCCCGGTCAATACCTGAACTGGTTCGCCCGCGAGGGTTTTCCTCACGGCGAACTGGGTGGCTTGCTGGCACTGATGCAGGAAATCGATCATAACGGGCTGTCGGACCTGCTCGATCCATTGCGTGCCAAATATGGCAGACCCAAGCCTCGCCCCTGAGCAATTGAGCCCCCGCCATGCCAGAAAACACGCTACGCGCCCACGATGAAGCTTTCTGGCAGACGTTTGCCGGCCGCTACGACGTCGATCCCGACGGCCCGCTCAACCTGGAAAACGGCTACTTCGCACGTATGTCCCGCACCGTGGTGGAGGAGTACCAGCGCAACATCGAATTCATCAACCAAGGCAACTCGGTGTATGTGCGCCAGCATTTCGACCGTGAACACGGCGAAGCCATTCGTCGACAGGTGGCCCGGCTGATCCACGCTTCACCCCAAAGCGTGGGGTTGGCCGGCAGCGCGGTGGATGCCTTGCAGACGCTGATTCGCAACTACAACGGCCTCAAGCCAGGCGATCAAGTGCTGATCTGTGATCTGGAATACGCCTCGGTCAAAAGCGCGATGCGCTGGCTGGCCCGCCAGCGGGGCGTGGAGGTGATCGAAATCGTCCACCAGCACCCGGCCAGTTTCGAAAGCCTGGTGGGCACTTATCGCGAAGCGTTCATTCGCTACCCTCGCCTCAAGTTGATGATGCTGACCTACGTCAACCACCTCACCGGGCTGGTGATGCCGGTCCAGGCCATTGCCGAGAATGCCCGCGAGTTTGTCGTCGACATCATCCTCGACGGTGCCCACGCCCTGGGCCAGATCGATTTCGACCTGAAGAAGCTCGGGATCGAATTTGCCGGATTCAACCTGCAGAAGTGGATCGGCGGGCCCCTCTCCCAGGGCTTCCTGTACATCGCCCCGCAGCGGTTGGCCGACATCGACCCGGACATGGACGAAGACAGCTACCCCGTCACCGACATCCGCTCGCGCACGCCCCACAGCACGCCCAATATCCCTGCCTTGCTCACGCTGCCGCTGGTCTTCGAAGAACACCAGGCTCTGGGTGGCGCTTCGGCCAAAGGCGCGCGTCTCTGTTACCTGCGTGACCTGTGGGTGAGGGCCGTGCGCGATGTGCCGGGTATCGAAGTCATGACCCCGGATGACGGGCGTCTCTATTGCGCAATCACCGCGATGCGCTTCACCGCCCATACAGACCAGCAGGCAATGGCCGATCGATTGCTCAATGACTATGGGATCTTCACCGTGGTACGCAACACGAGCGTTGGGCCATGCATCCGCATCACACCCGGCCTGGTCACCCTGGCGAGCGACATTCAGCGGTTGACCCGAGCGCTGATCGAACTGAGCAGTACCTAGATCCCTTGCTCCCGCTGGGCCCTGTAGGAACTGGCGAAGGCTCGGGCCGCGTTCGGACGATCTTTTGATCTTGATCTTGATCTTTCGCTCTCGACTCAATTGTCAGTGGAAAGATCGCAGCCTCGTTGCACTCGTCAGCTCCTACACAGCTCCTATACGCAGCCCAGCGGGAGCAAGCTCGCCACAAGAATTTTGTACTGCCATAAAAAACCGGGCAAAAAAAAACGGCGCGCCGACCAAGCGCACCGTAAAACCGTAGAACACCCAACGAGGTTCGGTAAAACAATCAGTCCAGCAGTGCCAAGGCCTCGGCGGTGCATTCCTGAATGCGGGCCCAGTCGCCGTTCTTGATCCACTCAGGATCAAGCATCCAGCTTCCGCCCACGCACATCACGTTTTTCAACGCCATGTAGCTCTTGATGTTGGCCGGGCTCACGCCGCCAGTCGGGCAGAATTTCACTTCGCCGAACGGGCCACCCAAGGCCTTGATGGCCGCGACGCCGCCGCTGACTTCAGCCGGAAACAGTTTGAAGCGGCGATAGCCCAGGCCGTAGCCTTCCATGATGCCCGAGGCGTTGCTGATGCCGGGCAGTAACGGGATAGAGCTGTAGACGCTGGCCTCGAGCAGATCACGGGTGATGCCCGGGGTGACGATGAACTGCGAACCGGCAGCCTCGGCGGCGTCCAGCATCTGGCGGTCGAGCACCGTGCCGGCACCGGTCACCAATTCAGGACGCTGCTCGCGCAGCACCTGGATAGCCTTGAGGCCGTATTGGGAACGCAGTGTCACTTCCAGCGCCGTCAGGCCACCGGCAGCCAGGGCATCGGCCAGCGGCAGGATGTCCTGTTCACGGGCGATGGTGATCACTGGCAGAATCCGCGCCTTGGCGCAGAGGCTGTCGATCAGGGCAACTTTGTCCGCCATGGAAACGGTCGGGGATGGGTTTGTCATAGCGGCTGATCCTTGGTTCATGGGCACCAGTAAATCTCTAACGTAGGTTGCAAAAACGCGCGGATCGGCATTTCGGCGACATCGTCTCCCGCCACCGCAGCGTTCAGGGTGGTCAATTTCGACTGACCGGAAATCGACAGCACTTTGTGTTGCGCCGAAGCCAGCAAGGCACGGCTCATGGTCAAGCGCTGGTGCGGCACGGTCGGCGCCAGCATCGGCCAGCAACGACGTGTGCCGTTAGCGTCCAGGGCCTGGGCCAGGTTCGGGCTGTCAGGGAACAGCGAGGCGGTGTGCCCATCATCGCCCATGCCCAATACCAGCACATCGATCAGCGGCAGCTCGGCCAGCAGACGATCGGCCTGCTCGGCAGCTGCTTCCAGGTTGGCGCTGGCGCTGTAGAGGCTCAGGAACTGGGCCTTGGCCGCCGCGCCTTGCAGCAGGTAACGCTTGAGCAGGCCGGCGTTGCTGTCGGCGTGCTCAACCGGTACCCAGCGCTCATCGGCCAGGCTGACCACCACGTTGGACCAGTCCAGCGCCTGCTTGGCCAGGTGCTGGAAAAACGCCACCGGGCTGCGGCCACCGGAGACCACCAGGGTCGCCGCACCGCGCGTCTCGATTGCATTGCGCAACTGCTCGGCCACTTTCAGCGCCAGGCCTTCGGCCAGCACCACCGGGTTCTTGAACTCATGGGCGCTAACGCCCTGCGGCAGTTTCACTTCAGATATCGCCATACCATGACCTCCCATCCCGCGTGATCAGTGCAATGGAGCTCATCGGCCCCCAGGACCCGGCCGCATACGGCTTGGGCGCATCGCCGGATTTCTTCCACCCGGCGATCAACTGGTCACACCACGTCCACGCGGCTTCAATTTCATCTTTACGGACAAACAGGTTCTGATTGCCGTTCATGACCTCCAGCAACAACCGCTCGTAGGCATCGGGAATACGTGCGCTGCGATAGGTATCGGAGAAGTTGAGTTGCAACGGACCGCTGCGCAATTGCATGCCCTTGTCCAGGCCCTGCTCCTTGGTCATCACCCGCAAGGAAATCCCTTCGTCCGGTTGCAGGCGGATGATCAGCTTGTTGCTGATCTGCAAACGCTGCTCGGGCGCGAAGATGTAGTGGGACGGCTCCTTGAAGTGAATGACGATCTGCGACAGCTTTTGCGGCATGCGCTTGCCGGTACGCAGGTAAAACGGCACCCCGGCCCAACGCCAGTTGCGAATGTCGGCACGCAGGGCGACGAACGTCTCGGTGTCGCTCTGGGTATTGGAGTTGGGTTCTTCGAGATAGCCAGGCACTGCCTTGCCCTCGCTGTGGCCGGCGATGTATTGGCCGCGCACCACCTGGGTGGTCAGGCCTTCCGGGCTGATCGGCGCCAGGGCCTTGAGCACCTTGACCTTCTCGTCACGGATGCTGTCGGCGGACAAATCAGCCGGTGGGTCCATGGCGATCAGGCACAGCAACTGCAACAGGTGGTTCTGGATCATGTCCCGCAGTTGGCCAGCCTTGTCGAAATAACCCCAGCGGCCTTCGATACCGACCTTCTCGGCCACGGTGATTTCCACGTGGGAAATGTAGTTCTGGTTCCACTGGGTTTCGAACAGGCTGTTGGCGAACCGCAGCGCGATCAGGTTCTGGACGGTCTCTTTACCCAGGTAATGGTCGATGCGATAGGTACGGTTTTCCGGGAAGAACTGTGCCACGGCGTCGTTGACCTTGCGCGAAGACTCCAGGTCCGAGCCGATGGGCTTCTCCAGCACGACACGGGTGTTCTCGCTCAAACCAACCTTCGCCAGGTTCTCGCAGATCGCCCCATACACCGCCGCTGGGGTGGCGAAATAGGCAATGACCTGCTGGGCCGAACCGGCTGCTTCGGCCAAGGCGACGTAATCGTCGGCCTTGAGGAAATCCACGTGCAGGTAGGTCAATCGTGCCAGGAAGCGCTCGAGTACGGCTTCGTCCAGGTCTTTTTCACCGACGTAGCGACGCAGTTCGGCGGCGATGAATGCCAAGTGCGGCTGCTCGCTGCCGGGTTCACGGGCCAGCGCGATGATCCGCGTGTCCTCGTGCAACAATTGGGCGCCATCAAGCTGATACAGGGCAGGAAAGAGCTTGCGCAAGGCCAGATCGCCCAACGCGCCAAATAGGGCAAAGGTGCACGGTTCAACCGTAATCGAAGGCATGATGTTTGTTCTTTTATCAAGTTAAACTACAAATACCTTTTTTCAAGGCATCACTCAAGGAAAAATGTAGTAATAACCACAACATTTTTCGAAAATACCGATTCCGAGTGGTGGTCCGTCGGAGCCATCAGTAGGATAGGCCACCGCAAAGGGTCGTATCAAAGACCCGTCTTCCTAGGAATCTTGTATGGACCGCGTGCGAAATTTACTGGAACAGATCCAGAGTCGCCTTGAAGACCTGAACAAGGCCGAACGCAAGGTGGCCGAGATCATCCTGCTCAACCCGCAGCAGGCGACCCGCTTCAGCATCGCCGCCCTCGCCCAGGCGGCTTCGGTCAGTGAACCGACCGTCAACCGTTTTTGCCGTTCGTTCGGCGTCAGCGGTTACCCGGAACTCAAGTTGCAACTGGCCCAAAGCCTGGCCAGCGGCGCTGCGTATGTGAGCCGTGCGGTGGAGGCCGACGACGACCCGGAAGCCTACACCCGGAAAATCTTTGGCAGTGCCATTGCCTCATTGGACAGCGCCTGCCAGGCCCTTGATCCCAATTTGATCAGTCGCGCCGTAGACCTGCTGATCCAGGCCCGGCAAATCCACTTCTTCGGCCTCGGCGCCTCCGCCCCGGTGGCGCTGGATGCCCAACACAAGTTTTTCCGCTTCAACCTGGCGGTAACCGCGCACGCCGACGTACTGATGCAGCGCATGATCGCGTCGGTGGCCCATACCGGTGAACTGTTCGTGATCATTTCCTACACCGGCCGCACCCGCGAACTGGTGGAAGTGGCGCGCATCGCCCGGGAAAACGGCGCATCGGTGCTGGGCTTGACTGCCGAAAACTCGCCACTGGCCAAGGCCAGCACCCTGAGCCTGAACATTCCACTGCCCGAAGACACTGATATCTATATGCCGATGACCTCACGGATCATCCAGCTCACCGTACTGGATGTGCTGGCCACCGGCATGACCCTGCGTCGGGGCGTGGACTTCCAGCCGCACCTGCGCAAGATCAAGGAAAGTTTGAACGCCAGCCGGTATCCGGTGGGGGATGAGTTCAACTGATCCGATTCAGGGTTTTCGGCGCCCGATAACCCCTCTTCGCGAGCAAGCCAGCTCCCACAGGGTTTTTGTGAACACCCAAGATCCATTGTGAGGGCGGGCTTGCTCGCGAAAGGGCCAGCCGCCACACCCCACATCCTGAATCAAGCCCCCACTCGCGCCTGCAAACTCAGATGCGCCCGCTCCCCCGGTGCCAGGCACAGGCTGTCGGTGCCGCCACTGGCCGCTTCGACGCAGACGAATTCGCAGACCTCATCCCAACTCACCCCCAGCAACGGCCGCGCACCGGGATGCCAGACCACGGTGTCGGCGCTGGCGCCGGTGTCGATGCACAACTCACGCTGCCAAGCGTGGTCCTTGAGCTGCAACTCTCCCTCATGCTGGAACACTCGCTGGCAACCACCCTCGACCCGTAACTCGCCTTCCTGCTGGCAAATCGCACGGTTCAACTGGTCATAGCCTTGGGCGCCTTCGAGGCCAGACAGCGCTACCTCGCCGACATCACCAATACGCCAATAGGCGTGCAGCGCCTGGCTCAACTGGCACGGCAGGCTGTCCTGATGCTCGGTGCTCAAGCGCAGCTCCATGCGCTCACCCAGGTCTGCATGCAGGTCCACTTGCCAGTCGCACAACTGCAGTTGCCAGTGCAAATGCACACCGTCTTCATCGCTGCGGCTGTCGAGCAGTTTCCAGTCGATCAACCGCGCCCAACCGTGGGACGGCCAGGCGTTTTCACTGGGATGACGGCCATACCAAGGCCAGCACACCGGCACCCCGCCGCGTATCGCACCGACTTGCGGCCACTTGGCTGCACACCACAACCAGGGCTTCTGGCCTTTGGGCTGAAAATGTAGCAACTGTGCGCCCTGACGACTGAACACCGCTTGGCACAACGGGTGATCGATCAGCAACACATCGCGCTGCTGATAGCGCTCCCACGCGAACACCGGGCGCTCGCGCAAGGATCTGAAAAAGCGTTGTAGCGGATGCTCATGCATGGGCCGCGGTCCTGGAAATCATTGAATACCCAACTTTGGACGACACTTCTTTTTTGTGGCGAGGGAGCTTGCTCCCGTTCGGTTCTGTAGGAGCTGTCGAGCGAAGCGAGGCTGCGATCTTTCCACAGCCCATTGAATCGAGAGCGAAAGATCAAACTCAAAAGATCGTCCGAACGCGGCCCGAGCCTTCGCCAGCTCCTACAGAACCCAGCGAGAGCAAGTCCTGCGCTCCCCAAAAAAAAGCGGACAGCCTTGGCTGTCCGCAAATATGCGCACATAGAGAGGAGCTTATCGCAACAGCGTTAGAACACCGACTGAATTTTCAGGCCGGCCACCAGCGCGTTGTCGACTTCATCCACACCACCTGGGTGAGTGATGTATTGCAGGTTGGGACGCACGGTCAGCCAGTTGGTCACGTGGAAACCGTAGTTGATCTCGTAGTTGTACTCGGTGCCACGCAACGGCGCGAACAGTGGATCATCGTAGTCGCTGACGCCATTGGCGGCGTTGACCAGTTCGGCGTTTTTCTTCACGTCTTCGTTGACATGGATACGGGAGAAACCGATCCCGACGTCATCTTTAGGACGCGCATCGAACGGCCCTTTGTACACGAACATCAGCGACTGGTAGTTGTCGACGAAGTTGGTTTCCTTGTCGTGGAAGGTGGCGTTGGCGGCGATGTTCAGACCGCGCGAAGCGTCACCGTTGTGGGTGGTGAGCTGTTGCTGCGCCACGAACCAGTAGCCGTCCTTGCTGCTGTGGCTGCGATAGGCGTTGCCGGTGGTCGCGGCGTCGTTGCCATCGTCGTCCTTACGGACGTCATCTGCCTTGGCCGTACTTTTGTAGTAACCGATACGGTACTCGCCCGGCAGACTATTGAGCTTGGGCGACCAGACCAACTCGATCGGAATGAGAGTGCCCTTGGTGCCACTGCCGCTGAGTTTATAGCGGTTTTTGTTTTCCAGTTGCGAAGGGTTCTGGTTGTAGGCACCGATCTGCGCGTAGAGCTCAGGCGTGAGGTTGTACTTGACGCGAATCGCCGCCTGCATGATCGGCCAGTTGTACCAGATGCCGGTTGCCCAGTTACCCGCTTGGGAACCGCAAAACGCCAGGTTCTGGAACTCGCACGGGAAGGTGTTGAAGTCTTCGCCTGGACCGTAATAACCGGCTTTGACATCCAGCTTACTGTCGAAATACTTTTGCTGGATCCACAACTGGGTCAGACGGGTGGTTTGCCCACGACCCCAGACTTCCTGGGAAGAACTGAGGGTACCGGCACGTGGATCGCCGATACGGTCGTTAGAGATGTTGCGACCATCACGCCGGGTGAACTGAATCTTGGCCGTTGTGTCGCCCCAGCCCGCCAGTTTTTCCAGGTCCAGCGCGACGCCCAAGCCAAACTGCTGGGACCAACGCGCCGTCTTGTCATCGTTGTAACCGCCGTCGAGGTTGGCGCCCATCTCACCGACGAAGTCAGCCTTGATATCGATACCTTGTTCGATCAGCTTGGTCCGCTCGCCCCCCCAGTCACCCGTCATCCACTGCGAATCGGCGCTGAACGCGTCGGCAGCGTGTGCGCTACCGGCCAGCATCATCGCCGCAACGGCTGATAGCTGGCAGATAAGCTGGGCGTTGTTTTTCTTCTTCATCCCTACATCCTCGTCTTTATTGTTATTAACTGTTTTTATCTAACGCGGTTTACAACGATTGCGGCGGATGTCCCCATCCACCGCATACTCCTTGCTGTGGAAGCAGGCCTGCTCCCCCATCTGTTCTTCATCGGCCTTTGAACTGCGCCACGTTCGCCGACCGGGCATCTGCCTGCGGCTGACCGGCCACGCCCAGGCGTTCACCGGACTGAGCGTCGAACAGCAGCACTTTCGACGGATCGAATTGCAGCGTCAGGGTCTCCCCGACTTGCGGCGCCACGTCCGGCGCCAGGCGGCAGCAGACCTTGGTGTCGTTGAGATTGACGAACACCAGGGTGTCCGGCCCGGTAGGCTCGGTGACCTGGACTTCGGCGCGAATGGTCGGCAAGCCATTGGACTCGCTGCCCGCCAGCATGATCTGCTCCGGGCGCATACCCAGGATCACCTCACGGTCTTCCAGGCCGGCGTCCTGCATGCCCATCGGCAGTTCGCAACGGGCCTGGCCACTGTCGAGCAGCGCCAGCAGGCGACCGTCCTTGCGTTGCAGGCGCAGTGGGATGAAGTTCATCGGTGGCGAACCGATGAAACTCGCCACGAACAGGTTGGCCGGGTTGGTGTAGATGTCTTTCGGCGTACCGAACTGCTGGATGATCCCGTCCTTCATCACCGCCACTTTGTCGCCCAGGGTCATGGCTTCGATCTGGTCGTGGGTCACGTAGACCGTGGTGGTCTTCAGGCGCTGGTGCATCAGTTTCATTTCGGTACGCATCTCGACCCGCAGCTTGGCGTCGAGGTTGGACAGCGGTTCGTCGAACAGGTAGATCTTCGGCCGCCGCGCCAGTGCCCGACCCATGGCCACGCGCTGTTGCTGGCCACCGGAAAGCTGGCCGGGCTTGCGATTGAGCAGGTGTTCGATTTGCAGCAGCTTGGCCACGCGGGTGACTTCTTCGTCGATGGCGGCCTGGTTCATCTTGCGAATTTTCAGGCCGAACTCGATGTTCTCGCGCACGCTCATGGTCGGGTACAGCGCGTAGGACTGGAACACCATGGCGATGTCACGATCCTTCGGGCTCATGCCGCTGACATCCTGATCACCGATCATGATCGCGCCACCGGTGATGGTCTCAAGGCCCGCGATGCAGTTCATCAGCGTCGACTTGCCGCAGCCCGAAGGCCCGACGAGAATCAGGAACTCACCGTCCTTGATCGACAACTCGATGTTCTTCAGGGTGTCCGGCAGGCCGGCACCATAGGTCTTGTTTACGTTGCGAAGTTCAAGCGTTGCCATGATTACCCCTTGACTGCGCCGGCCGTCAGACCGCGCACGAAATACTTGCCTGCGACCACATAGACCAGCAGGGTCGGCAGCCCGGCGATCATCGCCGCCGCCATGTCCACGTTGTATTCCTTGGCCCCGGTACTGGTGTTGACCAAGTTGTTCAGCGCCACCGTAATGGGCTGCGAGTCACCGCTGGAGAACACCACGCCGAACAGGAAGTCGTTCCAGATCTGCGTGAACTGCCAGATGAGGCAGACCATGATGATCGGGGTGGACATCGGCAGGATGATCCGCCGGAAAATGGTGAAGAAACCCGCGCCGTCCAGCCGCGCCGCCTTGACCAGCGCATCGGGAATGCTGACGTAGTAGTTACGGAAGAACAGCGTGGTGAATGCCAGGCCGTAGACCACGTGCACGAACACCAGGCCGGAAGTGGTACTGGCCAGGCCCATTTTGCCGAGGGTGAACGAAGCCGGCAGCAGGACAGTCTGGAACGGCAGGAAGCAACCGAACAGCAGCAGGCCGAAGAACAACTGCGAGCCTCGGAAGCGCCACATCGACAACACGTAGCCGTTCAAGGCACCGATAGCCGTAGAGATCATGACCGCCGGCACAGTGATCTTGATCGAATTCCAGAAGTAACCGTCGACCGCCGCCCAGGCCTTGACCCAACCGATACCGCTGACCACGGTCGGCCAGCTCAGCAGGTTGCCGGTACTGATGTCCTCCGGCGTCTTGAAGCTGGTCAACAGCATGACCACCAACGGCACCAGGTAAAGCAGTACGGCGAGGATCAGTACCGCGTAGATCGCGATGCGACTCAGGCTGATGGAAGGTTTAGTAGCGAGACTAGTCATGACGCTTGGTCCTCAGCTCGGAGTACAGGTAAGGCACGATGATTGCGAGAATCGCACCGAGCATCAGGATTGCACTGGCCGAGCCCATGCCCATCTGACCGCGACTGAACGTGAAGGAATACATGAACATGGCTGGCAGGTCGGAGGAATAACCCGGGCCGCCGGCCGTCATCGCCGCCACCAGGTCGAAGCTCTTGATCGCGATGTGCGCCAGGATCATCACGGCGCTGAAGAACACCGGCCGCAGGCTCGGCAGCACCACTTTCCAGTAGATGCGCGGCATGCTTGCGCCATCGATCTGCGCGGCACGAATGATCGATTGATCGACACCGCGCAGGCCGGCCAGGAACATCGCCATGATGAAGCCCGAGGCCTGCCATACCGCTGCGATCACCAGGCAGTACACCACGCGATCCGGGTCGATCAGCCAATCCAGGCGGAAGCCTTCCCACCCCCAGTCACGCAACAATTTGTCCAGGCCCATGCCCGGGTTGAGCAGCCATTTCCAGGCCGTACCGGTGACGATCATCGAGAGCGCCATCGGGTACAGGTAAATGGTGCGGATGAAACCTTCACGACGAATGCGCTGGTCAAGGAACACCGCCAGCAACACGCCGATCACCAGCGTGATACCGATGAACAGGCCGCCGAACAGCGCCAGGTTCTTGCTTGCCACCCACCAGCGGTCGTTGTCCCACAACCGGGCATATTGCGCCAGGCCTGCCCATTTGTAGTTGGGCAAGAACGTCGAAGTGGTGAACGACAGGACGAACGTCCACAAGATATAGCCATAGAAGCCCACCAGAACGATGAACATGCTCGGCGCCAGCACCAGTTTTGGTAGCCAGCGCTGCAACACATCGAACGGCGAGGCCTTGCTGAACACAGCAACAGAACTCATGGGAAGATCCAAAACAAGGTTACAAGGACATCCCTTTGTGGGAGCAAGCTTGTGTGGGCGCTGCGCTTGCTCGCGATGAAGGCACCTCGGTCTTTCTAATGACCGCGTCATCGTTCATCGCGAGCAAGCCTTGCTCCCACAGTCTCGCCCCCACATGGGGACTGCGGCGCTAATTACTTGGCAGACTGGACCGCTGCGCCCAGTTTCTTGGCAGCATCGGCAGGGTCGGCTTTCGGGTCGTTGATGTAGTTGGTCACCACATCAAAGAACGCCCCCTGTACGGCCAGCGTGGTCGCCATGTTGTGCGCCATGCTTGGCTGTAGGCCGCCGGACTTGGCGTCCGCCAGGAAGTCCTTGGCAGCGGTCTGTGCGCAGGAATCGAAACCGTACTTGGCCATGTCGCCCAGCATGTCGTTACGCACCGGGATCGAGCCCTTGTTGATGCTGAAGACTTTCTGGAAGTTCTCACCCAACACGACCCTGGCGATGTCCTGCTGGCCAGCCGCGGTGCCATCGTCCTTCTGCTTGAACACCGCCAGGGAGTCGATGTTGTAGGTGAAGGCCTTGTCGGTGCCCGGGAAGGCAACGCACTCGTAGTCCTTGCCGGCGACTTTCTTCGCCGCGGTCCATTCGCTCTTGGCCCAGTCACCCATGATCTGCATGCCGGCCTTGCCGTTGATGACCTTGGCCGCTTCCAGGTTCCAGTCCTGCCCTTTACCGTCAACGTCCATGTAGGTCGCGATTTTCTTCAGCTCGGTCAACGCCTTGACCATGTCCGGCCCGGTCAGTGCCTTGTTGTCCAGGTCGACCAAGGCCTTTTTGTAGCCATCGGCGCCCATGACCGAAAGCACCACGGCTTCGAACACGGTGCTGTCCTGCCAAGGCTGGCCACCGTGGGCAAGCGCGATGAAACCCGCGGCCTTGAGCTTGTCGCCCGCCGCGTAGAATTCTTCGAGGGTGGTCGGAGCTTTTTCGATGCCGGCTTTCTTGAAGACTTGCGGGTTGATCCACAGCCAGTTGACGCGGTGGATGTTCACCGGCACGGCAACGTAGTCACCTTCGTACTTCACGGTATCGGAGACTTTCTTATCGAGCAGGCTGTCCCACTTCTCTGCTTTGGCAACGTCTTTCAGCACGTCGGTGTCGAGCAGCCCGGTGGACGCCCATTCCTGGATGTCCGGGCCCTTGATCTGGGCGACACCCGGTGGGTTGCCGGCCACCGCACGGCTCTTGAGCACAGTCATGGCAGTGGAACCACCACCCCCGGCGACAGCGCCGTCCTTCCAGGTAAAGCCGTCTTTTTCTACCTGGGCCTTGAGCACATCGACCGCGGCTTTTTCGCCACCCGACGTCCACCAGTGGACGACTTCCACGGAACCTTTGGATTCAGCGGCAAGGGTAGTGACAGGGAATGCTGCGACGGGAAGCAAGGAAGCAAGAGAAATGACAGTAGCGAGGCGAGAAATCGCATTCATCTAGAATTACCTTTCTTGTTGTTATGCATGCAAGTCTGGTGCTTGCGCTGCATAGATTCTAATCAGAGGGAATCCCTTCGCAGGTAACGAAGGGACGTGTAAATGTCACGACATGGTTACACAGGCGAAGCGCTGGATAACCGCGCCAGGGCTGACGCCATGCTCGGTGCCAGGGGCAGGCGCGGAATCAAGACCGCCTGCCAGGCGTGATACAGGTCCGGCTTGCCCGGCCAGATGTCGGCGCTGGGGCAATTCTGCGGATCGAGTTCGTGATGCCAGCTGCCGTTGCAGCGGTCGATGAAATGTTTGTCACAGAACTCCCAGAAGCGCCGGTACCAGGCTTCGTACTTCGCCTCGTCGGTGCGTTTGAGCAAGGCGCTGGCAGCAGCCGCCGCTTCGGCGTGAACCCAGTGCAGGCGATGGCGAACCACGGCGCGGTTGTCCCAATCCAGGGTGTAGACAATGCCCGGCGCACCATCGACGCCCCAGCCGTGGTGGCAGTTCTGATCGAAGAGTTTTTGTGCGTCCTGGGCCAGCCAACCCGGGGTCAACATGCCGATCTGGACCCGTGCCGCTTCAAGGTGCAGCAGCAGTCGCGCCCATTCGAAACCGTGGCCTGGGGTGGTGCCATAGGGGCGAAAACCATCGGCAGGATTGTCCTGGTTGTATTCGCGCAGCGGCTGCCAGTGGCGATCGAAGTGCTCCACCACCAAGTAGTCATTGGTGGCGGCATGGCCGTGGATCACCCGTTCGACGATGTGCAGGGCGCGGGTCAGCCAACGTGGGTCGTCGGTGACATCGGCCAGGGCGAGGAAGGCTTCGGTGGCGTGCATGTTGCTATTGGCGCCACGATAGGCCTCTTCCTCGCTCCAATCGCGGTTAAAGGATTCGCGCAGCGCCCCCTCTTCTTCGCTCCAGAAATGCTCATCGATGATCCGCACCGCCTCATCCAGCAAAGCCTGGGCGCCGGGACGCTGGGCCACCACCGCGGAACTGGCCGCCAGGGCAACGAATGCATGCAGGTAGGCCGCCTTGCCCGCGCCGTCTTCATCAGGCCGCGTCGTGGCAAACCAGCCACCGTGCTCGGCGTCGCGCAAAGGGCCGCTCAGCGCCTGGACGCCGTGGTCTACCAGCTCGGCAAAGCCCGGCAGGCCCTGGATGTGGGCCATGGCGAAGCTGTGGGTCATGCGCGCAGTGTTCATGGTCTCGGCCTGGGCATCGGCCGGCAGATGGCCACGCTCGTCCAGGTTGCCAAAGCCGTCCGCCAGCTTCGATGCCTGGGCGAACGCCAGCAGCCGCAAGCCTTCGTCGGCAAGCCATTGCTGATGGGCAGGGGCATTCAGCCAACTGCTGAAGGCCGGTTGGAAGGTGTCCATTGGGTGGTACCTTTTTTCTTGTTTTGACGCAGGGAGTCTAAACAAGGGATGGCGAGGGGCAGGTAACGAAAGGGGCGAGTTATGTCACCGAGTTGTGACATTTACCTGGGAGAGGCGTTGAGGCTACTGGCGCCATCGCGAGCAAGCTCGCTTGTACAAGGAGATCGGTGTTCCATGACACCCACTGTGGGAGCGAGCCTGCTCGCGATGAACGATAACGCGGACCGATCAATCGACACTGCGGGGCAACTGCAACGTCACCCGCAAACCGCCTTCACGCAGGTTCTGCAAGCTCACTTCCCCGCCATGGCTGTGGGCGATGTTGCGGGCGATGCCCAGGCCCAGGCCATAACCTTGCTGTTGCCCGGCGAGGCGGAAGTGCGGTTCGAAGACTTGCTCCAGGCGCTGTTCCGGCACACCGGGACCTTCGTCGTCGACGTGCAGGATGAACGCGGCTTCATCGTCATCGATGTGCAGATGGGCGTTCTGCCCGTATTTCAAGGCGTTGTCGATCAGGTTGCCGATGCAGCGTTTGAGGGCCAGCGGCTTGCCGGGATATGGCGCCAGCGCCCGGCCATCCTGAGTCACCTGGCCGTTGCCGTTGGGCGCCAGGTAAGGTTCGACCAGGCAATCGAGCACATGGTTGAGGTCCACCGGCTCGATGTTTTCGTGGATGTCGGTGTCCTTGACGCATTGCAGCGCGCCTTTGACCAGCAGTTCCAGCTCATCCAGGTCACGACCGAACTTGGCCTGCAGGTTCTCGTCTTCCAGCAGCTCGACCCGCAGCCGCAATCGGGTGATCGGTGTGCGCAAGTCGTGGGAGATCGCGCTGAACAACTGGCTGCGTTCCGTCAGGTACCGACTGATGCGTTCGCGCATGGCATTGAACGCCCGCCCCACCTCCACCACTTCGCTGCCGCCGCCCTCGGCCACTGGCTCCACTTCGGCGCCCAGGGACATGTCTCGCGCGGCCCGGGCCAGACGCTTGAGCGGCCGGCTCTGCCAGTGCACCAGCAAACCGATGAACAGCAACAACAAGCTGCTGGTGAGCACAATGAAACCGACCTGTTGCTTGGGCAGGCCTTGCTCTTCAAGGCTGGTGTAGGGTTCGGGCAGCAGCGAGGCGATGTACAGCCATTCTCCCGGCGCCATCTGGATCTGCGTGACCAGCACCGGAGGGTTCACCGGTTCCAGGGTCAAGGCGTAGTGAGCCCACGAACGGGGCAGTTCATCGAGTTTGAGCCCAGCATTGAAAATCCGCAGGTCATCGGGGCTGACGAACGTCACCGAGATGTCGGCGCTACTGCCCAACGAGCGACGCAGCACATCGTCCACCGCCTTGAGCACCGCCAGTTTGCGCGGCGTGACCGGCAGCACATCCATGCCCAGGGGCTTGTCGTTGAGGGTGACGACAAACCGCGTGCCGCCCATGCTGCGCAACTGGTCCAGCACCAATGGCCGGTACGCCACCGGCAGAGAACGCAAATAACTGACGCTGGCGGTCATCGAATGGGCCAGGCTGCGGGCGCTGGTGACCAGGCCTTCGAGCTGGGTGGCGCGCAGTTGCGCGACCCAGATCAGGCTCGACAAGGTCTGGGCGAACAACACCACCAGCAACGTCAGCAACAGCATCCGTCCTAGCAACGAGCGCGGCACCGGCACCCGTCGGGCGACTTTTTTGAACCCGTCAATGACCATTGCTGGCAACCACACTGGCCGCCAGTTGATAACCGCTGCCACGCACCGTGCGAATCAGCCGCGGCGGCTTGTCGGTGTCACGCAGGCGCTGGCGCAGACGGCTGACCGCCATGTCGACGATCCGATCCAGGGGCATCAACTCACGACCACGGGTCGCATTGCCGATGGTGTCGCGATCGAGGATTTCCTGGGGATGATCGAGAAACAACTTGAGCAGGGCGAAATCGGCACCGGAGAGAATCACCTCTTCGCCGTCGGCGTGAAACAGCCGATGGCTGACCATGTCCAGCCGCCATTCATCGAAGGCCAGCACTTCGCCGCCGGAGCGTTCCTGGCCAAATTGCGCCCGACGCAGCAGCGCCTTGATGCGCGCCTGCAATTCACGCGGACTGAAAGGCTTGCCCAGGTAATCATCGGCGCCCAACTCAAGGCCGATGACCCGGTCGGCCTCGTCGGAACTGGCGGTGAGCATGATGATCGGCACATGGGCCTGGCGTGGGTGCTGACGAACCCAGCGGCAAAGGCTGAAGCCGTCTTCATCGGGCAGCATCACATCGAGGATCACCAGGTCGCTCGGCGCATCGTTCAGCGCCTGGCGAAACCCGGCGCCGTCGGGTGTGGTCCGCACCTGGAAACCCGCACGACTGAGGTAGGTGTCCAGCAGTTCGCGAATCTCCTGGTCGTCGTCGACCAACAAAATCGATTTGTTCACTGAACTCACGGGCCTCGTCCTTGTTGTTTGGATGGGGGCGATTATGCCTGATGGATGAGGACTACAAACACACTACCCCCCTTGTGAGAGCGGGCTTGCCCGCCCCACAAGGGGTCGTATTTCAAACTTCAAGCGTGCGCCGACTGCTCCAACGCCACACCCGCGCCCATCAGGCCGGAGTACGGCGCGGTCACCAGCCAGACCGGAATGCCCTTGAAGTAATCGCTCATGCAGCCCTTGTCGGCGAAGCAGCGGACGAAACCACTTTCGAGGAAGAAATCGGCAAACCGCGGGACCACGCCCCCGACGATGTAGACACCGCCGCGCCCGCCCAGCGTCAACACATTATTGCCGGCCACACGCCCCAGCCAGCGGCAGAACTGCTCGAGCACTTCGAGGGCAATGGGGTCGCCAGCCAGGCCGGCGGCAGTGATGGATTCGGGGGTGTCGAGTACCGGCACATGGCCATCCACCGCGCAAATGGCCCGGTACACCCGAGGCAACCCGCTGCCACTCAGGGCGGTTTCGGCGCTGACATGGCCGATTTCGTTGTAGATGTGCTGCCACAGCTGGGTTTCCCGCGGGCTGCTCATGGGCAGGTCGACATGGCCGCCCTCCCCCGGCAACGCCGCGAAACGGCCTTCGCCCAAGTCCAGCAACGTACCAACGCCCAACCCGGTGCCTGGGCCGATCACCACTGCCGGGCGCAACGGCTCCGGGGTGCCTTCGCACACGACCCGGTATTCATCGGGATGCAAACGGGTCATGCCCAGGGCCATGGCCGAGAAGTCGTTGACCAGCACCAGCTTCTCCACTTGCAAGGTCTGGCAGAACGCCAGGTTGCTCAGGCGCCAATGATTGTTGGTAAAGCGAAACTCATCGCCGCTCACGGGACCGGCCACCGACAGGCACACCGAACCGACGGCGCCCGGCTTCAGGCCCAAGCCGTTCAGGTACACCTGGATGGCATCTTCCGGGCAGGCATAATCGGCCGTTGCCAGCACCTGAATGTTTTCCAGGGTGTGGTTTTTCCACAGCGCAAAGCGTGCGTTGGTCCCACCGATGTCACCGACCAAAGCCAGTTTCAATTAAGCGTCTCCAGGGCAGAAGTGAAGGCGCTGGCGCCCTGCTCCGCGGAGCTGAAGGCCATGCGCATGAAACCGAACAGCTCGCGACCGGTGCCGATGTTGTTGCCCAACAGGCCCTTGGCCGGCGTGCGCGCGGCGAATTCCTCGGCGTCCACCTTCAATTCCAAGGTGCCTTTGACGCCATCGACACGGATGATATCGCCCTCCTGCACCCGGGCCAATGCACCGCCGACATAGGCTTCGGGGCTGACATGAATGGCCGCCGGGATTTTCCCCGACGCGCCAGACATGCGCCCGTCGGTCACCAGCGCCACTTTGAAGCCACGATCCTGCAGCACGCCGAGGAACGGCGTCATTTTATGCAGCTCGGGCATGCCATTGGAGCGCGGCCCCTGGAAGCGCATCACCGCGACAAAATCTTTCTCCAGCAGGCCAGCCTTGAATGCATCGGCCAGGTCCTGCTGATCCTGGAACACCATCGCTGGCGCTTCGACAATCTGGTTTTCCAAGGCCACGGCGGAGACCTTCATCACCCCACGGCCCAAGTTGCCTTCCATCACCCGCAGGCCGCCTTCAGACGAGAACGCGCGAGCCACTGGGCGCAGGATGTTTTCGTCAAGACTTTCGATCGGGCCGTCGCGCCACACCAGCTCGCCGTCCTCGAGGAACGGTTCCTGGGTGTAACGGCTCAGGCCGTGACCGAGCACGGTGTTGACGTTTTCGTGGAGCAAACCGGCTTCCAGCAATTCACGGATCAGGAACGACATGCCGCCCGCCGCCTGGAAGTGGTTGATGTCAGCCTTACCGTTCGGGTAGACGTGGCTCAGGGTCGGCACCACCTCAGAGAGGTCGGCCATGTCCTGCCAGGTCAGTTGGATACCCGCCGCCATGGCGATGGCCGGCATGTGCAGGGTGTGGTTGGTGGAGCCGCCGGTGGCATGCAACGCGACGATGGAGTTGACCAGCGAGCGTTCGTCGACGATTTCGCCGATAGGCATGAAGTTGCCGCTTTGCTTGGTCATGCGCGTGACCTGGAACGCCGCTTCACGGGTCAGGGCATCGCGCAGTGGCGTATTCGGGTTGACGAACGAGGCGCCCGGCAAGTGCAGACCCATCACTTCCATCAACAACTGGTTGGTGTTGGCGGTGCCGTAAAAGGTACAGGTGCCGGGGCTGTGGTAGGACTTCATCTCCGATTCCAGCAGCTCTTCGCGGGTGGCCTTGCCTTCGGCATAGCGCTGGCGCACGTCGGCTTTTTCCTTATTGGAAATGCCCGAGACCATCGGCCCGCCTGGCACGAAGATCGTCGGCAAGTGGCCGAAGCGCAGCGCGCCCATCATCAGGCCTGGGACGATCTTGTCGCAGATGCCGAGCATCAGTGCGCCGTCAAACATGTTGTGGGACAGCGCCACCGCCGTGGAGAGCGCGATCACTTCGCGGCTCGGCAGACTCAGTTCCATCCCCGCCTCGCCCTGGGTCACGCCGTCGCACATCGCTGGCGTGCCACCGGCGAACTGGCCGACCGAGCCAATCTCGCGCAGGGCTTTCTTGATCTGTTCCGGGAAGGTTTCGTAGGGCTGGTGGGCCGAAAGCATGTCGTTATAGGACGACACGATGGCGATGTTGGCGGCGTTCATCATCCGCAGGTGATGCTTGTCTTCGGTGCCGCAACCCGCCACGCCGTGCGCGAAGTTGGCGCATTGCAGCTTGCCGCGCATCGGACCGTCGCTGGCTGCATCGTGGATCAATGCAAGGTAAGCCTGACGCGTGGCGCGGCTGCGGGCGATAAGCCGTTCGGTGACCTCAAGAACGCGGGGATGCATGTGTAGAACTCCAGGCTAACGGGTGTGGCGACCTGATTGTCTATGCTGATCAAAAGCCCACTGCACGCTGTGTAAAAGGCGAGACGACAGACGGTTTTTGACCATTCGGACCAGTTGATTCAGGTCACTCGTTGTAGATAAAACAAAATATTGCCATTAAAAAGGCTTGTTTTCTATTTTTATGCGAATAATCTTGTAATTCCAACAACAAATCGACGGCGGCGCATTTAATGACTCTTCGAATCGCAATCAATGGTTTTGGCCGCATCGGCCGCAACGTCCTCCGTGCACTGTATACCCAAGGCTATCGTCGCGACCTGCAGATCGTCGCCATCAACGACCTGGGCGACAGTGCAATCAATGCCCATCTGCTCAAGTTCGACACCGTCCACGGCACGTTCGATGCTGACGTGCAGCATGATCACGAAAGCCTGACGGTCAATGGCGACCGCATCTCTGTCAGTGCCATCCGCAATCCGGCCGAACTGCCCTGGGCGGCCGAGAAGATCGACGTCGTTTTCGAATGCACCGGCCTGTTTACCGACCGTGCCAAGGCAGCCGCGCATCTCAGCGCCGGTGCCCGCAAGGTGATCATTTCGGCTCCGGCCAAAGGCGCCGATGCCACCGTCGTGTATGGCGTGAACCACGATATCCTGCGCCAGTCCCACCAGATCATCTCCAACGCTTCGTGCACCACCAACTGCCTGGCCCCTGTGGCCCAGGTGCTGCACCGCGAACTGGGCATCGAAAGCGGCCTGATGACCACCATCCATGCCTACACCAACGACCAGAACCTGACCGACGTCTACCACAGCGACCCGTACCGCGCCCGTTCGGCTACCCAGAACATGATCCCGAGCAAAACCGGCGCCGCCGAAGCGGTGGGCCTGGTGCTGCCGGAGCTGGCGGGCAAGCTGACCGGCATGGCGGTGCGTGTACCGGTGATCAACGTGTCCCTGGTGGATCTGACCGTGCAACTCAAGCGCGAAGCCTCGGCCGAAGAAGTCAACGAACTGCTGCGCCAGGCCAGCCAGCATTCGAAGGTCCTCGGCTACAACACCCTGCCGCTGGTCTCCAGTGACTTCAACCACAATCCGCTGTCGTCGATCTTTGACGCCAACCACACCAAGGCCAGCGGCAAGCTGCTCAAGGTACTGGCCTGGTATGACAACGAATGGGGCTTCTCCAACCGCATGCTGGATAACTGCCTGGCGTTGTGTAACGCCGAATAATGTTCGGCACCGTAGGAGCTGCCGCAGGCTGCGATCTTTTCAGGCTCAATTGAATCGCGAGCGAAACATCAAGATCAAAAGATCGAAGCCTGCGGCAGCTCCTACGAGGAATCAGCGCTTGACCAAAAGAGTAGATGATAAGCATTATCATCTACTCGAACCGGATCGGGCCCTACCGTGAGTCAATCGCGCTTTCATCACGTCTTCCTCGCCCAGCGCACGCCGCTGCTGCGCACCCTCGAGCGCATGGTCAGCAACCCCAGCACTGCCGAAGACCTGCTTCAGGAAACCTACCTGCGCGTCACCCGCGCACTGGGCGAACGCACGGTCGAGCACCTCGAACCCTTTGTTTTCCAGACAGCCCGCAACCTCGCGCTGGACCATCTGCGTGCCCGGCGCATCCAGTCGCGGAGCGTGCTGGATGACGTACCGCCGGAGGTCGTCCACAACGTCGTCGCCCCCCAGAGCAGTGCCGAGGACGCCGCCCATGCCCAACAACTGCTTGAGCGCCTGAACGTCAGCCTCCAGGCCCTGAGTTCGCGACAGCAGCAGATTTTCATTCTCAGCCGCCTGCAGGGTCACAGTTACCAGCAAATCGCCGAACGCCTGGGCGTGTCCCTGAGCACCGTGCAAAAGGAACTGAAACTGATCATGGCGATCTGTGTGGGAGTGGCTGAACGCAGCCACGGCGAGCAGTGACCCGCCCCACGCTTCAGGCCATAAGCTGCGTACACGCTTGCCACTTGCTGCATACAGCTTGTAGCTTGAGCCCGTGCCGCTAATACCGAGAACCCACTGTGACGGACAATCACCGCTCTGCCGAGCCCACTGTGACGCAGGAAACCGCCCATGCCATGGAGCAGGCGCTGGACTGGCTGATCCTGCTGGACAACCCCAGCGAGGAACAGACGCGGCAGTTCCACGCCTGGCTGGCGGCCGATCCACGCCACGGCGAGGCGTTCGCCCGGGCCCAGTCGATCTGGAACGGCCCGCAGGTGATGGAAAGTGCCCGCCGACTTGAAGCCACGTCCAAGGTCTCCGTGCTGTCGCGCCTGCGCGCCCACTGGAAACCCCTGGCCACCGCCGCCGTGCTGTTTCTCGGCCTGTTCAACTTCAGCGACCTGCCCCTGCGCTTGCAGGCCGACCACCTGACCGTGGTCGGTGAGCGCCAGCGCTTGCAGTTGGAGGACGGCTCCAAGGTCCTGCTCAACACTGATTCGGCCTTCTCCAGCACGTTCAACGAACAGCGGCATGTGGCGCGCCTGTACAAGGGCGAGGCATTTTTCGAAGTCCCGGGCAACCGTAACCTGCCGCTGGAAATCGATGCCGGCCCGGTCATGGCCAGCGTCAGCGACACCACGTTCGCCGTGCGTTACCTCGACGGCGTGGCCCAGGTCCAGGTGCAGCGCGGCGACGTGGACCTGCGGGCCACCCGCAACGACGCCCATGTACGACTGTCGGCCGGCGAAAGCATCCGCATCGGCCCCAACGGCTTCGACCACCCGGCCCGGCTCGATGCCAACACTGACCTGGCCTGGGTCCAGGGTCGGCTGGTGTTCGAAAACCGGCCACTGAGCCAGGTACTGGCCGAGCTGCGACGCTATTACCCCGGCTGGATCATCAACAGCAACGAACAGTTGGCCAACGTTGCCGTGACCGGCAATTACCGCCTCGACCAGCCATTGGACGTGGTCCGTTCGCTAGCCAATATCACCTCGGCGCAGCTTCAGGAGTTCCCGGCGCTGGTCATCTTGAACTAAATGAGAATTATTTTTACTCGATAGGCTCCGCTGATTCGTCTCGTTATAGTCAATGCAATTGATTCGCATCCAGCGATGTGAATCTGCACCTATAACAGATGCGACACGGAGCGCTATCGATGTCCTCTCGCCTTACTTGCCGGTTTCTTGCCCCTTCTTGCACGCTGTCACTGCTCACCGCCGCCCTCCTGATGGCCGGCACTGCGCCGCTCGCCCTGGCCGCCACCACCGTACAACCCGCTGCACGTAACATGGGCGACTACACCTTTGCCATCGCCCGGCAGCCACTGGTCTCGGCCCTGAATGCCTTCACCACGGTCACAGGCTGGCAGGTCGGGATGTCGGCGGAACTGGCCGCAGGTGTCGCCTCGCCAGGGGTGAACGGCTCGCTGTCACCTGAAAAAGCCCTCTCGCGCCTGCTGGTGGGGACCAACCTGAGCTACCGCAAGCTGGGCGACAACAACATCATCCTGGAAAAACGCAGTGCTGGCAGCGCGCTGGAGTTGCAACAGGTGACCATCAGCGCCACCCGCCAGGAACAGGACATCACCAGCGTACCGAGCACGGTCACGGTCCACGACCGCCAGGAACTGGATCGCAACAACGTCAATACCCTCAAGGACCTGGTGCGCTATGAGCCGGGCGTATCGGTGGGCGGCGCGGGCCAGCGCGGCGGTATCAGCGGCTACAACATCCGCGGCATCGACGGCAACCGGATCCTGACCCAGGTCGATGGCGTGGAAATTCCCGGCGGCTTCTTCAACGGGCCTTACGCCAAGACCCAGCGCAACTACGTCGACCCGGAAATCATCAAGCGCGTGGAAATCCTGCGCGGCCCGGCCTCGGTGCTGTACGGCAGCAATGCCATTGGCGGTGCCGTCAGCTACTTCACCCTCGATCCGGACGACATCATCAAGCCGGGCGAGGACGTTGGCGCCCACCTGAAGACCGGCTACAGCTCCGCCGATGAGAGCTGGCTCAAGTCCGCCACGGTGGCCGGTCGCAGCGGACAGTTCGACGGTCTGTTGCACTACAGCCAACGCGACGGTCATGAAACCGAATCCTACGGCAGCCACAACGGCACCGGCCTGGACCGCACCGCGGCCAACCCGGAAGACGTGCGCGCCAACAACGTGCTGGCCAAGCTCGGCTGGAACTACAGCGATGACGCACGCCTTGGCCTGGTCTACGAGAAATACAAGGACGACCGCGACACCGACCTGAAAAGCGCCTATGGCGGCCCCTACTCCAACGGCCGCCCCACGATCCCCTCCTCCATGCTGCCCGGCGGCATGTACCAGTGGCGCACCGGCAACGACACCATCACCCGCGAGCGTTTCGGCCTGGAGCACAGTTTCGCCCTCGACAGCCTGCTGGCCGATCACATCAAGTGGAGCCTGAACCACCAGGTCGCCAAGACCGATGAGAGCACCGCCGAGTTCTATTTCCCCATCACCCGCCAGGTCCTGCGCACCCGGGAGACCCTCTATGAAGAGAAACAGTGGGTCTTCGACGCGCAACTGGACAAGGCCTTCAGCGTCGCCGACACCGATCACGCGCTGACGTACGGCACCACCCTAAAGCAACAAAAAGTCACCGGCTCGCGCAGCGGCAATGGTGTGTGCCTGGCGATCGGTGCCGGTTGCTCCGCGGTAGGCGCCATCAGCACCCGGGACGTGCTGGCAAAAGCCAGTGATTTCCCGGACCCGACCATCAACACCTACAGCCTGTTCGCCCAGGACCAGATCAGTTGGAACCGCTGGACCTTCACGCCAGGCCTGCGCTACGACTACACCCGGCTCAAGCCGCACCTGACCGAGGAGTTCCTCAACGCCGTGAACCCTACCGGCGGCGGTACAGTCAGCGACAAGAACAAGACCTGGCATCGCGTCTCACCGAAGTTCGGCGCGACCTACGCCCTGAGCGATGAGTACACCTGGTACGGCCAGTACGCCGAAGGTTTCCGCACACCGACCGCCAAGGCCCTGTACGGTCGTTTCGACAACCCCAGCGTCGGCTACAGCGTAAAACCCAACCCCGATCTGGAACCGGAAAAAAGCAAGAGTTACGAGACCGGCCTGCGCGGCCGTTTCGATTCCGGCTCGTTCGACGTGGCGGTGTTCTACAACAGGTACCGCGACTTCATCAACGAAGATGCCATCACCCCCGGCGCCGACCAGTTGACCTTCCAGAGCAACAACATCAAGCACGCCACCATCAAGGGCGCCGAAGTCAAGGGACGCCTGGACCTGGACGTGTTCGGCGCACCGAAGGGCTTGTACACCCAAGGCTCGGTGGCCTACGCGTACGGTCGCAACGACGACACTGGCGAACCGCTCAACAGCGTCAACCCGCTGAGCGGCGTATTCGGCCTGGGCTACGACCAGGACCGCTACGGCACTTTGCTCAGTTGGACCCTGGTCAAGAAAAAGGACCGCGTCGACGACAGCAACTTCAACTCGCCCGATGGCGTGAGCAGCCAGTTCAAGACACCGGGCTTCGGCATCCTCGACCTGAGCGGTTTCTACAAGGTGACCGACGACCTAACCGTCAGTGGCGGTCTCTACAACCTCACCGACAAGAAGTACTGGCGGTGGGATGACGTGCGCGGCTACGACAGCGTCGGCGAAGCGGCGGTGCTGAGCCCCGCCAACCTCGATCGCCTGACCGCGCCAGGGCGTAACTTCGCGGTGAACCTGATCTGGGATATCTGACGGCTCTGCACCGTAGAAGCTGTCTGCCGTAGGCGCTGTCGAGTGCAACGAGGCTGCGATCTTTCCCAAGACACTTGAGTCTCAAGCGAAAGATCAAAAGATCGCAGCCTTCGACAGCTCCTACACGAAGCGAGCGGCTGCAAGCTCCCTCGCCACAAGTTCTCATTTGAAGGATTTTTTCATGACCACACAACGTCCCGCTTCACGTTCCCAACGCCTGAACCAGATCACCCACGAGCCCCACAGCAAGCTCGACGCGCTGGTCAAGGCCCACGCCCCGTTCGAAACCCCGGCCAGCTTCGCCCGTTTCGTCGTCGCCCAGTACCTGTTCCAGTCAGAACTGGTGGCGCTGTACAACGACGCCGAACTGTCCGCGCTGATTCCCGACCTGCCGGACCGATGCCGGGCGGATGCGGCCGAGGCGGATCTTGTCGACCTGGACACCGAAGTCCCCGCGCCAGTGGCCGGTGCGGTGAAAAACCCGACTCAGGCTGAGGCCTTGGGCTGGCTGTTCGTCTCCGAAGGCTCCAAGCTCGGCGCCGCGTTCTTGATCAAGCGGGCCGTGGGCCTGGGGCTGAGCGAGGCCTTCGGCGCCCGGCACCTGGCAGAACCTGCCGGTGGGCGCGCCGAAGGCTGGAAATCCTTCACACGCACCCTCGACGGCCTGGCCTTTACCGAACAGCAGGAAGCCGAGGCGGACAAAGGCGCGCTGGACGCCTTCAACCGGTTTACGGTGCTGTTGGAACAGGCCTACGCGGCCGAGTTGGCCTGAAAATCACCGCTATTCTCTGTGGGAGCGGGCTTGCCCGCTCCCACAGAGATTGTGCATGACTGAAAAACGCTGATGAACCGCCCCTCAAAACTCACCCAACTGCTCTTCGCCCTGCTCGCCTACACCAGCCTGGCCATCGGCCTGGTCGCCATCGTCGTGCCCGGCTTGCCGACCACCGAGTTCATCCTGTTGGCCGCCTGGGCCGCGACCCGCAGTTCGCCGCGCCTGAGCGCCTGGCTGGAGAACCATCGTCTGTTCGGGCCGATGCTGCACAACTGGCGCAACGGCAAGGTCATCGCGCGCCGGGCCAAGGTCGGTGCCACCACCAGCATGCTGCTCTGTGCAGGATTGATGCTGGTGCTGATCGACCACGGCTGGCCGGTTTACCTCGCGCTCGCCGGCATGGGCCTGGGCAACCTGTGGATCTGGTCACGCCCGGAACGGGTGCCGGGCCCTTGCTCCCACTCGGACGCGCAGCGGCCCCCAACGGTTTTTTGATCTATGCTCGCCCTCTCATACTGGAGGGCTTTCGATGTCAGATCTGCTCACGTCCATGCAAGCTGCGCTCGGCCTGCCCACAACCCCAATCACCTTCACTGGCGCTGGCGCCCTGCCCTCGGCCTTCGCCGTCACGGGGCTGGCCAGCGCCAGCATTGCCGTGGCCGGCCAGGCAACCACCGAACTCATCCAGCAACAAACCGGTCGCCTGCCGCCTGTCGAGGTCGACCGGCGCCTGGCGTCGTTCTGGTTCTCCACCTCCCTGCGCCCTATCGGCTGGAGCGTGCCACCGATGTGGGACCCGGTGGCCGGCGACTACGCCAGTGCCGACGGCTGGATTCGCCTGCACACCAACGCGCCGCATCATCGCCTGGCTGTGGAAAAAGTCCTCGGCACCTGCACCGACCGCGCCGACATGGGGGCCAGCGTGGCCCGATGGAACAAGGCCGAGTTGGAGCAAGCCGTGGTCGATGCAGGCGGTTGCGCCGCCCAGATGCGTTCGTGGCAGGCCTGGCAAACCCACCCCCAAGGCCTGGCCGTCAATGCCGAGCCGCTGGTGCACCTGAGTGAAACGCCTGAAGAGCAGCGCAAACCCTGGCTCGGCTCCGTGACCCAGCCACTGGCGGGCCTCAAGGTGCTGGACCTGACTCGCGTGCTGGCCGGCCCCGTCGCCAGCCGCTTCCTCGCAGGCCTGGGGGCCGACGTGCTGCGCATCGATCCGCCGACCTGGAACGAACCCGGCGTGGTGCCGGAAGTCACCCTGGGCAAACGCTGCGCCCGCCTCGACTTGCATCGGGCCGATGATCGCGCGGCATTCGAAGCATTGCTCAAGGACACCGATATTTTTCTGCATGGCTACCGTGCCGACGCCCTGGAGCGCCTGGGCTACGGCGCCGAACAGCGCCGGCAACTGGCCCCGGGCCTGATCGACGTCAGCCTCAATGCCTACGGCTGGAGCGGCCCGTGGCAGAACCGCCGTGGCTTCGACAGCCTGGTGCAAATGAGCAGCGGCATCGCCGAAGCGGGCATGGGCTGGAAACACACCGACAAACCGACACCGCTGCCGGTGCAAGCGCTGGATCACGGTACTGGCTATCTGCTTGCGGCCAGCGCTCTGGTGTTGTTGTCCCAGCGCCTGGCAAGCGGTCACGGTGGCTCGGCACGCTTGTCACTGGCGCGCACGGCGAAACTGTTGATCGAACGTGGCGCCGGGGACTCGACCCCATTGCGAGCCGAGACAGAGGATGATCAAGGCCTAGTGGTCGAACAAACGCCGTGGGGGCCAGCCCACCGCTTGCAGGTACCCTTGAAAATCACCGGAACGCCGCTGCAATGGGCCTTGCCGGCAGCGGAACTGGGGGCGCATCGGGCACGGTGGTGATGGCCGTTCATTGTGGCGAGGGGGATTTAGGTGGGAACATCGCGGGCAAGCCTTGCCCCCACAGAACCTCTTCAACGCCCCAAAAAGGTGACCTTCGCCTCACAGCGCCAAAAAGCCACTGTACAACCCATACGCCGCCACGCCCGCCCCGGACATCACACAAGCAAAGACGCCTTTCTCCACATGAGTGAACAAGGGCTGTCCCTGTTCTCGCTTGGCCTGGGCAAACAGGATCACCCCTGGCGCGTACAGCAACGCCGACAGCAGCAGGTATTTCACGCCACCGGCATACAGCAGCCACACCGCGTAGCACAGCGCGACGCCACCGATGCACAGGTCTTTCATGCGCCGGGCCGAGCCCTGTTCGTAGGTTTCCCCCCGGGCGCAAAGCAGCACCGCATAGGCCGCCGACCACAGATACGGCACCAGGATCATCGACGAGGCGAGGTAGATCAGGCTGGTGTAGGTGCCTGCGGAAAACAGAGTGATCAGCAGGAACAGCTGGATCATGCCATTGGTCAACCACAGCGCATTGACCGGCGCATGATTGGCATTCTCCTTGGTCAGGAACGCGGGCATGGTCTTGTCCCGGGCGGTGGCGTAGAGGATTTCAGCACACAGCAGCGCCCAGGACAGCAAGGCTCCCAACAATGAAACCGCCAACCCCACGCTGATCAGCAACGCGCCCCAGGGCCCGACAATGTGCTCCAGCACGCCGGCCAAGGATGGGTTCTGCAACTGTGCCAGTTCCGGCTGGCTCATGACCCCCAGGGACAACACATTTACCAGCACCAGCAGCGCCAATACGCCGAGGAACCCGATCACCGTCGCACGCCCTACGTCCGCACGTCTTTCTGCCCGCGCCGAATAGACGCTGGCGCCTTCGATGCCGATGAACACGAACACCGTGACCAGCATCATGTGCCGCACCTGGTCCATCACACTGCCCAGGTCCGGGCTCATCGCGCCCCAGATATCGCGGGTGAAAATCTCGGCCTTGAAGGCCACAGCGGCCATGACGACGAACATCAGCAGTGGCACGACCTTGGCCACGGTGGTCACCAGGTTGATGAAGGCCGCCTCCTTGATCCCGCGCAACACCAGAAAATGCACCGCCCACAGCAACAACGAAGCACACCCGATGGCCACCGGCGTGTTGCCTTGGCCGAATACCGGGAAGAAGTAGCCCAAAGTGCTGAACAGCAGCACAAAGTAGCCGACATTGCCCATCCAGGCGCTGATCCAGTAGCCCCAGGCAGACGAGAAACCCATGTAGTCGCCGAACCCGGCCTTGGCATAGGCGTACACGCCCGAGTCCAGCTCCGGCTTGCGATTGGCCAGGGTCTGGAACACCAAGGCCAGGGTCAGCATGCCGATGGCGGTGATGGCCCAGCCGATCAGCACCGCACCGACATCGGCCCGAGCCGCCATATTTTGCGGCAGGGAAAAGATCCCGCCGCCGATCATCGACCCCACCACCAGTGCGACCAGTGCACTCAGTGGCAACTTTTCAATCGACTGCGGCATTTTTTCTCACTATTAAATTAAGTAAATAAAGCGACATAAGTTTTTTGAATAACGTCACCCACACAAAGTCCAAAGCCTTATGACTCGAGCATTGTCGGCGCGCCCAATTAAAAACACCATGACACCCAAATATTGTTGTCATGAACGCAGTCTACAAAATAGTGGCGACTCAATGGGAATCAACTAGCGTGAATAGTCCTGCGCCAAGGAAAACCTTCAAATATCCATTACCAAAGGCCCTGAAACGGGCCTTTCGAGCAACTTCAAGACGCCAACGGTCGCTGTTAACTCCTTCATTAACAATGGAATGTTGCCATGCACTGATCCAGATCAGCTATTCAACTTTCAAATCAACCTAGTCTGTTGACTCTCCTTCTCCTGCACTGGAGTCTCGCAAATGTCTGATACCCCCGGAAAACTTCGATTGGGTGCGCTGGTTGCACTGGTGGTCGGCTCAATGATCGGCGGGGGAATCTTTTCCTTGCCACAAAACATGGCGGCCAGCGCCGATGTCGGCGCGGTACTGATCGGCTGGGCGATTACCGCCGTCGGCATGCTGACCCTGGCCTTCGTGTTCCAGACCCTGGCCAACCGCAAACCCAATCTGGACGGCGGTGTGTATGCCTACGCCAAGGCCGGCTTCGGCGACTACATGGGCTTCTCATCCGCCTGGGGCTACTGGATCAGCGCCTGGCTGGGTAACGTCGGTTACTTTGTGCTGCTGTTCAGCACCTTGGGCTACTTCTTCCCGATTTTTGGTGAAGGCAACACCGTAGCAGCGGTGATTGGCGCCTCGGTGTTGTTGTGGGCGGTGCATTGGCTGGTGCTGCGCGGCATCAGGGAAGCGGCATTCATCAACCTGGTGACCACCGTCGCCAAGATCGTGCCGCTGGTGCTGTTCGTATTGATCGCGGTGTTCGCCTTCAAACTCGATATCTTCACCGCCGACATCTGGGGCCTGAAAAATCCGGACCTGGGCAGTGTGATGGACCAAGTGCGGCGCATGATGCTGGTCACCGTGTGGGTGTTCATCGGCATTGAGGGGGCGAGTATTTTTTCCGCCCGCGCCGAGAAACGCACCGACGTGGGCAAGGCCACCGTCATCGGCTTCATCACCGTGCTGCTGTTCCTGGTGCTGGTGAACGTGCTGTCCCTGGGCATCATGACCCAGCCTGAACTGGCGAAGTTGCAGAACCCGTCCATGGCCGCCGTGCTGGAGCATGTCGTGGGGCACTGGGGCGCGGTGCTGATCAGCGTCGGCCTGGTGATTTCGCTGCTCGGCGCCCTGTTGTCCTGGGTGCTGCTGTGTGCCGAAATCATGTTCGCCGCCGCCAAAGACCACACCATGCCCGAGTTCCTGCGCCGGGAGAACGCCAACCACGTACCGGCCAACGCCTTGTGGCTGACCAACGCGATGGTCCAGCTGTTTTTGGTCATTACTCTGTTCTCGGCCAGCACCTACCTGTCGCTGATCTACCTCGCCACCTCGATGATCCTGGTGCCGTACCTGTGGTCGGCGGCCTACGCAGTGCTGTTGGCGGTGCGCGGCGAGACCTATGAGAACGCCCTGGCCGAGCGTCGCAAAGACCTGGCCATCGGTGCCATCGCCCTGATCTATGCGGTGTGGCTGCTGTATGCCGGCGGGATCAAGTACCTGCTGCTCTCCGCCCTGCTCTATGCGCCCGGCGCGATCCTGTTCGCCAAGGCCAAGCGCGAGCTGGGCAAACCGATTTTCACCTCTGTCGAGAAGCTGATTTTCGCCGCAGTGATCGCAGGCGCCCTGGTGGCGGCCTACGGGCTCTACGACGGCTTCCTGACCCTGTAACTGGCCGATTGTTCTAACTGGAGGATTTGTAATGACCACGGAAAAAATGAAGTACGGCGTGCATTCCGAAGCCGGAAAATTACGTAAAGTCATGGTGTGTTCCCCAGGCCTGGCCCACCAGCGGCTGACCCCGAACAACTGCGACGAGCTGCTGTTCGACGATGTGATCTGGGTCAACCAGGCCAAGCGCGACCATTTCGATTTCGTCACCAAGATGCGCGAGCGCGACATCGACGTGCTGGAAATGCACAACCTGCTGACCGACATCGTCGCCATCCCCGAAGCCTTGGACTGGATCCTGCAGCGCAAGATCACTGCCAACTCAGTGGGCCTGGGCCTGGTGAATGAAGTCGGTTCGTGGCTGCGCAGCCTGGAGCCGCGCCATATCGCCGAATTCCTGATCGGCGGCGTCTCGGCCGATGACCTGCCGGACAGCTTCGGTGGCAAGACCATCCAGATGTTCCGCGACTTCCTCGGACACTCCAGTTTCATCCTGCCGCCGCTGCCCAACACCCAGTTCACCCGCGACACCACGTGCTGGATCTACGGCGGCGTGACGCTGAACCCGATGTATTGGCCGGCGCGCCGCCAGGAAACCCTGCTGGCCAACGCCATCTACAAATTCCACCCCGAGTTCACCCAGGCTGACTTCCAGGTCTGGTACGGCGACCCGGACCAGGATCACGGCAACGCCACCCTCGAAGGCGGCGACGTGATGCCCATTGGCAACGGCGTGGTGCTGATCGGCATGGGCGAGCGCTCGTCCCGCCAGGCCATCGGCCAACTGGCACTGAACCTGTTCAAGAACAAAGCTGTGGAACGCGTGATCGTCGCCGGCTTGCCGAAATCCCGCGCCGCCATGCACCTGGACACCGTGTTCAGCTTCTGCGACCGCGACCTGGTCACGGTTTTCCCGGAAGTGGTGAGCCAGATCGTCGCCTTCTCCCTGCGCCCCGACGAAAGCAAGCCCGGCGGCATCGATGTGCGTCGCGAGGACAGCAGCTTCCTCGACACTGTGGCCGCGGCCCTCAAGTTGCCAACACTGCGGGTGGTGGAAACCGGCGGCAACAGCTTCGCCGCCGAGCGCGAGCAATGGGACGACGGCAACAACGTGGTGGCCCTGGAACCGGGCGTGGTGATCGGCTACGACCGCAATACCTACACCAACACCCTGCTGCGCAAGGCCGGTGTGGAAGTCATCACCATCAGCGCCAGTGAACTGGGCCGAGGCCGGGGCGGTGGTCACTGCATGACCTGCCCGATCATCCGCGACCCGATCGATTACTAACCTTTGAGCCTGGGCCGGCACTGCTCTCCATCCCACGGCAGAGACCGGCCCCGGGGATAACCTACACCTGAGGAGATCCACATCATGGCGTTCAACATGCGCAACCGCAGCCTGCTGAGTCTGATGCACCACACCAACCGCGAGCTGCACTTTTTGCTGGACCTGTCCCGCGACCTCAAGCGTGCCAAGTACACCGGCACCGAACAGCAGCACCTCAAGGGCAAGAACATCGCGCTGATCTTCGAAAAAACCTCGACCCGCACCCGTTGCGCCTTCGAAGTCGCGGCCCATGATCAGGGCGCCCACGTCACCTACATCGACCCGGTGTCGTCGCAGATCGGTCACAAGGAAAGCATGAAAGACACCGCCCGAGTCCTGGGGCGGATGTTCGACGCGATCGAATACCGAGGCTTCGAGCAAGAGATCGTCGAGGAACTGGCCAAGTTCGCCGGGGTGCCGGTGTTCAACGGCCTGACCGCTGAATTCCACCCCACCCAAATGATCGCCGACACCCTGACCATGCGCGAACACAGCGACAAGCCGCTGCATGACATCAGCTACGCCTACCTGGGCGATGCCCGCTACAACATGGGCAATTCGCTGCTGATGATCGGCGCCAAACTGGGCATGGACGTGCGCATCGGCGCGCCGAAAGCCTTGTGGCCGCATCAGGATTTCATCGACCAGTGCCAGGCCTTCGCCGTCGAAAGTGGCGCGCGCATCACCATCACCGAAGACCCGAAAGAAGCCGTCAAGGGCGTGGACTTCATCCACACCGACATCTGGGTGTCCATGGGCGAGCCAGTGGAAGCCTGGGATGAGCGCATCGAGCAATTGCTGCCCTACCAGGTCAATGCGCAAATGATGAACGCCTCGGGCAACCCACGGGTGAAGTTCATGCACTGCCTGCCGGCGTTCCATAACAGCGAAACCAAGGTCGGCAAGGACATCGCCGCCCGTTATCCGAACCTGGCCAATGGCGTGGAAGTGACCGAAGAGGTCTTCGAATCGCCGGCCAACATCGCCTTCGAGCAAGCGGAGAACCGCATGCACACCATCAAGGCGATCCTGGTGTCGGCGCTGGCGGATATCTGAGCAACCGACACATTCCCCTGTGGAAGCGAGCCTGCTCGCGATAGCGATAGACCAGCCAACATCAATGCAAGCTGACACTCCGCCATCGCGAGCAGGCTCGCTCCCACAAGGAGACCGAGTCGTCCGTTATTTCTCTGTCAGAAGGACAGCACCATGCGTATCGTCGTTGCCCTGGGCGGTAACGCCCTCCTGCGTCGGGGTGAACCCATGACCGCAGACAATCAACGCATCAACATCCGCACCGCGACCGAACAGATCGCGAAAATCCACTCAGGCAACCAACTGATCATCGCCCACGGCAACGGCCCGCAGGTCGGCCTGCTGTCGTTGCAGGCGGCGGCCTACACCTCGGTCACGCCGTATCCGCTGGACGTGCTCGGCGCCGAAACCGAAGGCATGATTGGCTACATCATCGAGCAGGAACTGGGCAATCTGCTGGACGTCGACGTCCCCTTCGCCACGCTCCTGACCCAGGTTGAAGTAGACGCCAACGACCCCGCCTTTCAAAAACCCACCAAGCCCATCGGCCCTGTCTACAGCCAGGAAGAGGCGCAGAAACTGGCCGACGAAAGAGGCTGGGCCATCGCCCCCGACGGCGACAAGTTCCGCCGCGTGGTCGCAAGCCCCAGGCCCAAGCGCATCTTTGAAATCCGCCCGATCAAATGGCTGCTGGAAAAAGGTAGCATCGTGATCTGTGCCGGCGGTGGCGGCATCCCGACGATGTATGACGCCCACGGCAAGCTGCAAGGCGTGGAAGCGGTGATCGACAAGGACCTGTGCTCGGCGCTGCTGGCCGAACAGTTGGAAAGTGATCTGCTGGTGATCGCTACCGACGTCAACGCCGCCTTCATCGACTTCGGCAAGCCGACCCAGAAAGCCATCGCCCAGGCCCACCCCGACGAAATGGAAAAGCTCGGCTTCGCCGCCGGCTCCATGGGGCCGAAGGTACAGGCGGCCTGCGAGTTCGCGCGCAATACTGGCAAGGTCGCGGTGATCGGTTCACTCTCGGACATCAACGCGATTGTCCAGGGCAAAGCCGGCACCCGCATCAGCACGGCGACACCGGGCATCGCTTATCGATAACAGGAAACTTGCGGGGCGGATCCAGGGTCTGCCCTACTCCCCATGCCTACAAAGGAGAGTTGCTTATGGCCATGTTCGAACCCGGGCACCTGCACATGGAACGCCATGCGCTGAACAAGGATGATTTCAGCTACAACCTGTGCATCGACTACAAGGTCGACCAGGACGGTAAGGAAGGCGCGGGCATGTCGTTCCGGATCCACGGCACCGTCGAGGACAAGCCCCTGGACGAGATGTTCTTCCTGGCCAAGGACCAAGCTTTCGACTTCGCCCGCCATGCCACGCGCATCGCCCAGAAACACGGCTTGCCCAAGACCGCCAGCATTGGCTCGATGCACAAGTACTACGACGAAATGTTCGAAGACGTGCGTAAGCAACTGGACGTCAAGCCAGGCGACCCGATGAAGCCAGAACACCTGGAATAAGCGCCCGAAAGCCCCTATCCCCTGTTTGAGGGAGCAGACCTGTGGGAGCAAAGCCTTGCTCCCACCCACAGGGGGTTATCAGTGTTCTGAATATCGGGTTAAACACACTCACTGCCTGGCTGGCAACTCACCATAGCTGACCTATTCTGAAAGTAGTACCCCCGGGTATTCGTTCAGAGGTCACCGCCATGAACATCAAAACAAGAAGACGCCTCGCCATTTTCGTCACCTGCGCCGCCACGCTTGCGCTGTATGGCACGGCGGCTTACCGGGTTGAGCAGGCCAGGCAATTGCCCCGTGAATACGCCAGTTGCAACTTCGAGCGGTGCGTCCCCCACAGCGCAACCCTGAACGCCCTGCGCTGAGGCGTGGTCAGTCGTCCTGTTGATCGGTCTTGAGCCGGTCCCGGAACGCCTTGGGCGAGATGCCCACGCGCCGGCGGAACAGCCGGGTGAAGTTGGTCGGGTCGGAAAACCCGAGTAGTTCTGAAATTTCGTAGATGGTCATGCCGGTGTAGGTCAGCAAGCGCTTGGCCTCCAGCAACTGGCGCTCATGCATGATCTGCAACGCCGGTTGCCCCGCCAGCTCCCGACAGGTGCCGTTGAGGTGCGACACGGAAATGCCCAGGCGGTGGGCCAGGTCCTCGACCTTGACGTGCTCGCGATAGGTTTCTTCCACCAACTGAATGAACCCGTTGAGGTATTCCCGGGCCCGTTGCGGGCGCTGGGCCTGGGAGTGTCGCTGCATCACCTGGCGGCTGACCCAGACCATGATCACGCTGACCAGTGCATGCATCAGCATTTCCCGGGCCGGTTGATGCCCCCCGTACTCATTCTGCAAGGCGCTGAACAGGCTATTGAGGTACTCGGCATTCTCAAGGGTGGGGTAACTTTCGGCCTGAGCCAGGACGTTGACCGAATGCCCCAGTTGCGCTTGCAGATGCGTGACCAGCGGCGCCGCCAGGGTCACCACGTAACCTTCCACATCCTCGGAAAAACGAAAGCCATGGACCGACAGCGGCGGCAGGATCTGCACGGCCGGCTCGGTGAGTAGCGTGCGGCGGCCCTCAATCTCCAGTTCCGCCTGGCCCTTGAAAACAAACAACAACTGGCACAGATCGGCATGCCGATGGGGTTTGATTTCCCATTGATGCTCGCGGCTGCGCTTGGAGATGGTCTCGCAGTGCAACAGGTCCGGCGTCGGCCATTCCTGGCTCTCGCCGTAGAGCTTGAACACCGGGATCGAAGGCAGGTCAGGTTTTTTCATAACGTGGATCTGGGCCTGGGGTTGCGGGCGATAATCGCACCAATTGGCAAAAAGAACAGGTATCGGCTCAGTTTTCCCCTTCAATTGACAGGTCCGCAAGCGAAAAATGTAGGCACTCGATTTCTAATAATCAACACCGACCCTGGTCGCGTGCTTCGTGCGAGTCATAAGAACAATGAAAACCCTCAAGACCCAAGTCGCTATTATCGGTGCCGGCCCCTCTGGCCTGCTGCTCGGCCAGTTGCTGCACAACGCCGGGATCGACACTGTCATCCTCGAACGCCAGACCCCGGAATACGTACTGAGCCGCATCCGCGCCGGTGTGCTGGAGCAAGGCATGGTCGAACTGCTGCGCCAGGCCGGTGTTGGCCAACGCATGGACGCCGAAGGCCTGCCCCATGACGGCTTTGAACTGGTGCTCAACGATCGGCGGGTGCACATCGACCTCAAGGGCCTGACCGGTGGTAAAAATGTCATGGTCTACGGCCAGACCGAAGTGACCCGTGACTTGATGGCTGCCCGCGAAACCACCGGCGCCCGGACCCTGTACCTGGCCAGCAATACCCAACCCCACGACACGCAAACCGAACACCCCTTCGTGACGTTTGAGCACCTGGGGGAAACCTGGCGCCTGGACTGCGACTACATTGCCGGTTGCGACGGTTTCCACGGCGTGGCGCGACAGTCCATTCCAGCGGATAAACTCAAGGTCTTCGAACGCGTCTACCCGTTTGGCTGGCTCGGCGTGCTGGCCGACACCCCTCCGGTCCACGAAGAACTGGTCTACGCGCGTCACGCACGCGGTTTTGCCTTATGCAGCATGCGCTCCAAGACCCGCACCCGTTATTACCTGCAAGTGCCCGCCGAGGAACAAGTGGCCGACTGGCCGGACGAGCGTTTCTGGGAGGAACTGAAAAACCGCCTGCCCGCCGACCTCGCCGACGCCCTGGTGACCGGCCCCTCCATCGAAAAAAGCATCGCCCCGCTGCGCAGCTTCGTGGTTGAGCCGATGCAATACGGGCGAATGTTCCTGGTGGGCGATGCGGCCCACATCGTCCCACCCACCGGCGCCAAGGGGCTGAACCTGGCGGCCAGCGATGTCAGCACGCTGTTCAACATTCTGCTCAAGGTCTATCGCGACGGCCGTGAGGATCTGCTGGAGAAGTATTCAGCCATCTGCCTGCGACGCGTCTGGAAAGCCGAACGGTTCTCCTGGTGGATGACCTCGATGCTGCACCGCTTCGACGACGATGCCTTCAACCAGCGCATCAGCGAAGCTGAGCTGGAATATTTCGTCGACTCCGAGGCCGGTCGCAAAACCATCGCGGAAAATTACGTCGGACTTCCTTACGAGGCTATCGAATAGTCGCCTATCGACTTAAACTGCGGGCTCCCATTTTGCCTCTCCGGCGCGATGCCCGCAGGTTCTGCCTTGACTCAGTTCAATACGCTCCACGCCCAAAAACCGGCCATCCGCAGCGTACTGGTGGCCCTGATGCTGGCGATTTTCCTGGGTGCGCTGGACCAGACCATCGTCGCCGTCTCGATGCCGGCCATCTCCGCACAGTTTGCCGACGTCAGCCTGCTGGCCTGGGTGATTTCCGGCTACATGGTCGCCATGACCGTGGCGGTGCCGATCTACGGCAAGCTCGGTGACCTCTACGGTCGCCGGCCGCTGATGCTGTTCGGCATGGGCCTGTTCACCCTGGCCTCGCTGTTCTGCGGGCTGGCACAAAACATGGAACAACTGGTGCTGGCGCGGATTGTCCAGGGCATCGGTGCCGGCGGGATGATTTCGGTGAGTCAGGCGATCATCGGCGACATCATCCCGCCCCGCGAACGTGGCCGCTACCAGGGCTATTTCAGCAGCATGTACGCGGTGGCCAGTGTGGCCGGGCCGGTGCTCGGCGGCTACATGACCGAGTACCTGTCGTGGCGCTGGGTGTTCTGGATCAACCTGCCGCTGGGGCTTGCGGCCTGGTGGGTGGCCCGGCGCAGCCTGGTTGGGCTGCCGGTGCCGCAACGCACGCCGATCATCGACTACCTGGGCACCGTGTTGCTGATCATCGGCCTGACGGCGCTGCTGCTGGGGATCACCCAGGTCGGCCAGGGCCATGCCTGGCACAGCCGTGAAGTGCTGGGGTTGCTGGGGTGCGCAGGAGCAGCGCTGGGGGTGTTCGCCTGGCACGAGCGCCGGGCGCGGGAACCGTTGTTGCCGATGCACCTGTTCGCCAACCGCGATGCGGTGCTGTGTTGGTGCACGGTGTTCTTCACCAGCTTCCAGGCGATTTCCCTGACGGTGCTGGTGCCGTTGCGCTTCCAGAGCGTGACCGGCGCCGGCGCCGACAGTGCGGCGTTGCACTTGTTGCCGCTGGCGATAGGGCTACCGATCGGCGCGTATTTCGCCGGACGCCGGACTTCGGTCACAGGGCGCTACAAACCGATGATCCTGAGCGGCGCCCTGCTCTTTCCGTTCGCCATCCTCGGCATGGCCTTCACCCCGCCTGCCGCGTTCTGGCTCAGCAGCTTGTTCATGCTGCTCAGCGGCATCGCCTCCGGCATGCAGTTCCCCACGTCGCTGGTGGGCTCGCAGAACGCCGTACACCAACAGGACATCGGCGTCGCCACCAGCACCACCAACCTGTTCCGCGCCCTCGGCGGCGCGGTGGGCGTGGCACTGATGTCAGCGTTGCTGCTGGCCTTGCTGCAGGATTCAAGCTTCGCCCAGCTCGCCAACTCGTCGCTGATCGGTGAAGGACATTCCGGCAGCGTCTTGCTGGACGGTCTGAACGCCGCCCCGGGTGAGGCGCAGGATGCCTTGCGCGAGGAATTGCAGGCGACGTTCCGGCACTTGCTGGCGATCAGCGCGGCCGTGTCGCTGCTGGGGCTGGCGGCGGCGCTGGTGATGCCCAATCGCTTGCTGCGTGGGCGGGATGAGAAAGCTGGATAGACACGGGCGCCTGTAGGAACTGTTGAGCGAAGCGAGGCTGCGATCTTGCCCCAGACTGTTGAGTCTTAAGCGAAAGATCAAGATCAAAAGATCGCAGGCTTCGCCAGCGCCTACAGAGCCCGGCGGGAGCAAGCAGCCTCTTCACTCAACCTATTCAGGCCGTTGCCACGGCACCTTCGGGCACCACCACCGCGCTCATTCCGTCCTTCATCCGCTTGGCATCGCGCACGAAGCAGCGTGACGCCAGGAACAGGAACACCATGGTCAGGAACAGTGCTATCGGAATCAGGTACATGGCGTCATGCAGACCAATGGCCTTGAACGCTTCGGTCATCTGCTCGACCCCGGCCGCCGCCATGGCCGTGCGGGCGAAGTAGTCGGACAAACCACCCACCACCACCGGCCCCAGGCCGCCACCGAGCAGGTACAGGCCGGCGAAGAACAGCGCCATCGCTGTGGCCCGCAGGCGCGGCTCGACCACGTCCTGGATCGCCGTGTACACGCAGGTATAAAAGGTATAGGCGAACAACCAGCCGACACTGAACACCGCGACGAACACGCCGATTTCAATCCGCCCGGCATGCAATGCCCAGGCGGTGGTGAGCGTCGAGATCACCAGGCTGAACGCGGCAAACAGCAAGCGACCACTGGGCACGCGCTGGTGAATCTTGTCGGCGATCCAGCCGCCGAGGGTCAAGCCGAACAACCCGGTCACGCCCACCATGATCCCGGTGGCCACCGCCGCCTCGTGCAACGGCATCAGGAAATAGCGTTGCAGCATCGGCACCAGGAAGGAGTTGCAGGCATAGGTGGCAAAGTTGAAGCACAACCCGGCCAGCACCAGCCACAAGAAAGTGGGAATCGCCAATACCCGACGGATCGGCCGGTCGATCTTTTCCTGGGACACCAGCACGGTTTCCGCCGCACCGCGCTTGGGTTCCTTGATGAAGAACATGAACAATGCCAGCACCAAGCCAGGCACCGCGGCAATAAAGAACGGCGCGCGCCAGCTATCGAAGGCCTTGACCATCGCCCCGATGGTGAAGAACGCCAACAACAACCCAATCGGCAGGCCCAGCATGAAGATGCCCATGGCCCGCGCCCGGCGATGGGCCGGGAACAGATCGCCAATCAATGAGTTGGCAGCCGGCGCGTAGCTGGCCTCGCCGATCCCGACGCCCATGCGCACCACCAGGAACGCCCAGAAACTGCCCACCAGGCCATTGACCGCCGTCAGCGCGCTCCAGGTCGCCAGGCCCCAGCCCATCAACTTGCTGCGCGAACCGGTATCGGCCATGCGTCCCAAGGGCAACCCGGCAATGGCGTAGACGATGGTGAAAGCTGTGCCGATGATGCCGATCTGGAAGTCGCTGAGGCTCCACTCCATGCGGATCGGCTCGATGATGATCGCCGGGATGGTGCGGTCGAAGAAGTTGAACAGGTTGGCCAGAAACAACAGGAACAGAATGCGCCAGGCATTCGCCGCTTGGGTCGAGTTCTGCATGGGTCCGTCTCTTTTATTGTTATGGAGCATTAGCGGAATCTGCAATCTAGACAGCGGCGCGCGGGCTGTCTCCAATCATTCGCAAGGCTGATACCCGCCCATGGCGAGCGGCGCATTTCTTGATAACGGTCAATTCCCTGTAACAATTGCCATCATTTTGCCCATCCTTGATTAAAGATCGTCTCCCGGTGGCCGATTCAACCTATCAGGAAAGAATCTCTCGAGCGGCGCTCAGGCCATAGCCCTGAACGCTCGGGCCGACCTTCGCGCCATCCAAGGACGCGAGCTCCCATCCGCGATGGTTCGATGACAGCGCTCGTCGAACCAACCAGTTCAGGCATACGGCGCACAATGACTTCCAAAAAAACAGCCACTGCGGTATCCGATCTGACCCTGAGCCCGGCCGCCAACGGCCCTGAAGCCTCGAAACCACCGAGTAGCTCGCGTCCCCTGTCGACTCAGCAGTATCTGTATTTCACCGAAACCAACACCGATCGGATCCTCGACAACCTCGATGGCCTGCGCGACGCGGTGTTTCCGCGACCGCCCCATCTGGTAGAAGACGAGAACGATCGAGCCCAGCAGGAGTTCCCGTCGGTGTGCCTGATCGGTCTGGGACGCTGCGGCTCCAACATCGCCCTGGACGTGGCAGAACTGGTGTACAACGCCCGCAAGTTCTACCTCAACGAATTCAACGCTGAAGACAAGGGCTACAGCGACAAGGGCTACAGCCCCGCGCAGTGGATCCGCAACAACCTGCGCCTGGGCAGCAGCAAGGCCAGCAAACCGGTGTTCCTGGTGGAACCGCTGGTGATGCTCGGCGACTTGGACAAGGACATCGCCGGGCGTATCCGTTTCTCGCGCAAGGGCGAGAAAAGCGGCTTTTTACGCGACTACAGCAAAATGAAGATCATGGACCTCTCGGAGGTCCACGCCGGTGGCGCCGGTAACGCGCCGATCCTGGGCCAGTACCTGGCCAAGATCATCCTGAACAAGGACACCCAGCGATTCTCCAGCCCCGACTGGAAGATGATCCACTCGTACCTGATCGACAGCTGTGGCATCAAGGCCAACCAGTCGCGCCTGTACTTCTCGATCTTCAGTGCCGGCGGCGGTACCGGCTCGGGCATGGCCTCGGAGTTCGGCCTGGCCCAGCAATACTCGTACATGAACAAGACGTTCGACACCAAGCCGATGGACGAACACGACAGCAAGAGCGGTCACTCCTTCGTCTTCGAACCGATTTTCACCAGTGGCATCTGCGTGCTGCCGAACATTTCCGACCACCGCAGCGAAATGTCCGAGGCCTTGCACATCAACGCCGGACGCCTGCTGTGCAAATACCTGTCGGAAGAATGGGATTTCTCGTACAACTTCGCCAACGAAGACAGCAGCGAAGCCAGCGTGATGGGCCGTATCCGCCCCTGGAACGCGATGATGCTGATCTCCAACGACATCATGCGCTACGCCGAAGAGAGCGATGACGGCAATATCCAGAACATTGATGTCAATGCCATGGAGAAGCACGCCAACCAGTACATCTCCCAGCAGATCTTCAACATCCTGACGGCCCAGGCGGTCACCACCGACTACGACCAGAACTATTTCCGCCGTGCTGGCATCGACATTGGTGAAACCATTCGCCTGGACGCCAACGACCTGTTCATGAGCCTGGCCGGTCCGGTAGCGATTGCCTACGCCGAGTCCGTCGTCCCGGAAACCCCGGCGCCAAGCGGCGACAAGTTCAAGGTGTTCGAGAAAGAGCCTCCACGCCTGAACATCGACGACCTGTTTTTCCGCTCCATCGACCTGCCGCACTTCAACAAAGTCACCCAAGCCATCGAAGGCATCAGCCTGTTGCCGATCGAATCCAAGCGCTACCGGGCATCCCTTGAGCAGTACAAGAATTCCGGCTACGACGCCGCGGCCCTGCATGACCTGCACTTTTTCAAGAATTGCTCGTCGGTGGTCTCCATCGTCTCCCTGCCCAAGGACTACAAGCTGTCCTACATGGACCTGAATCGGCTCAAGACCCACCTCAACAGCCTGTTCCCCAACACCACCCTCAAACGTTACGCGTTGGTGATCGGCGCGTCGGCCAACCTGTCGCTCACCACCCTGATCGCCAAGAGCCCGTGCCTGTCGGATGATTTCCTGACCCTGATCGTGGCCTTCATCAAACGCTGCTTCGCCCGCAACCCGTACCGCTTCGACGACACCCTGGACAACTCGATCCTGGACTTCATCATCAATGAAGACTTCGACGAAGAACATATCGACGACCTGCTCAACGAATTCGAAAACCCGGCGAAGATCCTCGACACCAACTGGTACGCGATCAAGCCGATGTACGAGAAGAAGTATCGCGAGCTGATTAACGACAAGGACAAGTTCGTCTCGATCAACGACATCCGCCTGTCCCGCGACTGCGTAAAAAAGGCCATCAAATACCTGCGCGAAATCTACCGTCATCGCATTGGCAAGACCAAGGTTATTTCCCTTAATAACCATACGGGCAAGACTTATTGATGTGTGGTGCCCCAATCGCGAGCAGGCTCGCTCCCACATTTGATCGCAGTCTTTCTGAAAGAATGCGGTCCCCTTGTGGGAGCGAGCCTGCTCGCGATGACGGCCTCAGCCACACCGCGAAAACAACATTCAGAAACAATTAAGCAGCCCAAAGGCTGCTCCATAAACTGTTCCCGTTACGTATACGTCACCCTCCCCTGTGGCGTTTCGCCACGGCAGGACGCAATCACGCTACTCACCTACACACTTTCTTGCCCATCCGAACACGAACCAACTTGGTGCATCGATCAGTTCGACGCCCTTTCCTGGATCATAATCCAGGGCGAAACCACCACCGCCCAAAGTTGCGGATCGCGTTCCAGAAAATCCAGCGCCCGCGTTTCAGACAGCTTGGCGACCTGGTCGGCGGCCAGCCAGGCGGCGACTTTGGTACCTTCATCCTGGGCGACGGCTTCGGCGGCGGCGATCAAATCCAGGGCCGGATCGACCCACAATAGGGCACCCTTGGCAAAGAACGGCTCCAGCTCTTTCCAGGTGATCGATGCGGTTTCACCAAGCAATTTGGCATAGAGGGTGCTAGGTTCTTGATTCATGGGACCTGTCCGGAAAAGAAATCGGCGCGAATGATAACGTCGGTGGTCTGGTAGAAAAACCCGGTAGCAATTGCAGTACCGATTGAAAAGTGCAGGAAAGCCAAGGATTGCCGATTTGACCGGACGAACCCCGCCGCTATTCTGTCTTTTTCTTTCAATTACGCGACACCCTCAGGTTTTGCCCCCAAGCGCCAGCTTCCCTTGCCAACAATCGGCGCTCTACACTGTACCGGTACAGTTGCCGGGGGCATTTTCCGCGGGGGTATCGAAGATATCTGACCCGGTTCTGCTGCTACGGCGCCAGGGCTATAAAAACTACAACAGCATGAGTGGAGCACTATGACTAAGGCTACTAAGCAGATTTCCAAACTGTTTGCCGCTATGGTTCTGGCCGGGGTTGCCAGCCATTCGTTTGCCGCCGACACCATCAAGATCGGCATCGCCGGCCCAAAAACCGGCCCTGTAGCCCAATACGGCGACATGGAGTTCAGTGGCGCCAAAATGGCCATCGAACAAATCAACGCCAAGGGCGGCGTCAACGGCAAGCAACTCACCGCCGTTGAATACGATGACGCCTGTGATCCAAAACAAGCGGTCGCGATCGCGAACAAAGTCGTCAACGACGGCGTCAAGTTCGTGGTCGGCCACCTGTGCTCCAGCTCCACCCAGCCGGCTTCGGATATCTATGAAGACGAAGGCGTGATCATGATCACCCCGGCCGCTACCAGCCCGGACATCACCGCTCGCGGCTACAAAATGGTCTTCCGCACCATCGGCCTGGACAGCGCCCAAGGCCCTGCGGCCGGTAACTACATCGCCGACCACGTCAAGCCGAAAGTCGTTGCGGTCCTGCACGACAAGCAGCAGTACGGTGAAGGCATCGCCAGCGCCGTGAAGAAAACCCTCGAAGGCAAAGACGTCAAGGTTGCCGTCTTCGAAGGCGTGAATGCCGGCGACAAAGACTTTTCCTCGATAATCGCCAAGCTCAAGCAAGCCAACGTCGACTTCGTCTACTACGGCGGCTACCACCCTGAGCTGGGCCTGATCCTGCGTCAATCCCAGGAAAAAGGCCTGAAAGCCAAGTTCATGGGTCCGGAAGGCGTGGGTAACGACTCCATCTCGCAAATCGCCAAGGAGGCTTCCGAAGGCCTGCTGGTGACCCTGCCGAAATCCTTCGACCAGGATCCGGCCAACATGGCCCTGGCTGAAGCGTTCAAGGCCAAGAAAGAAGACCCGAGCGGTCCGTTCGTGTTCCCGTCCTACTCCGCTGTCCAGGTGATTGCCGGTGGTATCGCAGCCGCCAAGAGCGAAGACACAGCCAAAGTGGCTGAAGCCATCCACGCCGGCACCTTCAAGACGCCAACCGGCGACCTGAGCTTCGACGAGAAAGGCGACCTGAAGGACTTCAAGTTCGTGGTCTACGAGTGGCATTTCGGCAAACCTAAAACCGAAGCCTCGCCTCAGTAAGGCCTGGCCTGACTGACTGCCAATAAAGCCCACGGCGTGCCGTGGGCTTTGTTTTAAATGTATTGGGCCGCGCTGGCGTGATCCGCCAGTCTCCCCACCTGAAAATCTCAAAACCGTCATCAGCGGTTCGCTGGCAAACCTCGTGTTCGAAGTGGATGCAGATCTGCGGGACCCGGGCGGGAAAATGACTCCACCAGTGAAATGCGTATCAGGTTTTTAGGAGCGCTGTAATGCCTGACATCTATCACTTCTTCCAACAGCTGGTTAACGGCCTGACCGTTGGCAGCACGTATGCCCTGATCGCCATCGGCTATACGATGGTTTACGGCATCATTGGAATGATCAACTTCGCTCACGGCGAGGTGTACATGATCGGCTCCTACGTGGCGTTCATCGCCATCGCCGGGCTGGCCATGATGGGACTCGACAGTGTCCCGCTGTTGATGACCGCGGCTTTCATCGCGAGCATCGTGGTTACCAGTTCCTATGGCTACAGCATCGAACGGATCGCCTACCGCCCCTTGCGCGGCAGCAACCGTCTGATCCCGCTGATTTCCGCCATCGGCATGTCGATCTTCCTGCAGAACACTGTTCTGCTTTCGCAAGACTCCAAGGACAAATCCATTCCCAACCTGATTCCGGGTAACGTTACCTTCGGGCCAGGGGGGGCACAGGAAGTGCTGATTTCCTACATGCAAATCGTGGTGTTCGTGGTGACCCTGGTCGCCATGCTCGGCCTGACGCTGTTCATCTCCCGTTCCCGCCTGGGCCGCGCCTGCCGCGCCTGCGCCGAAGACATCAAGATGGCCAACCTGCTGGGCATCAACACCAACAACATCATTGCCCTGACCTTCGTCATCGGTGCGGCCCTGGCGGCCATCGCCGCGGTGCTGTTGAGCATGCAATATGGCGTGATCAACCCCAACGCCGGTTTCCTCGTGGGCCTGAAAGCCTTCACCGCCGCGGTTCTGGGCGGCATCGGCAGCATCCCCGGCGCGATGCTCGGCGGGCTGGTGCTGGGCGTGGCGGAAGCCTTTGGCGCCGACATCTTCGGCGACCAGTACAAGGACGTCGTGGCATTCGGCTTGTTGGTTCTGGTTCTGTTATTCCGGCCGACCGGCATCCTGGGCCGCCCGGAGGTTGAGAAAGTATGACTAGACATCTCAAATCGGCGCTCTTCAGCGCGCTGCTGGTCTGGGCCGTGGCCTACCCGGTACTCGGTCTTAAACTGACCATCGTCGGCATCAACCTGGAAGTACACGGCTCCAGCCCGGCCATCCTGGCGACCATCGCCGTGTGTTCGCTGCTGATGTTCCTGCGCGTGCTGTTCAGCACGCAGATCAGCGCCATGTGGAAGTCCTCGCCCGGCCTGCCGGCGATCCCGGCCAAGGCCAGCAATTTCCTGACCCTGCCGACCACCCAGCGCTGGATCATCCTGGCCCTGGTCGTCCTGGCACTGGTCTGGCCGTTCTTCGGCTCTCGCGGCGCGGTGGACATCGCCACACTGATCCTGATCTACGTGATGCTCGGCCTCGGCCTGAACATCGTGGTGGGCCTGGCTGGCCTGCTGGACTTGGGTTACGTCGGTTTCTACGCCGTCGGGGCCTACAGCTATGCGCTGCTGTCCCACTACTTCGGCCTGAGCTTCTGGATCTGCCTGCCAATCGCCGGGATGATGGCAGCCACCTTCGGGTTCCTGCTGGGCTTCCCAGTGCTGCGCTTGCGCGGTGACTACCTGGCGATCGTGACCTTGGGGTTCGGCGAGATCATCCGCCTGTTCCTGCGAAACCTCACCGGCATCACCGGTGGCCCGAACGGCATCAGCAACATCGAGAAGCCGACATTCTTCGGCTTGACCTTCGAGCGTAAAGCCGCCGAAGGCCTGCAGACCTTCCACGAGTACTTCGGCCTGCAATACAACTCGATCAACAAGGTGATTTTCCTTTACCTGGTTGCCCTGTTGCTGGCCCTGGCCGCGCTGTTCGTCATCAACCGCCTGCTGCGCATGCCCATCGGGCGCGCCTGGGAGGCGTTGCGTGAAGACGAAATCGCCTGTCGTGCCCTGGGTCTCAACCCAACCGTGATCAAATTGTCGGCCTTTACCCTCGGCGCTGCGTTCGCCGGTTTTGCCGGCAGTTTCTTCGCCGCCCGCCAGGGTCTGGTGACGCCGGAATCCTTCACCTTCATCGAGTCGGCGATCATCCTCGCCATCGTGGTGCTGGGCGGGATGGGCTCGCAGTTGGGCGTGATCCTGGCGGCCATCGTGATGATCCTGCTGCCCGAAATGATGCGTGAGTTCAGCGAATACCGCATGTTGATGTTCGGCGCTTTGATGGTGCTGATGATGATCTGGCGTCCTCAAGGTCTGCTGCCTATGCAACGCCCCCACATGGAGCTGCGCAAATGAGCCGCGAGATTCTGAAAGTCGAAAACTTGAGCATGCGCTTCGGCGGTCTGCTGGCGGTCAATGGTGTGGCCCTGACCGTGAAAGAAAAACAGGTAGTCGCCCTGATCGGGCCCAACGGCGCGGGCAAGACCACCGTGTTCAACTGCCTGACCGGCTTCTACCAACCTACCGGCGGCACTATCCTATTGGACGGCGAGCCGATCCAGGGCCTGCCCGGTCACCAGATCGCCCGCAAGGGTGTGGTGCGCACCTTCCAGAACGTGCGGCTGTTCAAGGACATGACGGCAGTCGAAAATCTGTTGATCGCCCAGCATCGTCACCTGAACACCAACTTCCTTGCCGGCCTGTTCAAGACCCCTGCGTTCCGCAAGAGCGAACGCGAGGCCATGGAGTTCGCCGAGTATTGGCTGGAGAAGGTCAACCTCAAGGAGTTCGCCAACCGTACCGCCGGGACGCTGGCCTACGGTCAACAACGGCGCCTGGAAATCGCCCGCTGCATGATGACCCGTCCGCGGATCCTCATGCTCGACGAACCGGCCGCCGGCCTGAACCCGAAGGAAACCGAAGACCTCAAAGCGCTGATCGGCGTGCTGCGCGAGGAGCACGACGTCACCGTGCTGCTGATCGAGCACGACATGAAGCTGGTCATGAGCATTTCCGACCACATCGTCGTGATCAACCAGGGCACACCGCTGGCCGATGGTTCACCGGAACAGATCCGAGACAATCCTGAAGTGATCAAAGCCTATCTGGGGGAAGCGTAAATGCTGCAATTCGAAAACGTTTCCACCTTCTACGGCAAGATCCAGGCCTTGCACAGCGTCAACGTCGAAGTCCGCCAGGGCGAAATCGTGACGCTGATTGGTGCCAACGGCGCCGGCAAATCCACCCTGCTGATGACGCTCTGCGGTTCGCCCCAGGCCCACAGCGGCAGCATCCGCTACATGGGTGAGGATCTGGTGGGCCAGGACTCATCACGGATCATGCGCAAGAGCATCGCGGTGGTGCCGGAAGGTCGTCGGGTATTTGCCCGGCTGACCGTGGAAGAAAACCTCGCCATGGGCGGATTCTTCACCGACAAGGGCGATTTTCAGGAACAAATGGACAAGGTCCTGCACCTTTTCCCACGCCTGAAAGAGCGCTTTAGCCAGCGCGGCGGCACCATGTCCGGCGGTGAACAGCAAATGCTCGCCATCGGCCGTGCACTGATGAGCAAGCCCAAGCTGCTGCTGCTCGACGAGCCTTCCCTGGGCCTGGCACCGATCATCATCCAGCAGATCTTCGACATCATCGAACAACTGCGCAAGGATGGCGTGACGGTGTTCCTGGTGGAGCAGAACGCCAACCAGGCGCTGAAAATCGCCGACCGGGCGTACGTGCTGGAGAATGGTCGCGTGGTGATGCAAGGTACCGGTGAAGCCCTGCTGACCGATCCGAAAGTGCGCGAGGCGTACCTGGGCGGTTGAATCCGTTGCGATGAAAGAAACGGCCTTCGGGCCGTTTTTTTTGTGGGAGCAAGGCTTGCCCGCGCTGAAGGCGATGCGTTTTTTCAGCAATCGAGGCGCCTGTTTCACGAGCAAGCTTTGCTCCCACACCGTCAACTCTCAACTCATTGGGTTTCGGGGGTAAACAAAAAAAATCGAGGCCCCGCTGTAACACTCGTCCACCTCCCCTCTCTAGTTCAGTAGACCGGCGCTAACGCCGGTTCATTTCCCTGAATGACTGGAGAATCATCATGACTGCTTCGACCCGCACCCTGTCCGCCACCGCCCTGATCCTGGCCCTGGGTTCCGCCCTGAGCATGACAGCCGTCTCGACCGTCCACGCAGCCGACGACACCATGGAAAAATGCTTCGGCGTTGCCCTCAAAGGCAAGAACGACTGCGCCGCCGGCGCCGGCACCACCTGCGCCGGTACGGCAAAAATGGACTATCAGGGCAACGCCTGGAAATCGGTACCCAAAGGCACTTGCACCACCATGGAAAGCAAAACCTCCCCGACTGGTTTCGGCCAACTCGAAGCCTTCAAAGCCAAGTCTTGATCGCATCTGCCTGAGGCCCGTCACCATGTTGACTACCCCTACCCTCGCCACAGATAACCGGCTGCCGCCAAGGGCAGGGTTGGGGCTCAAGAGCGAGCATTTTCGTGAGGTGCTCCAGACCCGACCGGACCTGGGCTTTTTCGAAGTGCACGCGGAAAACTACATGGTGGCCGGTGGGCCGCTTCATCACTTCCTGGGGCGGATACGCGAACAGTACCCGCTGTCGCTGCACGGCGTCGGCCTGTCTATCGGTGGGGAGGGGCCCCTGGATGTCGCGCATTTGCAGCGCCTGGCCGCATTGATCGAACGCTATCAGCCCCAATCCTTTTCCGAACACCTGGCCTGGTCCAGCCACGGCCCGATGTTTCTCAACGACCTGCTCCCCCTGGCCTACGACGAAGCGACCCTCGACCGTGTCTGCGAACACGTCGACCAGGTGCAGTCGAGCCTCAAACGTACGCTGTTGCTGGAAAACCCGGCGACCTATCTGGCGTTCGAAGCCTCGACACTCGACGAGCCACACTTCATTAGCGAAGTCATTCGTCGCACCGGCTGCGGCCTGCTGTTGGATGTGAACAATGTCTACGTTTCGTGCGTCAACCACTGCCGCGATCCGCAGGCCTACCTCGATGCCCTCCCCCTGCAAGCGACCGGTGAAATCCACCTGGCCGGCTTTGCCGAAGACACCGACAGCCTTGGCGAGCGTCTGTTGATAGACGACCACGGCGCGCCAATCGACAACGCAGTCTGGCAACTGTACCTCAAGGTTCTGGAGCAGATCGGGCCGGTAGCCACCTTGATCGAGCGCGACAACCACATCCCCCCATGGGAGGTGCTGTTGGCCGAAGCGCGTCAGGCCGATCAACTTTTAAATACCGCAGGAGTCCGGTCATGAGCGGGCAGCGCGCATTCGCCGCCGCCCTGCTCGACCCGCGCAAGGCGTGCCCCTGCGGCCTGATCAGCGCCAACGGCGCCGACCCACAGAGCCGCTTCGCGGTGTACCGCAACAACGTGCTCAGCTCATTGATCAACGCCCTGGCCGACAATTACCCGGTGGTGGCGCAACTGGTGGGCGAGGATTTTTTCCGAGGCATGGCTGGGGTCTACGTCCAGTCGGCGCCACCGCGAAGCCCGGTGATGAGCGACTACGGGGATGATTTTGCCGGGTTCATCGAACGCTTCGAACCCGCCGCCTGCGTACCGTACCTGGCAGATGTCGCCCGACTGGAGCGACTGCAGGTGCAAGCCTGGCATGCCGCCGACGCCGAGCCCATGGCCGGAGAACGGATCATCGAGGCGCTGTCGTCCCCCACACAGCCAAGGCATCTGAAGATCGGCCTGCACCCGTCACTGCGGCTGCTGCAATCGCCCTTCGCCGTGGTGACGATCTGGGCCGCCCATCAGCACGAGACGCCCGTGCCGTTCGAGGCGTTTGTTGCACAAAACGCCTTGGTGCTGCGCAACGACCTCGACGTCCAAGTGTTCGCGATCGATCACGCGGCCCATGAGTTCATCACCGCCCTGCAACAAGGGCTGTCCCTGACCACTGCCATTGAAGCCTCAATCGACCTCGACCTGGAACAGACCCTGGCGGGGCTCATTCGCCACAGAGCTATCACTCATCTCCTAGCTGAACAGGTGTCCCCATGAACGCCCTGATTGCCGGTTCCATTCAATGGCTGGAGAAAATCCCCCACAGTCTGATCGCCTTCATCGCGCGATTCTCGATTGCCGCGGTGTTTTGGAAATCCGGCCAGACCAAAATCGAAGGCCTGGCCATCGACCTGTTCGACGGCACCTTCCAGATCGGTCTGCCACGGCTGGCGGACTCGACCATTCCCCTGTTCAAAAGCGAATATGCCCTGCCGTTGCTGTCGCCGGAACTGGCTGCGTACCTGGCGGCCTCTGCCGAGCATGTGTTCCCGGTCCTGATCCTGCTTGGCCTGGCGACACGCTTTTCAGCGCTGGCCTTGCTGGGCATGACGGTGACCATCCAGTTGTTCGTCTACCCGGGCGCCTACCCGACCCACGGCACGTGGGCGGCGGTATTGCTCTACCTGATGGCCCGTGGGCCTGGGGTGTTGTCAATCGATCACCTGATTGCCAAGCGTTACGCCCGCTGATTGCGACTAGAAACTCCCACAAGGGCTATCCAATGGGTTGAGCCCCTTGTTACTTGAGCCGATCCAACGCCTCACCACTGCGCTTGAACCAGTCGATCAAATAGTCAGCCAGCACTTGGGTGCGCTTGGGCAGTCCACCCTGGTACGGGTGCACCAGGTACATCGGCATGCGCCGGGTCTGGTAGTCGCGCAGCAACCAGTGCAGGCGTCCGTCGGCCAACTCTTCATGCAGCAGGTACGACGGCAGCCGGGCGATCCCGGCGCCGGCCAGGGCAGCTTTTTTCAACAGGCTGTAGTGATTACTGGCGAACGGCCCCGACACTCGGACCCGTAGCAGTTCGTGTTGCTGGTGGTAAAGCCATTCTTCCCGGCCGCTGTAGTGGCTGTTGAGCAGGCAACGGTGCTCGGCCAGGGCCAGGGGCGTCTCGGGTTCGCCATAGCGCTCAAGGTAGGCCTGGCTGGCGCAGGTCATTTCGTGCCACGCCAGCAACGGCCGGGCCACCAGCCGCTCATCGATGGTGGCATCGGAGCGTATCGCCAGGTCGAAGCCATCGCGGGTCAGGTCTCGGTAACCGTTGTTGAGCTCGAGTTCAATCTGCACGTTGGGATACCTGCCAGCGAACTCCATCAGCAAGCCTTCGAAGAAAGTTTCGCCCAACGAAACCGGAACCGTCATACGCACCGGTCCGGAAATATCGTCCTTCAACCGGGCCAAAGCCTGACGTGCCCTTTGCACCTGCACCAGCAGCGCCTGGGCCTGGGGCAGCAACGCCGCCCCCGCCGCCGAGAGGCTCAGGCGCCGCGTAGTGCGTTGCAGCAACACCACCGAAAACCGCCTCTCCAACAGACTGATGCGCTTGGACAACTGGCCCTTGCTGCACCCCAACTGCTGGGCCGCCAAGGTGAAACTGCCAGCCTCCATCAACACGGCAAACGCCGCCAGGTCATCCATTTCGCTCATTGGATTGTTTCCAATTGAAAACCAAAGGTTGCCTATTAGCATGATTATCAGCACAAAGAACCTCTCTAGACTGAAAACTCATTCAATCCTTTGAGGAACAGCTCATGAAAATCCTGTTGATCGGCGCCAACGGCACCCTCGGTTCGGCCATCGATCACGAACTATCACCGCGCCACGAAATCGTGCGGATCGGCCGCCACAGCGGTGAACTGCAGGTGGATATCAGCGACAGCGCCTCAATTCGCGCGCTGTTCGCAAAGACCGGCCCTTTTGATGCCCTGGTTTGCGCCGCCGGCAACGTCACCTTTACGCCCCTGGACGACATGACCGAAGACAGCTTTGCCCTGGGTTTGAAAGACAAGCTGATGGGCCAGGTCAACCTGCTGCTGATCGGTCGCGAATTCGCCAACGACGGTGCGTCCTTCACCTTCACCACCGGCGTCCTCAGCCACGATCCGATCAAAAGTGCTGCTTCAGCGGCCCTGGTCAACGGCGCCCTGGACAGTTTCGTGCGCGCCGCAGCAATCGAATTGCCACGGGGCTTGCGGGTCAACTCGGTGAGCCCGAACGTGTTGCTGGAAGCCATGGACACATACGCCCCATACTTTCGCGGCTACAAACCCGTCCCGGCCGCCGATGTCGCATTGGCCTACGCCAAGAGTGTCGAAGGCCTGCAAACCGGTCAGACCTTTCACGTGGGCTAACCGACGCCCTACCCGTAGGAGCTGCCGCAGGCTGCGATCTTTTGATCTTTTGATCTTTTGATCTTTGGTCTTTCACTCAAGACTCAATTGCCAGGGGAAAGATCGCAGCCTCGTTGCACTCGACAGCTCCTACACAGCTCCCACGCAACTTCTATGGGTTGTGGTGTGGGATCAGTCTGAGTAACGTGGCGGCACTTGTCTGGAGACCCAATGATGCGTGCCGCCCGCTCCCTGCTGTTTGTCGCCCTCCTGCCGCTGTTCAGCGGCTGCCAATTGCTCGATGCCCCTCGTCAGAGCGCCTCCCACGCCGGCCAGACGCGCATGCAGGGCGAGCTGACGGCAGCCGATGGCAAGCTGGTGTTCCAGCCGTGCCAGGAACAGCGCCGCTACATCGTCAACGACAGCGGTGGCACCAGCGTGCTGCAGCAGGCCGCCGGTCTGGCCGATGACCAGGGCAAACTGTTTGCCGATGTGCGCGGCCCTATCGTCTCCAGCACAGTGGCTGGCACCGACAGCCAGTTGGACCTGGAGCAGTTGTATCGCCTGGAGCGCTCGGGCAGCGCTTGCGAGGACGTTAATTTCAAACGATTGGTCTTGCGTGCCGCCGGTCACGGCCCGGAATGGAACCTCAAGGCCAGCGGCAAGGGCATGGTGCTTGAGCGTGAAGGCGAACCGACGCTGGCGGTGCCTTACCTTGAAGAACAACTGGGCGATGGCCGCTTCAATCTCAGCACCGAAGCCAACGGCCAGAAGGTCGAGCTCTGGGTGGCCGCTCAGCGCTGCGTCGACAGCGTCAACGGCAGTGTGCAGCACATGAGCGCCGAACTGCGGGTCAATGGCCAGGTCCAGCGTGGCTGCGCCTACTTCGGTGGCGCACGCAACGACTGATTCGCCGGTTTTGGCTTATAATCGCCGGTTCACGCCCTGGTGCAGTTGTGCATCCCGCGAACCGGATCCCACCATGTTACGAATCACCGAACTCAAGCTGCCGATCGACCACCCAGAAGAAGACCTGCGCCCCGCCATCGTGCAGCGCCTGGGCATCGCCAGCGATGACCTGCTCGACTTCACCTTGTTCAAGCGCAGCTACGACGCGCGCAAGAAATCCTCCGAACTGTGCTTCATCTACACCATCGATCTGACGGTACGCGACGAAGCCAGCCTGCTGCGCAAGTTCGCCGATGACCGTAACGTCAACGAGGCGCCGGATGTCAGCTATAAAGTGGTGGGCCAGGCACCGGCTGACCTGAGCGAGCGGCCGATCGTGGTCGGCTTCGGCCCGTGCGGGATCTTCGCCGCCCTATTGCTGGCGCAGATGGGCTTCAAGCCGATCATCCTCGAGCGTGGCCCGCAAGTGCGCCAGCGCACCAAGGACACCTGGGGCCTGTGGCGCAAAAGCGTGCTCAACCCCGAATCCAACGTGCAATTTGGTGAAGGCGGCGCCGGGACGTTTTCCGACGGCAAGCTCTACAGCCAGATCAAGGATCCGAAATTCCTTGGTCGCAAGGTTCTGCACGAATTCGTCAAGGCCGGTGCGCCGGAAGAAATCCTCTATGTCAGCAAGCCGCACATCGGCACGTTCCGTCTGACAGGTGTGGTGGAAACCATGCGTGAGCAGATTCGCGCCCTGGGCGGCGAAGTGCGCTTCCAGCAGCGGGTCACCGATGTGCTGATCGAGGACGGCCAACTGCTCGGCGTCGAACTGGCCAGCGGCGAACAGATTCATTCGAAACATGTGATCCTGGCTCTGGGCCACAGTGCCCGGGACACCTTCCGCATGCTCCACAGCCACGGCGTGTACATGGAAGCCAAGCCGTTCTCGGTGGGTTTCCGTATCGAACACCCGCAATCGCTGATCGACAGCGCGCGCCTGGGCAAGTATGCCGGCCACCCGAAACTTGGGGCCGCCGACTACAAGCTGGTGCACCACGCCAAGAATGGTCGTTCGGTGTACAGCTTCTGCATGTGCCCGGGCGGCACCGTGGTGGCCGCGACGTCCGAGCCGAACCGCGTCGTGACCAACGGCATGAGCCAGTATTCGCGCAACGAGCGTAACGCCAACTCCGGCATCGTCGTCGGCATTACCCCGGAAGTGGATTATCCGGGTGGCCCGCTGGCCGGGATCGAGTTGCAGGAGCGCCTGGAATCCCACGCTTACGTACTCGGCGGCAGCAATTACGAGGCCCCGGCGCAACTGGTGGGTGATTTCATCGCTGGCAAGCCGTCTACAGCACTGGGCAGCGTCGAACCGTCCTACAAGCCAGGGGTGTCCCTGGGTGACTTGGCCCTGGCTCTGCCGGATTTCGCCATCGAAGCCATCCGCGAAGCCTTGCCGGCGTTCGAGAAACAGATTCGCGGTTACTCGCTGCACGACGCCGTGCTGACCGGCATCGAAACCCGCACCTCATCGCCCCTGCGCATTACCCGCAACGAATCGCTGCAGAGCCTGAACGTCAAGGGCCTGTTCCCGGCCGGAGAAGGCGCCGGTTATGCTGGCGGGATCCTGTCGGCGGGCGTGGACGGGATCCGGATTGCCGAGGCGGTGGCGCGGGATATCCTCGGCCTCGAGGCCTGACACCTCCCCACTGTGGGAGAGCCTTTGTGGGAGCTGGGCTTGCCCGCGATGCAAGCAACTCGGTCTATCAGGTGAACCGAGGTGATGCTATCGCGGGCAAGCCAGCTCCCACACAAGCCCGCTCCCACAAAAAACCTCAGTGTCTTCGGGGTCAGATATTGGCCCGCAACACACTCTCCGGCAGCGCCTCGCCCCGTTCCACACACGCCGCCACGATGTCCATCAGCCCACTCAGCTCATACCCCTGGGCCTTGAGCCACGCTGGGTCGTAATAGGTCGTGGCGTAGCGCTCACCACCATCACACAAAATCGCCACGATCGACCCCGACTCTCCCGCATCCACCATCTGCCGGGCCGCCATGAGTGCGCCGATCAGATTGGTACCGGTGGACCCGCCGACCCGTCGTCCCAAGCGTAGGGCCAGGTAATGCATGGCCGCCAATGACAAGGCGTCCGGGACCTTGACCATCGCATCGATGACTTTCGGCAAGAACGACGCTTCGACCCGTGGCCGGCCGATGCCTTCGATGCGTGAACCGCAATCCAGGCGCAGGCTGGCATCGCCGCTGCGGTAATAGTCGAAGAACACCGAACGCTCGGCGTCAGCACACAGCACGCGGGTACCGTGCTGGCGATAACGCACGTAGCGCCCCAGGGTGGCGGTGGTGCCGCCAGTGCCGGGGCTTGAAATCAACCAGCTCGGCTCCGGGTGCCGCTCGAAGCGCATCTGCTGGAAGATCGACTCGGCAATATTGTTGTTGGCCCGCCAGTCCGTGGCGCGCTCGGCATAGGTGAATTGGTCGATGAAATGCCCATCATGCTCGCGGGCCAGGCGTTCGGACTCGGCGTATATCTGCGTGGGATCGTCCACCAGATGACTCTGGCCGCCATAGAAAGCGATCTGTGCGATTTTTTCCCGGGAGGTGGTCGCCGGCATCACTGCAATGAACGGCAAGCCCAGCAACCTGGCGAAATAAGCCTCGGAAATCGCCGTCGAGCCGCTGGAAGCCTCGATCACCGGCGCACCGGGCTTGAGCCAACCGTTACACAACGCGTAGAGAAACAGCGAACGAGCCAGTCGGTGCTTGAGGCTGCCGGTGGGATGGCTGGACTCATCCTTGAAATACAGTTCGATGCCCGGCAGGCCAGGCAGCGGCAGCGGAATCAGGTGGGTATCGGCGCTGCGCTGGAAGTCAGCCTCGATGATGCGGATCGCTTCGCGCACCCACTGGCGATGGTCATTCATGGTGTTTTCTCACTGGCTCGGTTCGACGCGGGGAAACCTGATGGTCATGCAGGTGCAACTTGGTCTCGGAAAACCAGTCGCAAGCTTAGGAAAAAACCGACATCGCGCACAGGTACAGCTAAGGTCCAATATGGCCCATAACTGCCCGACTGCGTGGAGCAGGCGTTGTAACGATATATAACAAAAAAGAATATAACTTTTGTTTTAACAACTAACAGTACGAGTTAGGGTGTGCCATCTTTTTGATTCAATGAATGGAGAGCGATCGTGGCTCTACGCAATTCTCTGACCCGTTTTTTCCAACTGGAGGCTGCCAGTGGCCTACTGCTGATCGCCGCCGCCCTGCTGGCCCTGGCCATCAATAATTCGCCGCTGTCCTGGCTGTATAACGGCCTGCTGGACACCCCGGTGGTCGCCCAGGTCGGCGCGTTGAAGATCGCCAAGCCCTTGTTGCTGTGGATCAACGACGGCCTGATGGCGATGTTCTTCCTGCTCATCGGCCTCGAAGTCAAGCGAGAGGTCCTCGGCGGGCAACTGTCGAAACCGTCGCAAATCGTCTTGCCGGGTGCGGCGGCGATTGGCGGCATGGTGGTGCCGGCGCTGATCTACTGGTTCCTCAACCGCGACAATCCCCCCGCCCTCTCCGGCTGGGCTATTCCGACGGCCACCGACATCGCGTTCGCCCTCGGCGTGCTGGCCTTGCTCGGCAAGCGGGTACCGGTGTCGCTCAAGCTGTTCCTGATGACCCTGGCGATCATCGACGACCTGGGCGCCATTATCATCATCGCGATCTTTTACTCCGGCGCCCTGTCCACCCTGTCGCTCATACTGGCGGCAACCTGCATCGCCACGCTGGTGGCGTTGAATCGGATGGGCGTGGTCAAGCTAGGGCCCTACATGCTTGTCGGCTTGATTCTGTGGGTCTGCGTGCTCAAGAGCGGTGTCCATGCCACCCTAGCCGGGGTGACCCTGGCGTTCTGCATCCCGCTGCGCACGAAAAACGCCGAGACTTCGCCGCTGCTGAGTCTGGAACATGCGCTGCATCCCTGGGTGGCCTATGGCATCCTGCCGCTGTTCGCCTTCGCCAACGCAGGCCTATCCCTGAGCGGCGTCACCGTCGAAAGCTTCACCCATCATGTGCCAATGGGCATTGCCATTGGCCTGTTGCTGGGCAAGACCGTCGGCGTCTTCGGCCTGACCTGGCTGGCCGTGAAAATCGGCATCGCCAGCCTGCCCCTAGGCGCCAACTGGGGCCAGGTATTGGGTGTGGCGATCCTGTGCGGTATCGGGTTCACCATGAGCCTGTTCGTCGGGTCCCTGGCGTTCGAGCCAGGCGTAAGTGACTACGCCGGTATGGACCGGATGGGGATTCTCACTGGTTCGATCCTGGCGGCGTTGCTCGGTTATGCGGTGACGGCGGCGGCCAGTCGCAAGCAGCCTGCATTGCCTGGCTGACTCCTGGCTGCCAGGAGGGGTGTGCATATCCGTTGCTGCGGTAACGGATATACACCCCGTCCCCCGAAACGAAGCCATAAAAAACGGCGCGTTCCCATTCAGGAACAAGCGCCGTTTTTTCTCTTACCTAACCAAGCTTAGTGCGATACGCGACTCGTACCACCCACAGTGGAAATACGAACCCGCTCACCCACACGGAACACCTCGTTCTCCTGAACCTGCTGCACATAGGCACGCATGCTACCGTCATCTTCACGAACGGTGATTTCCACGCCCTGGGTACGGGTCAGACCTTCTTCAGTAGCAGAACCAATCAGGCCACCAGCTACCGCGCCGATCACAGCAGCGACAATGCTGCCACGGCCACCACCGATGGCACTGCCGCCGACACCACCCACCACCGCACCGGCTGCACCGCCGATCGGGGTCTTGGTGCCTTCGATCTTGACCGGACGCAAGGATTCGATGGTCCCCATGCGAATCGTCTGCACGCGACGCGCTTCGTCACGGGAGTAGGAGTCACCGGTCAGGCTCGACTGACAACCAGTGAGCAACATCGCCATCGTGGAAAAGGAAGCAACCAGCAAAACAGACTTACGCATAGCATCAACTCCAGAAGACAGGGATTCATTAAACTCCGCAGCTTGACGCCTGTCACGGCCTCGCCGGGATAAAATTGTTTTCATACAGGTGGGATACAGGTGCACCCGAAAAATTCACCAAACAGTAGCGCCAATTTCCGAAACCTGCGTCATCAACCCGGGGATCTTTCATGGATTATTTCATCATCGTCGCGGTCACCGTGGCCGGTTTGTACTTCCACTGGTGGCTGTACGTACGAATCAAACACTGGATGGACCGCGACCTGGCGCTGTCCCTGGCGGGGCAGGATGAGCAGAAGAAGACCTACATGCTGCAACAATTGACCCGCGCCCGGGAGCAAGGGGTCAAGCGCCGGGACTTGCCGCAATGGCTTAAAACCGCTGCGGCAGGTTACCCCGAAGCTAAGGCGCCAGACGCTCGCACGTCCAGTTCGCCCCCTGCAGGCGGTAGTTGAGGCGATCGTGCAGGCGGCTCGGACGACCCTGCCAGAACTCGATGCGCTCGGGCAGCAAACGATAACCACCCCAATGTTCCGGGCAATGCGGTTGGCTGTCACTGAAACGTTGCTCGGTGGCCTTGAGCAGGTCGTCCAGCTCACCACGCCCTGCAATTACCCGGCTCTGGGGTGAAGCCCAGGCGCCGAGACGGCTACCTAGCGGGCGAACCTGATAATAGGCGTCCGACTCCTGCGCGGTGACCTTCACCACTTTGCCCTCGATGCGCACCTGACGCTCCAGGGCTGGCCAGAAAAACGTCATGGCCGCGAATGGATTCGCGGCCAGTTGCTGGCCCTTGGCACTGTCGTAGTTGGTGAAGAACGTGAAGCCCAGGGTGTCCAGGCCCTTGAGCAGCAGGATTCGGCAGTGCGGGCGCCCTTGAGCATCCACCGTTGCCAGGGTCATGGCGTTGGCCTCCACCGGGACCTGCTCGGTTTTCACCGCGTCGGCAAACCATTGGTGGAACAGTGCAAACGGCTCGGCCGGGGCTTGTGCCTCGGTCAAGCCATCGCGGGTGTAGTCGCGGCGCATATCTGCCAGCGGTTGGGTCATGGCGCGTTCCTTGTGGTTAGCCCATCACTGCTTGGGGGTGCCGGCGGCCGCGACTTTCTTGGCACCGGTGGTGGCTTTGGCCGGTTGGGTTTTCTTCGCAGGGGTAGTGGCCTTGGCTGGAGCTTTCTTGGCAGGCGCCTTGGCCACGGCTTTCTTGGCCGGTGCTTTTTTGCTGGTTGGGGTCACGGCTTTTTTTGCCGCAGGTGCTGGAGCCTGGGCCACGGGCTTCACGTCCTGGACCGCCACCAGCCTCACTGGCGCAGGGGCCGGCATGTTGTATTTGCTCAGCAGCGCAACCATGGTGTTGGCCGGTGTGACCAGCAGTTCCACGCGACGGTTCAAGGCACGCCCTTGCACACTGTCATTGGCCGCACGTGGCGCCACTGCGCCCATGCCGCGCAGCATCAGGCGATCACGTTGCAGACCGCTGAGACGGAAAATCGCCGCCACGGACTGGGCACGCTCCTGGCTGAGCTTCAGGTTCGCAGGTGCGGCACCCGAGGTATCGGCGTGACCGAGGATCAGTACGGCGGCCTTGGGGTCGGCTTCAAGGATCTTCGCCACCCGGGTGAACGGCCCTAGGATCACGGGCAGCAGCATGGCTGGGCGGTCCGGGTTGAAGGAGCCGTCCACCGGTGCGGTGACCACCAACACGTTGTCGCGGCGCGACAGTTCGAGCTTGCTGTCCTGGACAGCCTTGCGCAACTTTGGCTCGTAGTCGTCGAGCCAGGCCTGGGTGACTTTCGGATCAGGCATCGGCACCGCTTTGGCGGTTTCCTGATCCTTGCCACCAAACGGCCACCACCACTTGCCGTTGCTTTCGGCTTCGGCCTTGGCCTTGGCCTTGGCCTTGGCCTTGGCCTTGGCCTTGGCAACGGTCGGCGCCTTGGCATCAGGCTTGTCTTGGGACTTGGCGGCATCTTTCTTCGCAACATCGGCCGCATCATCGGAAGAGAACGGCCACCACCCGTGGGTAGCGCTCTGCGCCTTGGCTTGCGGTGCGACGGCGGCCGTTTTCAGAGGCGCCGCTGGCGCCGTTTCCTTGGCCACCACCTTGTCGGAAGAACCGAACGACCACCAGCTACCGCCGCCCTCGGCATCATTTTGTGGGGTTTGTGCGCAACCGGTGATAGCGAAACACAGCGCCAGAGCGAGGGTTTTATTCGATGACATTGGATATCCACAAAATGATCTAAATGAAAAAACAAGGCCATGTTTTGGCCGCATAAACAGTCGTTTGGAAACTGGAAAGGCCACGAGGTTCCGGTGCCCGCCGCCTTCAATGGCGTTTTATAGACAAGTGGCTAGTACCCTCGCAAGGTTCTGCGCACGCGGATCCATCAATACAAAAGGTCCGAGCGTGTTGGTCACGAAGCCAAAAGCCACATCATGCTCCGGGTCGGCAAACCCCGTGGAGCCCCCGGCCCCTGGATGACCGAACGCCCGTGGGCCGAGGCCGAAAGTCGCATTCGGCACATCCGGCTGGTCGAGCATGCAACCCAGGCCGAAACGGGTCTGGGTCAACAAAGTCTTGTCCTCGCCAAAGCTGTGCTGGCGAGTCAGTTCGTCGAGCATTTCACCTTCCAACAGGCTGCCGTCCAGCAGCCCCGCATAGAACCCGGCCAGGCTGCGGGCGTTGCCGTGGCCATTGGCCGCCGGTTGCTGCATGCGCCGCCACTCCGGTTTGTTGGTGCTGGTCATGATCGACGGCGGGTTGGTGAAGGCCCGGGTGGTCATGGCCGTGGGTTCGCGCATCGTCACCTGCAACAGGCGTTGGGCCGCGGCATCGCCGACGTTCCCTTTGCCACGGGCGATGTGGGCCACACGATGAAACTCCTCGTCGGCCAGACCAACATGAAAATCCAGGCCCAACGGCTTGGCAACGCGAGCCACGATGGACTCACCCGGGCCACGCCCATCGGCCCTGCGCAGCAGCTCGCCGATCAGCCAGCCATAGGTGATCGCGGCATAACCGTGGCCCTCGCCCGGCGTCCACCAAGGTGTTTCGGCGGCTAGGGCATCGACCATGGTTTGCCAGTCATAAAGCGCTTCGGGCGGCAGCAATTCACTTAGCGCCGGCAGCCCGGCCTGATGGCAGAGCAACTGGCGCAGGGTAATGGATTGCTTGCCGGCTGCGGCAAACTCGGGCCAATAGCGGGCTACCGGGGCATCCAGCTGCAACTTGCCTTCGGCCACCAGTTGCAGGGCGGTGACGGCGGTGAAGGTCTTGGTGCAGGAAAACAGGTTGGCGATGGTGTCGCTGTGCCAGGCTTCATGGCCATCCTTGTCGGCGGTACCGGCCCACAGATCGATCACCGTGCGGCCACCCACCTGGATGCACAACGCCGCGCCGCGCTCCTGGGGATCATCGAACAGCGCCGCGAACGCTTCACGCACCGCCTCGAACTGAAGTTCATAATGGCCTTGAATCTGCACCCGTAACTCCCTTGAAACAAACACTTTTAAGGTGGCTGGTATTGTTTCAGCCATTAAGGGTTTTGGGAACCGCTGAAAGACGGCTGACCGCACTGGCGCCGGCCTTTGTGGCGAGGGAGCGTGCTCCCGCTGGACTGCGTCGTAGGAGCTGTCGAGTGCAACGAGGCTGCGATCTTTCCCCAGACACTTGAATCTCAAGCGAAAGATCAAAATCAAAAGATCGCAGGCTTCGCCAGCTCCTACAGCCTCCAGCGGGAGCAAGCTCCCTCGCCACGGCAAGTCATTGCACGTATCAGGAAATCTCCCGCCGAAACGGCGGCAGCGCGTTGAGGATCGCCTTGCCGTAGCGCTGGGTTACCAGCCTGCGGTCGAGCAAGGTGATGGTGCCGCGGTCTTCTTCGGTGCGCAGCAAGCGGCCACACGCCTGGACCAGCTTCAGCGAAGCGTCCGGTACGGAGATTTCCATGAACGGGTTGCCACCGCGGGCTTCGATCCACTCAGCCAGCGCGGCCTCCACCGGGTCATCAGGGACCGAGAACGGAATCTTGGCGATCACCACGTGCTCGCAATAGGCACCCGGCAAGTCCACGCCTTCGGCAAAACTCGCCAGGCCGAACAGCACGCTGGAATCACCGCCGTCGACCCGCGCCTTGTGCTTGTTCAGGGTCTCCTGCTTCGACAGATTGCCCTGGATGAACACCTGCTTGCGCCAGTCACGGTCAAGGCCGTCGAACACGTCCTGCATCTGTTTGCGCGAGGAAAACAGCACCAGGGTGCCCCGTGAGCCCTCCACCAGTTCCGGCAGGTCACGGATGATCGCCGCAGTATGGCCGGCGGCATCTCGTGGGTCGGCCTTGAGATCCGGCACCCGCAGCACGCCGGCGTCAGCGTGGTGGAAGGGGCTCGGGACCACAGCGGTCACCGCTTTCTTCGGCAGGCCAGCGCGCATGCGAAAACGGTCGAACGTGCCCAGCGCGGTCAACGTGGCGGAGGTTACCAGCGCGCCGTAGGCCACGTTCCACAGGTTGCGACGCAGCATTTCCGCCGCCAGGATCGGGCTGGCATTGACCTCGATATCGAACAGCGAACCGCTTTCGGCCAGGGTCAACCACCGCGCCATTGGCGGGTTGTCTTCCGGGTCTTCGGCGGTGAAGGCCGTCCACAGTTCCCAGTTGCCTTGTGAGCGGGACAACAGGCTGCCAAACAGCGGGTACCACTCCTCGGCCTGGTTGCTGGCGATTCCGATGTTGACCTCGCCATCCATGCCTTCCTTGAGCAGCTCGGTCAGGCGCGTGAACAAGTCGGTCAGGCGTGCGAAACCTTTCTTGAGTTCGATGCCCATTTCGCGCATGTGCTCGGGAATCACCCCGCCGACAAACCGGTGGCGTGGCCGCTCGCGGCCCTCGACGTCTTCGCCGGGCTTGAAGTCGGCCACTTGCTCGCAAGCGGTGAACATGAACTGCTGGTTCGTCTTGATTTCCCGCGCCAGCTCCGGCACTTGCTCGATGAACTTGCCCAGGTCACCCGGCAATGGATGCTGGGCCAACAGTTTGGTGAGGTTCTTGGCGGTGGTTTCCAGCCAGTCGGCGGTGGAGCGCAGCCGGGTGTAATGGGCGAAATGGCCGATGGCCTTGTCCGGCAGGTGATGGCCTTCGTCGAACACGTAGATCGTGTCGCGCGGATCCGGCAGCACCGCACCACCGCCCAGGGCCAGGTCGGCCAGCACCATGTCGTGGTTGGTGACGATGACATCGACCTTGCCCATGCCTTCGCGGGCCTTGTAGAAGGCACACTGGCCGAAGTTCGGGCAATGCCGGTTGGTGCACTGGCTATGGTCGGTCGTCAGGCGGGACCAGTCGGCGTCTTCCAGGGCCGTGGACCAGCTGTCGCGGTCGCCGTCCCATTTATTGCCGGCCAGCTTCTCGATCATGCTGGTGAACAGCTTCTGGCTGGCCTCATCGACTTCGATCTTGAAGCCTTCTTCTTCGAACAACTGGGCCGTGGCGGTCTGCGCGTGGCCTTCCTGGAGCAACATATCGAGCTTGGACAGGCACATGTAGCGCCCACGGCCCTTGGCCAGCGCGAATGTGAAGTTCAGCCCGCTGTTGCGCATCAGGTCGGGCAGGTCCTTGTAGACGATCTGCTCCTGCAGGGCGACGGTGGCCGTGGCGATCACCAGGCGTTTGCCGGCGGCCTTGGCGGTGGGAATCGCCGCCAGACTGTAGGCCACGGTCTTGCCGGTACCCGTACCGGCCTCCACTGCCACGACGGCGGGCTCGCCACTGCGTCGGCCTTCGTCGTCGGTGTCGATGTCACCCAGGACTTTTGCCACTTCGGCAATCATCAGGCGCTGGCCATATCGCGGCTTGAGGCTCTTGGCTTCGAGAAAACGCGAATAGGCGCCCTGGATAGTGGTTTTGAGTTCGGTGCTGATCATGAATGGTCGGGCGCTAAAAACGCTGGATAAATTTTCAGTGGTTCGGATCGGCGGCTATCATACCCCGCTAATGAATCCTGCGCAGAACGGAGTAACCCAATGACACCCTTTGCCCTCATCTACACCCTGCATCTACTGGCGGCCCTGATCTGGGTCGGCGGTATGTTCTTCGCCTGGATGATCCTGCGCCCCGCCGCAATGACGGCGCTTGAGGGCCCTGCCCGGCTCAAGTTGTGGGTAGAAGTGTTTCAGCGTTTTTTCGTCTGGGTCTGGGTGGCGGTGGTGCTTTTGCCGATCAGCGGCATAGGCCTGATCCATCTGCGCTTCGCCGGTTTCGAAACCGCGCCGCGTTATGTGCAAGTGATGATGGGGTTGTATGTAGTGATGACAGCGCTGTTTATCCGCATCCAGGGCCTGCAACTGCCGGCATTGCGTAATGCCGTGACGGCGCAGGACTGGCCGGTGGGTGCGGCGGTGCTGGGGAAGATTCGCAGGCTGGTAGGGATCAACCTGTTGATCGGGTTGCTGGTGGTGGCGATTGGCGCGGCGCGACCGATGTTCTGAAAAACGTCGGCATCACACAGAACTTGTGGGAGCGGGCTTGCTCGCCAAGGCAGTGGGTCAGTCAATGCTGATTAACCTGACACGCCCTCTTCGCGAGCAAGCCCGCACACATTATGTTCGCCATACGTTCAGAACCGCTGCACCGTCACCGTCCCCGCCGCTCCGGCGGGCCCAGGCTGACCGTCAGCACCAGGACGGCCGCTTTTGCCGCCGTCAGCGGTATAGACCAGGCAGCCCTTGGCCTTGCCCCCCGCCCCAGGTTTACCGCCAGGCCCCGCCGCGCCGCCGGCACCGCCGTCCACCGTCACCTTGACCTGTTCGGCAGGGTAGGCGCGGGGCAGCGCTAGGCGTACCAGCGCACCGGCCGCACCCGGCTGGCCATCGCTGCCATTGCTGCCGTCGGCCCCGCGACCGGCCGAGCCCCAGGTGCAACCCGGCGCCTGGCCATTGGCACCGTCAAGGCCGACGTAACCCGGCGCACCAGTGCCGCCACGGGCGTCCACCGACAACAACGGCGCATTCAACACCTTGAACTGCAGATTGAGATCGCGCCCCGGCCGCGCGGCCTTGGTGTAAGTACCCCGTGCGCCGCGTGAAGTGATCTGGCTGCCCTCGGCCAGCTCGGCCTGGGCCACTTTCATTTGCAATACCTGCTGAGCCGGCACGATGGCGATCCGTGCTTCACGCCCCAGGTGCAATTGGTCGATGGTCAGTTCGGTGACATTGGAAGGCACCAGCAGCGTGCCGTAGTCAGCCACATCCAATCGTTCAAGGGCCAGGGTGCTGGTGGTGTTGGGCAGGCGCATCAACGAATGGCTTTCGACCTGGACCACCTGGGCCGAAGCCCATGGGCATACGAGTGCGGCGAGCAGACACAATTTACGCATGGGAAGCCTCTGGCGCAGTCGGGAGGGTTTGCAAGTGAAAGATACCGAACAGCAGCACTCTGAGGCGATCACTACCAGGCGCGAGGCGGCCACGGAAACTGGCCCTGAACAACAGCAGTTCCAGCAGATGGAGCGCCAGCAAAAAAGCGCCGGCGACGTTGACCAACAAATGCAGCGGATGGACGAACGGCACGACCAGATTGACCAGCAGCACCAGCCAGAACAGCAAGGTCAGCAAGCGCCCCAGCCCCCAAAACACCTTCATACGCCCCCCTGATCGGGAATTATTCTTTGCGCGCACAGTAACGGCTTGCACGCAGGATAAGCCAGAGGGCCAGGCAAATTTAATCTAACCCAAGCCCCGGCCCCCGGATCGCCTCCCCGACGAACCGGCAGCCCTGGCCTGAGCCTCAACGCTGGATATGCAGTTCAACCCGACGGTTTTGCGCCCGCCCTTCGTCGGTCTCATTGTCGGCCACCGGCTCGCTTTCGCCTTTGCCTTCGCTGGTGAGTTTGTCGGGGGGCAGCCCCTGGCTCAGCAAATACTCCACGACACTGCTGGCCCGACGCTCAGACAGCCCCTGGTTATAGGCATCAGTGCCGACACTGTCGGTGTGACCCACCACCCGGATACTGGCGACATTGACATGGCTGAGCTTACCCATCAGCCCATCGAGCTCGCTTCGAGCTTCTGCGGTGAGGTCGGATTTGTCGAAATCGAAGAGTACCTTGCCGGCATCGTTGAGGGTGATGACCTCGCTAGCCGGTGCTTCAGGCTCCACGGGTGGGGCGCTGGCCGGGTATTGCGGCACCGGGCAACCGTGGTGCTCGACCGGGGTATTGGCCGGCGTATCGGGACAACGGTCGCGGCGGTCGAACACCCCGTCGTCGTCTTCATCGCCATCCTGGGCGTAGCAGATCAAACCACCGCCCAGTAGCCCCAGCGCGGCGCCGCCGGCAGCCCAGCCGCTGCTTTCAATGGCCCCCAACCCACCGCCGACCAAGCCGCCGATCAGGCTACAGATTGGCCAGGTGCGTTGATTGAGAGGTGCACTACCGTCGCTGTGAGTGGCGCAACCGGACAACAGACTGCTCGCCAGCAGTACCGGTAAGGCGGCCCTGATTAGAACGTTCATAGTGAAGGCTCCTGTGTCACCGGCCCATACCGGTCACACAGGAGTAAAGACCCGCATCCGCAACTCCACAAGCCTCGGATGGCGAGGGGTTCAGCGGTTTATCTTGATTTCCGTGCGACGGTTCATCGCGCGGCCGTCGGCGGTGTTGTTATCGGCCACCGGCTGGCTTTCTCCGGCGCCGGACACCGAGACGAAACTGGCACGCGGTACGCCATTTTCAACCAGGTATTGCACCACCGAGTTGGCCCGTTTCTCCGACAACCGTTGGTTATAGGCATCGCTGCCGACACTGTCGGTATGACCGGAGACCCGCAATTGCGCGGTGGACGTTTCCTGTTTCAGCCGGGTGGCAACCGTGCTCAGCACATCCTTGTCGACTGGGGTCAGCGTGGCTTTGTTGAACTCAAAGTGCACGTCGCGGATCACGATGGTTTCTTCCTTGACCATTGGAGGCTCTTCAGCCATCGGCGGTGGTGCCGGTGGTGGGCAACCGTCGGCATCGACCTGCACGCCCTTCGGTGTGCCCGGGCACTTGTCGCGGCTGTCCGGCACGCCATCGCCGTCTTCATCGCCATCGCCGTGCACCCAGCAATAAGCCGCCGCCATGCCACCGACGAACAACGCGCCGCCGCCGGCCCAGGAAGTACTTTCGGTGGCGCCCAAGCCTGCGCCGATCACACCGCCGACGGCGGCACAGGTCGGCCAGTCGGTTTTCTGCAAACCTGCGCAACCAGTCAACACACTGGTTAGCAGAACCAGGGGTAACGCTGTCCGAACTATGCTCATCGGGTTTTCTCCTTGAGGGATCGGCTTGTCGCCGATTCAGGGGAGTAAAGACCCGTCTTCGAATCTGCGCCAGCCTGAGCAATCGCGGGTTTTCGCCCCGTGTTTGCGAAGATTCCGCACGTTCAGGGGACAAACCGCTCTAGGCCACGATGTCCGGGCAGGCTATCGTGGTGGTTCTGACAGAGGAACTTCGATGACCGTTGCCATTTCTGCGCGTACGCCCCAGCAAGCCCTGGCGGCCGTGCTTGACCGTTATGCCCCGCAAAAACTGCTATTGATCGGTGCCAGCGGCTTTCCCGCGCTCGAAGCATTCCAGCAGGCCCATCCCGACACCGAAGTGGTCCACGTCGGCCCCGGCGCGCTGCCGGCGGACGTCGCGGCGCGGCGTTTTGACCTGGCTCTGGCGCTCGATTGCCTGGAGCATTTGCCCAAGCGCGAGGGTCTGAACCTGTTGGGTGGCATCCGCAATCTCAATGCCAGCCGCATCGCCGTACTGACAGACCTCAACGCCTGCGGCTGGCAAGAGACGGACTTTTTTTCCCTGGCCCTGCAAGCCAGCGAACGATTCCAGCGCGAAGATCAGGTACTGACACTGTTTACCTACGATCTGCTTGAATACAAACAAGTCCCCGACTGGCTCAACTCGCGCTTTTGGGCCAACCCGGAAAATTTTGGAAAATATTGGTGGTAACCGTGAACACAAGCCTGCACACACCCATTTGCCCCTGCGGCAGTGGCAATTCACTGGACGCCTGCTGCGGCCACTACCACAACGGTCACCCGGCGCCCTGCGCCGAAGCCTTGATGCGCTCGCGCTACAGCGCCTATGTGCTGGGCCTGGTGGATTATCTGGTCGCCACCACCCTGCCCGCCCAGCAGCCTGGTCTCGATCGCCAGTCGATCAGCGAGTGGAGCGCCACCAGCACCTGGCTGGGGCTGGAAGTGGAAAGCAGCGAAGTGCTCGGCGGTCAACCGGAACACGCCTTTGTCACGTTCACGGCACGCTGGCATGACGGCCAGGGTGAGCACAGCCACCGTGAACAGTCTTCGTTCGTGCAGAACACCGGGCGCTGGTACTTCATCGACCCGACCGTGCCAGTCAAGGCGGGCCGCAACGACGGCTGTCCGTGCGGCAGTGGGCATAAATTCAAAAAGTGCTGCGCCGGCTACTTCAATCGTTGATTTCGCAAATGTCCGACACCCGTCCATCGGCCCATAGGGCTAGACTGGGGGTAGACCAGAGGCTCGGACATGACCCCCACATCACTCTTGCTGCGCATCACCTGCCTGCTGCTGTTCGTCGGGCTCGGCAGTTGCGCGTCCTGGCAAGGTGAAGAAGCCCCTGAACCACAAGTGCATCTGGTCAAGGTCGAAGTGGTGCGGGCCCGACTGCTGGAACAGAAGTTCATGCTGCATTTTCGCGTCGATAACCCCGGCGACAGCGACCTGACCGTTCGCGGCCTGACGTACCGCCTCCACCTGGGTGATCTGTTGCTGACCGAAGGTGAGCATGAACATTGGTTCACCGTGAGCCCCCGGCTCAGCGCCTACTTCAAGGTGCCGATCCGTACCAACCTGTGGCCGCAGGTGCGGGACGTGGTGAAGTTGCTGGAGAAACCCCGAAAACAGATCCCCTATCGTCTGGAAGGTGCGCTGGAAACCGGATTATTCATCGCTCACTACGTGCACCTGGAACGCAATGGCGTGATAATCGCCGCCGATTTTATTGCGGAGTAACCCCGATGACCCAACAACCCCACGTCCATGGCCCTGATTGCAACCACGATCACGACCATCATCACGATCATGACCACGACCATGTCCACGGTCCGAACTGCGGCCACGCCCACCAGGAACCGGTGCGCAACGCCCTGAAAGATGTCGGCCGCAACGACCCTTGCCCGTGCGGCAATGGCAAGAAATTCAAGAAGTGCCACGGAGCTTGAGGGTCCGGGCGAAAAACTTTTTCGCCTGTTAGACCATCATCGCGAGCAAGCCCGCTCCCACAGGGGATTTGCGGTGAGGCGATACCAATGATCGCCGAATCAATGTGGGCGCGAGCCTGCTCGCGATGAGGCCAGCACATTCACTGCTTATGTATCAGCCCGCCTCCAAAATCTGCTTCACCGCGACCACCGTCGCATACTCACCCTGCAAGTTGCCCAGGGACATGGCATGCACGTCGGCAGCCGAACGGGCGTTACCGAAGTAATCGCTCTTGTCGAAGGTAAAGCAGGCATCCTCAACCACCCACGTGTCGAATCCCAGGTTACCGGCCGTACGCGCCGTGGACTCCACCGAGTTGTTCGTCGACACGCCGACGATCACCAGTTGCCCGATGCCCGCCCTGCGTAGATCTTCCTCCAGGCGCGTGGCACTGAACGCATCTGGCACCCGTTTTTGAACCAGCCATTCCCCCGCCTGCGGCGCGAACCGTGGCTGGACCTCCACGCCCGACTGCCCCGGCCAGAACACCGAGTCCGGCGAGCGGGACAAGTGGTGGACGTGAATCACCGGCCGCGCCGTGTGTCGCCATAAAGCCAGTAGTTCCAGCATGCGCAGCTCTGCCTCGGGGTTGTTGCGAGGACCGAGCCTGGGGTGAAGGATGCCTTTTTGTTGATCGATGAGGATCAGCGCCGCACTGTGTTGTAGCTCCATGCCGATTTTCTCTTCTCAGTCATTGAATCTTTCACACTTGATCATCACCTCTTCCTACAGGCAAGCCTTCGAGTAAAAGCGATGACTCGGCCCCGGGCTTTCATCGCCAAACCAACAAATAACCCTCGCCCCCGCTTGCGCGGCCCCCTCCTGCTCACTAACGTAGCGCCTTTATTGGTGCCCCCCCTCCCGCAGGAGCTTTGCCATGGCCTCGCCAGCCTCTATTTCCCTTATCCCCCGGCTCGGCGTTGCCGCCGCAGTGGCCAGTGTGCTCGGTTTGAGCGGATGCCAGACCTGGAATGCCCAGAACACTGTCCCACCGACTTCCGGCGTGCAACCGCTCAAGGGGCTGGCGCAGAACGTCTCGGTCCGGCGCAACGCCACGGGCATGCCGCTGATCGAAAGCAACAGCTTCCATGACGCCCTGTTCACCCTCGGCTACGTCCACGCCAGCGATCGCATCACCCAGATGGTCACCCTGCGCCTGCTGGCCCAGGGGCGCCTGGCAGAGATGTCCGGCGCCGAACAGCTGGACATCGACCGCTACATGCGCGCCGTCAACCTGAGGAAAAACGCCGACGAGCTGTACAAGGCGTCCTCGCCACGACTCAAGCGCTTCTTTGAAGTCTATGCCCGCGGGGTCAACGCCTACCTGTTCCGCTACCGCGACAAGTTGCCGTCGGACCTGGCCGCCACAGGTTACAAACCCGAATACTGGAAGCCGCAAGACTCGGCGCTGATGTTCTGCCTGCTGAATTTCAGCCAGTCAGCCAACCTGCCGGAAGAAATCGCCAGCCTGGTACTGGCCCAGACCGTCACCCACGACAAGCTCGCCTGGCTGAGCCCGTCCTATCCGGACGAACCACTGCCCGTGGCTGAGGCCGACAAACTCCAGGGCTTGCGGCTCAACGGCCAGGTTCCAGGCCTGAACGAGATCAGCAAGGCCACCGGCCAGTTGGTCGAGCTGAACCTTTTGAGCGCTACGTCTTCGAGTCACTGGGCTATCGCGCCGCAACGCAGCCGTAGCGGCAAGAGCCTGTTGGCCAGCGACAGCCATGGGCCGCTGGGCATGCCGGGGCTGTGGATCCCCGTACAGATCCGGGCACCCAAGTACCAGGCGGCCGGGGTTTCCGTGGCAGGTATCCCGATGATCCTCGCGGGGTTCAACGGCAAAGTGGCCTGGAGCATGAGCAGCGTACTGGGGGACAACCAGGACCTGTTCCTGGAAAAGATCCGACGCCAGGGCAACAGCCTGTCCTATGAGGTCAACGGCAAATGGCAGCCAGCAATCGTGCGCAACGAAACCTATTTCATCAAAGGCCAGCGGCCGATTCGTGAAGCGGTGTTCGAGACCCGTCACGGCCCGCTGCTCAACAGCGCCCAGGGCACGGCCATGGCCAACGGCTTTGGCCTGGCCTTGCAGGCGCCGAGCTTGAGCGACGACAAGACCCTGGATGCCTTCTTCGACCTGTCCCGGGCGCAGAACGTCGAGAAAGCCTCCGACGCCAGCCGGGAAATCCGCGCCATGGCGGTAAACCTGATATTTGCCGACGCCAGCCACATCGGCTGGCAAGTCACCGGGCGCTATCCGAATCGCCGTGAAGGAGAGGGCCTGTTACCGTCGCCAGGTTGGGATGGTCGCTACGATTGGGACGGTTACGCCGACCCCATGCTGCACCCCTACGATCAGGACCCGGCCCAGGGCTGGCTTGGCACGGCCAATCAACGGGTCATTCCCCACGGCTATGGCATGCAGCTGTCCAACTCGTGGGCCGCACCGGAGCGTGGCGAACGCATGGCCGAACTGGCCGGCGCGGGCAAGCACGACACCCGCAGCCTGAGCGCCATGCAATATGACCAGGGCACGACGTTCGCGGCCAAGCTCAAGAGCGTCTTTGAAGCACCGGGCATGGCCCAGCCACTCAAACAGGTGATCGAAACCCTGCCGGTGGCAGACCGGGCCAAGGCTCGCGAGGCCTATACCCGCTTGATGGCATTCGATGGCCGGCTCAGCCCGACCTCCGCCGATGCAGCATTCTATGAGCTGTTCCTGCAGGAAAGCATGAAGCAGATTTTCCTCGACGAACTGGGCCCGGACAACAGCCCGGCGTGGAAGGCGCTGGTCGCCAACGGCCAATTGTCCTACTCGGCCCAGGCCGATCATCTGCTGGGGCGCGAAGACAGCCCATTCTGGGACGATGTGCGCACACCCCAGAAAGAAGACAAGGCCGTCATCCTCGCGCGCAGCCTGGCAGCGGCTATCAGTGCCGGCGACAGCCGGTTGGGCGGTGACCACAAGGCTTGGCAGTGGGGTCAGTTGCATCGCTACGCGTGGAAGAACAGCAACGGCCAAATCGTACGCGGCCCGCTGCCGGCCGGAGGCGACGCCAGCACACTCAACACCGCAGCGTTCGCCTGGGGGCAGGATTTCACTGCCTCCCCGGCACCGACCATGCGCCTTATCGTTGACTTCGGCCAGCCCGAACCGTTGATGATCCAGGATGGCGCCGGACAGTCCGGCAACCCGGCCAGCCCGCACTATGCCAACGGCATCGATCCGTGGATCAAGGGGCAGTACCAGAGCCTACCGTTGCAATCGCAGAACTTTGATCGTGCCTATGGCAGGACGCGGCTGACGCTGGTACCGGGCAAATAGACTCTCTGCTGTGACACGGGGCTTTAGTGAAACTTCGCACCGCCCCCTGGACTGCACCCTGTAGCTGCCGAAGGCTGCGATCTTTTGATCTTGATCTTTCGTTCTCGATTTAATTGTCTGGGGAAAGATCGCAGCCTCGTTGCACTCGACAGCTCCTACACGGGCCCGGCCGCCCTCGCCACAGGAGCAGCTCGCTCTATCCTGGTGCATCTTTTGATGTACGCTCATCCCCGCGCACCATCACATTCCGTTGCCTGGCGCCTAAGCTTTTTAAAACACTTGTTCGGCACTCTGGTTCGGAAATTGCTACCTTTAAGCCGTCATACCGTTCTCGCCTTCACCGGTAACAATACTTACGCGCCACAAGCGCTCATATTGGTTTTAGGGATTGAATAATGAAAAAAGCACTGCTGACCCTTTCTGCACTGGCGTTGTGCATGGCTGCTGGCGTCGCCACGGCCAAGGAATACAAGGAACTGCGTTTTGGTGTCGACCCTTCCTACGCCCCGTTTGAGTCCAAGGCCGCCGACGGCAGCCTGGTCGGTTTCGACATCGACCTGGGCAATGCAATCTGCGCAGAGCTGAAGGTCAAATGCAAATGGGTCGAAAGCGATTTCGACGGCATGATCCCGGGCCTCAAGGCCAACAAATTCGACGGCGTGATTTCTTCCATGACCGTTACCCCAGCCCGCGAAAAAGCCATCGACTTCTCCAGCGAGCTGTTCTCCGGCCCAACGTCCTATGTATTCAAGAAGGGCTCGGGCCTGAGCGAAGACGTTGCCTCGCTCAAAGGCAAGACCGTCGGCTACGAGCAAGGCACCATCCAGGAAGCCTACGCCAAGGCCGTGTTGGACAAGGCTGGCGTCAAGACCCAGGCCTATCAGAACCAGGACCAGGTCTACGCAGACCTGACCTCGGGCCGCCTCGACGCTGCGATCCAGGACATGCTCCAGGCTGAGCTGGGCTTCCTGAAGTCGCCAAAAGGTGAAGGCTACGAAGTCAGCAAACCGGTGGACAGCGAACTGCTGCCCTCCAAGACCGCTATCGGTATCAAGAAAGGTAACAAAGACCTGAAGGCACTTTTGGATAAAGGTATCAAAGCGTTACACGACGACGGCAAGTACGCCGAGATCCAGAAAAAACACTTTGGCGATCTGAATCTGTACAGCGGCAAATAATGCGCTGCGCCCATCCGGTCTCGGATGGGCGCTTTTCTCCTGCCAAAGGCCTCTTTCATGTTCGAACAATTCCTACAAAATCTGGGGCTCTCCGCCTTCAGCCTGCAGGGCTTTGGCCCACTGCTGATGCAAGGCACCTGGATGACCATCAAGCTGTCGGCCCTGTCTTTGTTGTTGAGCGTCTTGCTCGGCCTGCTAGGCGCCAGTGCCAAGCTGTCCAGCGTCAAACTGCTGCGAATCCCTGCCCAGCTCTACACCACGCTGATCCGCGGCGTGCCGGACCTGGTGCTGATGCTGCTGATCTTCTACAGCCTGCAAACCTGGCTGACCTCGTTTACCGACTTCATGGAATGGGAATACATCGAGATCAACCCATTCGGCGCCGGGGTGATCACCCTGGGCTTCATCTATGGCGCGTACTTCACCGAAACCTTTCGCGGCGCGATCCTCGCGGTCCCCCGAGGCCAGGTCGAAGCCGCCACCGCGTATGGCCTCAAGCGTGGTCAGCGCTTTCGCCTCGTGGTGTTCCCACAAATGATGCGTTTTGCCCTGCCAGGTATCGGCAACAACTGGATGGTGATGCTCAAGGCCACCGCACTGGTGTCGATCATCGGCCTGGCCGACCTGGTCAAGGCCGCCCAGGATGCGGGCAAGAGCACCTACCAGCTGTTTTACTTCCTGGTACTGGCGGCACTGATCTATCTGCTGATCACCAGCGCGTCCAACTTCATCCTGCGATGGCTTGAGCGCCGCTACGCCGCCGGCGCCCGGGAGGCGGTGCGATGATCGAACTTCTGCAAGAATACTGGCGACCGTTCCTTTACAGCGATGGCGTCAACGTCACGGGCCTGGCCATGACCCTGTGGCTGCTCAGCGCCTCGCTGCTGATCGGTTTCCTGGTGTCGATCCCGCTGTCCATCGCCCGGGTGTCGCCCAAGGTCTACGTCCGCTGGCCGGTGCAGTTCTACACCTACCTGTTCCGTGGCACACCGCTCTATATCCAACTGCTGATCTGCTACACCGGCATCTACAGCCTCGAGGCGGTACGCGCCCAACCCATCCTCGACAGTTTCTTTCGCGATGCGATGAACTGCACGATCCTGGCCTTCGCCTTGAACACCTGCGCCTACACCACGGAAATCTTTGCCGGGGCGATTCGCAGCATGAACCATGGCGAAGTCGAAGCGGCCAAGGCCTACGGCCTGACCGGTTGGAAGCTGTACACCTACGTGATCATGCCGTCAGCGTTGCGACGTTCGCTGCCGTATTACAGCAACGAAGTCATCTTGATGCTGCACTCGACGACCGTGGCGTTCACCGCGACCGTTCCAGACGTACTGAAGGTTGCCCGGGACGCCAACTCGGCGACGTTCATGACGTTCCAGTCGTTCGGGATCGCCGCATTGATCTACCTGACAGTCACCTTTGCACTGGTGGGCCTCTTTCGCCTCGCCGAACGCCGCTGGCTGGCCTTTCTCGGGCCGACCCACTAAGGCTTTTGTTCCAGGACACTCACGCACATGCGCCACCAGATTCATGACCTGCGGTCCCCAGTACCGGGGACCGCACGCAAGATTCACAGCTTCCACTTCGGCCCGGAAAACGCCGTCGGTAAAATCTATATCCAGTCGTCCCTGCACGCCGATGAACTACCCGGCATGCTGGTCGCCTGGCACCTCAAGCAGCGCCTGACCGAACTCGAAGCGTCGGGCCACCTGCGGCACGAGATCGTGCTGGTGCCCGTCGCCAATCCCATCGGCCTCGAACAAGTACTGATGGACGTGCCCTTGGGTCGCTACGAAACCGAGAGCGGGCAGAACTTCAACCGCCGTTTCGTCGACCTCAGCGAAGAGATCGGCAACGAAATCCAGGACCTGCTCACCGACGATCCACAGCACAACCTGATGCTGATTCGTACCAGCCTGCGCGATGCCCTCGCCCGGCAGACCCCAGGCACACAATTGCAATCCCTGCGCCTGGCCTTGCAACGGCTGGCCTGCGACGCCGACATGGTGCTGGACCTGCATTGCGACTTCGAAGCCGTGGCCCACCTCTACACCACGCCCGAAGCCTGGCCGCAGGTCGAGCCGCTGGCCCGCTACATCGGTGCCGAAGCCAGCCTGCTGGCGACCGATTCGGGCGGCCAATCGTTCGATGAATGCTTCACCCTGCTCTGGTGGCAACTCAAGGAACGCTTCGGCGAACGCTTCGAGATTCCCCTGGGCAGCTTTTCGGTCACCATGGAATTGCGTGGCCAGGGTGACGTCAACCACGGGCTGGCGAGCCAAGACTGCCAGGCCTTGATCAACTACCTGATCCGCTTCGGCGCCATCGACGGCGAACCGATGCCCATGCCCGAACTGCCCTACCCGGCCACGCCACTGGCCGCTGTCGAGCCAGTGACGACGCCCGTGGGTGGGTTGCTGGTCTACAACGCCCTGCCCGGCGAATACCTGGAGGCGGGGCAACTGATCGCGCAAGTCATCGACCCGATCAACGACACCGTCACCCCCGTTCATTGCCGTAACGCCGGGCTGCTGTACGCCCGTTCGCTGCGCCGCATGGCCACGGCCGGTATGGTGATCGCCCATGTCGCCGGCACCGAAGCCTATCGCAGCGGCTACCTACTTTCGCCTTGAGGATGCATGTTCCATGTACAAACTGACCATCGAAGGCCTGTATAAAAGCTATGGCGAACATGAAGTGCTCAAGGGCGTTTCGCTCAAGGCCAAGACCGGCGACGTCATCAGCCTCATCGGCGCCAGCGGCTCAGGCAAAAGTACCTTTTTGCGCTGCATCAATTTCTTGGAACAACCCAACGACGGCGCCATGAGCCTGGACGGCCAGCCGATCCAGATGATCAAGGACCGCCACGGCATGCACGTGGCTGACGCCGACGAACTGCAACGCATCCGCACGCGTCTGGCCATGGTGTTCCAGCACTTCAACCTGTGGAGCCACATGACCGTGCTGGAAAACATCACCATGGCGCCGCGCCGGGTACTGGGGGTCAGCAAGCAGGAAGCCGACGACCGCGCCCATCGCTATCTCGACAAGGTCGGCCTCCCGGCACGGGTCGCCGAGCAATACCCGGCGTTCCTCTCCGGCGGCCAGCAACAGCGCGTGGCCATTGCCCGTGCCTTGGCGATGGAGCCGGAGGTGATGCTGTTCGACGAACCCACCTCGGCCCTGGACCCGGAGCTGGTGGGCGAAGTGTTGAAGGTGATTCAGGGGCTGGCAGAGGAAGGGCGGACCATGATCATGGTGACCCACGAAATGAGCTTCGCCCGCAAAGTCTCGAACCAGGTACTGTTCCTGCACCAGGGCCTGGTGGAAGAAGAAGGCAGGCCGGAAGACGTGCTGGACAATCCCACGAGTGAACGGCTCCAGCAGTTTCTCAGTGGCAACCTGAAATAAACTTTTTGGCGGCCCTTGTGTGGGAGCAAGCCTTGCTCCCACAGCTGACAGGTCATAGTTCGATCAGGCAACAGGCGCAGGAGGTGGCTCGTCCGGCAGGGTGGGTTCGCCGGGCTCTGTCGGTTGTTCGTTTGGGGTATCGGGATCGGGCTGGCCGGGGATGCCACCCGCCGCTTCGACAGGATGGGCCAGCAATGACCAGGCCATGACGCCAATCTGATTGGGCTCAAGCCTTGCCAGTTCAGCGCTGATTCGCGGATCGATCTTCATAGAGCAACTCCTGAGCGAAGGCCCGCTGCGCTGACGCACAAAAACGGGCAGTACACGCAATAGAGTGTCTGCCCGCCCAGGAATTCCAACAGCTCGTCAGATTCAGGTACGCGGCAGCGTCACACCGCGCTGGCCCTGGTATTTACCGCCACGATCCTTGTAGGACACTTCGCACTCTTCATCGGATTCCAGGAACAGCATCTGCGCCACACCCTCGTTGGCGTAGATTTTCGCCGGCAGGGTCGTGGTGTTGGAAAACTCCAGTGTCACGTGGCCTTCCCACTCGGGTTCCAGCGGCGTGACGTTGACGATGATACCGCAACGGGCGTAGGTGCTCTTGCCCAGGCAGATGGTCAGTACGTTGCGCGGAATGCGGAAGTACTCGACGGTGCGGGCCAGGGCGAAGGAGTTCGGCGGGATGATGCAAACGTCGCTCTTGACGTCGACGAAGCTCTTCTCATCGAAGTTCTTCGGGTCGACGGTGGCCGAATTGATATTGGTGAACACCTTGAATTCGTCGGCGCAGCGCACGTCGTAGCCGTAGCTGGAGACACCGAAAGAGATCAGCCGGTCGGCGCCTTCGCCACGCATCTGGCGTTCGACGAAGGGCTCGATCATGCCGTGCTCTTGCGCCATGCGGCGAATCCACTTGTCCGATTTGATGCTCATGGCGGTTTCCTGAAATAGCGAGGTGGAAAAAATACGTCCGGCATCTTACCGGGGCGCGGGGCAGGGTTCAAAGCACGGCGCGCAAATCTCGCCGATCCACCTTGATTTCCGGGTCCTGCCGGCCATCGCCCGCGCCGTCAGTCACCAAATAAGAGAAACCTTCGCAAAGACCATTGGCACATTCTGGAAAAAGGGTTAAGGTGGCGCCACTGTGTTGCTTGTGTCACTGAGAATCTCTACACGATATGTTGAATTTCGATCCAACCATCTACAAGAATTTTTCCTGCTCTTTGCACTCAGTCTCGGCCAGGGTTCTTCCTGAGTCGCAGTTATCTTTGTTCAAGGAGTTACACCATGTCTAATCGCCAAACCGGTACCGTTAAGTGGTTCAACGATGAAAAAGGCTTCGGCTTCATCACCCCACAATCCGGTGACGACCTGTTCGTTCACTTCAAAGCTATCCAATCCGACGGCTTCAAAAGCCTGAAAGAAGGCCAACAGGTTTCTTTCATCGCTACCCGCGGTCAGAAAGGCATGCAAGCTGAAGAAGTTCAAGTTATCTAACTTGTCCTTGCTTTAGTAAAAGGCCCCGCCCTCAAAAGCGGGGCTTTTTTGTGCCTGTCTGTTTTGCCGGCACAAACCAATGTGGGAGCGAGCAAGCCCGCTCCCACATTGGTTTGTTGTTAGCCCGGGATTACCAGGTCACGCCAAACCCGGCCGTGTAGCGCGTTTTGCTCAAGTCGCTGTCTTCGGTACCCTCGATGACATCCTTCTCCGCCTTGAGATTGAGCGACGCCCAATCGGTGACCTTGTAGCGCAGCCCCATCTCGGCGTCATAGGCGTACTCCGCCACGCCGGACAGTGGCTTGCCCACTTCGCCGTTGGTAAAGAACTCGACGCGCTTGCCAATCAAGTAGCGGTTGTAGTCCCACTTCATGGCGACGGAATAGAAGTTGTCCTTACCACCGTCGCGGTATTCATAGTCGGTGCGGTTCAACAGCGAACCCAGCGAGAACGCCCCCAGCTCGTCATCCCAGAACTGATACCCCGGACCGGTACCCACCACACGCTGACGCGCCAGGTCTTCGACTTTGTCACGCTTGTAGTTCAGGCGGCCTTGCCAGAACCATTTATCCGTCAGGAACCGGTCGAGGGAATATTCCAGGCGCCAGTTATCGGCAGAAACCACATCGTCCTGGAACTTACGGTTGTATTCACCCTCGGCGGTGTGCCGCCATCTGCCGTGACGAGCCGAAGTCTTGACGTCGATGTCGTAATCGTCGATATCGTTTTCCGCCCGCTGGTAATCCAGCGCGGCATCGATATTGCCCTTCCACACCAGGTCCTCGACCACCGGCTTGGGCTTGAGGATCTGCTGGATACTGGCCAGCTCAACGGTCTTGGGCCCATCACCATTGGCCAAGGTGACCTTGCCATCCTCGGCCGCCTGCAGCGCCTTGGCTTTCTCACCGGTATACGCATCCTGCTTGACCAGGAGCTGCTGGTCACTCTCCAGGGTCTTGACCTGTTTCCAGTCGATGGGAATCGAGCCGGCGTAATCGGTCTGAATCAGCAACTTGCCGCCATCAAAAACGGTAATCTTGCCACTGAGTTTGTCCCCATTCTTCAACCAGACTGTGTCGGCAAGCAAGGGCATGGAGGCACTGGCAACTGCCAGGCATAGCAGGGTTCTAGACAACATAAGCGTATAAAGAGCTCAAGTTTGCGGTGAAAAGGCGGCATTATCCCCCGGGACGACACCTCAGCAAGGACTGACCAACGTATTTGTAATGAGTTCATTCCTCAACCAGCTTTACAGGACTTTACCTACAAACGGCCATACACCCTTTTTCTGGACGCCTGAACGTGACTGACGCCCCCCTGGATACCGAGAACGCCGCCAAAATCCGCCGCACCACCCTTTACCTGACCCTGGCACAGGTGCCCGCGGGCAAGGTGGTCACCTATGGCCAACTCGCCGAAATGGCCGGCCTGGGCCGTGCGGCGCGCTGGGTCGGGCGAACCCTCAGCCAGTTGCCGAACGACACCAAGCTGCCCTGGCACCGAGTATTGGCTGCCGGTGGTCGGATCAGCCTGCCAGCAGGCAGCGCCTCAGGGGATGAACAGCGCGCACGCCTGCGCCTGGAAGGGATCAGTGTCCTGAACAATCGTGTTGATATTCAGCGCCATGGCTGGCGCCCGGTAGAGCACAGCGGTTAGAGTGCGCGCTTTGTTTTCGCAATTTTTGAGGCAGACTCCAGCCCATGCCCCGTAAAACCTGGCGCGCCGCCCTCGCCGCCTATGCCAGTCCCTCGACGCTCGTGCTGTTGCTGCTTGGTTTCGCCGCCGGCTTGCCATACATGCTGGTGTTTTCCACGCTTTCAGTCTGGTTGCGCGAAGCCGGTGTGGCCCGCGAAACCATTGGCTACGCGAGCCTGATTGGCCTGGCCTATGCCTTTAAATGGGTCTGGTCGCCACTGCTCGACCAATGGCGCCTGCCGCTGCTGGGCAAATTGGGGCGCCGTCGCTCATGGCTGGTGCTCTCCCAGACCTTGGTGATCCTCGGCCTGATCGGCATGGGTTTCTGCGATCCACAAAAACACCTGTCATGGTTGATCGCCATCGCCGTGATCGTGGCCTTTGCCTCCGCGACGCAGGACATCGCCGTCGACGCCTACCGCCTGGAGATCGCCGACGACACGCGCCAGGCCGCCCTCGCCGCCAGCTACATGTCCGGTTACCGCATCGCCGCCCTGCTGGCCACCGCCGGCGCACTGTTCTTCGCCGAAGGCTTTGGCTCCACCGGTTTCAGTTACAAACACTCGGCCTGGGCCGGCACTTACCTGTTGTTCGGCGTGCTGATGGTCCCGGCCCTGCTCACCTCACTGTTCATGCGCGAGCCGCCGGTGCCGCTGCGCACCCAGTTGCAGGCCGGACGCTATACGTTCGTTCACCAGTTGGCGTCGGTATTCGTGCTGATCGTGTTGCTGGTCTCCGTGCCGGCGATGTTCACTCAGCTCTTCAACACCGACTTTGCCAGCGTGCTGTTCGAGGACGTGAGCCTGCTCGACCTGCTGCTCGAAGACCGCGCCTTCCTGCGGGCCATTCTCTATATCATCCTGACCGCCCTGTGCCTGTCGGCGGTAGGTCGCCGCGGATTGGCGCCCGTACTGACACCAGTCAACGATTTCATCCTGCGCTATCGCTGGCAAGCGCTGCTGCTGCTCGGGCTGATCGCAACCTATCGGATGTCTGACACCGTCATGGGCGTCATGGCCAACGTGTTCTACATCGACCAGGGGTTCACCAAGGACCAGATCGCCAGCGTCAGCAAGATTTTCGGATTGATCATGACCCTCGTCGGTGCCGGCATGGGCGGCCTGCTGATCGTGCGCTTCGGCATCCTGCCCATCCTGTTCATCGGAGGCATAGCCTCGGCCGCGACCAACATCCTCTTCCTGATGCTCACCGACATGGGCGCCAACCTGCAGATGTTGATTGTCACCATCTCCCTGGACAACTTCAGCTCCGGCCTGGCCACTTCGGCGTTCGTCGCCTACCTGTCGAGCCTGACCAACCTGAAGTTCTCCGCCACCCAATACGCCTTGCTCAGCTCGATCATGCTGCTGCTGCCGCGCTTGATCGGTGGTTATTCAGGGGTGATGGTGGAGAAATTCGGCTATCACAACTTCTTTCTGATCACCGCCCTGCTGGGCGTGCCGACCCTGCTGCTGATCGCCTTGCACTGGTTCCAGGAGAACCGTCGCCAGGACTCGACACCCACCGAGGAGCCGGCGCCCACCCGGCCCGCGGAAGAATCGTAGGAAACTTCAGCAAACGCCGGGGAAACCGGCGCTCGTACCTGGCGACCGGCCACGCGCCTGTACGCCAGGGCATCTCGCCCGTACAATGCTCCGTCACTTCTCGTCATCAGCAACCGACAACGGCCAACCATGCGCACCAGTCAATATTTGCTTGCCACACAGAAAGAAACGCCTTCCGATGCCGTCGTGATCAGCCATCAGTTGATGCTGCGTGCCGGCATGATCCGCAAACTCGCCTCGGGCCTGTACACCTGGCTGCCGATGGGCCTGCGGGTCATGCGCAAGGTGGAAGCCATCGTTCGCGAAGAAATGAACGCCGCCGGCTCCCTGGAAGTGTTGATGCCAAGCACCCAACCGGCCGAGCTGTGGCAGGAATCGGGGCGCTGGGAAGAATACGGCCCTGAGCTGCTGCGCATCAAAGACCGTCACGGTCGCGACTTCTGTGCAGGCCCGACCCACGAAGAAGTGATCACCGACCTGATGCGCAACGAGTTGAGCAGCTACAAGCAGCTGCCAATCAACCTGTATCAGATCCAGACCAAATTCCGTGATGAGATCCGTCCACGCTTCGGCCTGATGCGCGGTCGTGAATTCATCATGAAGGACGCCTACTCGTTCCATACCGACCTGGCTTCGCTGCAAGTCACCTACGACCGCATGCACCAGGCGTATTGCAACGTGTTCACCCGCCTGGGCCTGAAGTTCCGCCCGGTTGAAGCCGACAACGGCTCCATCGGCGGTGCCGGCTCCCACGAATTCCACGTACTGGCTGAGTCCGGCGAAGACGACATCGCCTTCAGCAATGGCTCCGACTACGCCGCCAACATCGAGAAAGCCGAAGCCGTGCCACGGGAAACCTCCCGCGCCGCACCGACTGAAGCCCTGCGCCTGGTGGACACGCCAAACGCCAAGACCATTGCCCAGTTGGTGGAAGGCTACAACCTGCCAATCGAACGCACCATCAAGACCCTGATCGTGCGAGCGGAAGAAGCCGGCAAGCTGATTGCCCTGATCGTCCGTGGCGACCACGAGCTCAATGAAATCAAGGCCGCCAACCAACCAGGCGTCGCCAGCCCGCTGGTCATGGCCACCGAAGCCGATCTGCGCGACGCCATCGGCGCCGGTGCCGGCTCCCTCGGCCCGTTGAACCTGCCACTGCCGATCATCATCGACCGCTCGGTGGAGTTGATGAGTGATTTCGCCATCGGCGCCAACCTCGACGACAAGCACTATTTCGGCGTGAACTGGGAACGCGACCTGCCGGTTCCAACCGTCGCGGACCTGCGCAACGTCGTGGCCGGCGACCCGAGCCCGGACGGCAAGGGCACCCTGGAAATCAAGCGGGGCATCGAAGTCGGGCACATTTTCCAGCTGGGCAACAAGTACAGCAAGGCAATGAAGTGCGAAGTGCTGGGCGAGAACGGCAAGCCGGTCACCCTGGAAATGGGTTGCTACGGCATCGGCGTTTCCCGCGTGGTGGCTGCCGCCATTGAGCAGAACAACGACGAGAAAGGCATCATCTGGAGCGACACGCTGGCGCCTTTCCAGATTGCTCTGGTGCCGCTGCGCTATGAAACCGACCTGGTGCGTGAAGCCACCGACAAGCTCTACGCCGAACTGACGGCCGCCGGCTTCGAAGTGCTGCTGGACGACCGCGACAAGAAAACCAGCCCCGGCATCAAGTTCGCGGACATGGAACTGATCGGCATCCCGCATCGGATCGTCGTCAGTGACCGCGGCCTGGCCGAAGGCAACCTGGAATACAAGAGCCGCACCGAGGCCGAGCCGCAAGCGCTGCCAGTCGCCGATGTGCTGTCGTTCCTTCAGGCCCGTATCCGCCGCTGACACCAGATAGAGACGTCATGTTCAAGCGAAACACCTTAGGCCTCGGTGGCGCCGCCCTGTGCGGCGCCCTGCTGGTCAGCGGCTGTGCCAACCAAATGTCACAACGCAGCGAGCACGAAGAGCGGGTCGAGCGCAAATTGCTCGACCACAGCCTGCAGATCGACGTGGGCGAACCCAAGGTGCTCGACCTGCCGCAGCGTCGGGTGCGTATCCATGAGCAGAAGACCTTCGAAGTCACTGAGTTCGAGGTCACTCGCCATTATGATCGCTACACGCCGTACCAACCCTGGCGGGAGATTTACGAGATTCCCTTGGGCGCGGTGGCCGTGGTGGCCGGTGTCGGCGCGAACGTGGTCAATGTGCTCGCCCTCGGCAACCTGCCGGACACCGTGACCCGTGACTGGATCAGCTACGGTTTCGCCGGGCTCAACCCATTCATGAACGTCCCTTCCCATGGCCGTGCCCAGCAGAACCTGGCGGGTATCGACGAAGTCCAGCGCGACAAGCGCACGGAACACTCGAGCCTGCCCTGGAGCGAACGCCCGGTGGAGGTCAAGGCCGCCCGGCAGACCTTCGAGCTGAGCACTGACCGTAACGGCGTGCTGCGCTTGAACCTGCTGGAAAGCCCGTTCGCCGAACAGGACCTGAGCCAGTTCGGCAAATTGCAGATCAGCGTGACCGATGCCCAGGACGAAGTGCACACCGACTCATCCCTGAGCATCAGCAGCACCTTGCGCAGCAGGCTGGTGGAAGCCCACGCGTTGATCTACGACGACCTGGAAGATGACGAGGTGAGCCAGTGGGTGCATCGAGTCAAGCGCCTGTCGGAGCTGGGACTTGAAGAAGAGGCCAGCGAACTGGAACAGAGCCTGATCGAACTGACGCGCAATGATCCGGAGCTGCAAGCCGAATTCATGAAAGCACTGACCAAGGATGGCGGGCGGTTGGTGGCGGATCCTAGCGTTAACTGAGCCCAGCTTGGATTGGTCAACCTCTCTTGCTCCCGCTGGGCTGTAGGAGCTGCCGAAGGCTGCGATCTTTTGATCTTTCGCTTGAGATGCAAGCGTTAGGGGAGAGATCGCAGCCTCGCTTCGCTCGACAGCTCCTACAGGCCCAGCGGGAGCAAACCCCCTCGCCACAAGAGCAAGGCAAGGCAAGGCATTCAGCCAACCGACAGCCCTACCGCTCAAACAACTCCAACTGCTCAAACCCACCGCGCAAATCCTCCAGCCGCACCCCGATCCCCAATAACCGCACCGGCTTACCACCCCGGTTGAACGCCTGGGTCAGCAGCAACTGGTAGCTGCCCAAGTCCCGCCCTGCCCCGGCCTGCTCCAGCGTGGTCTGGGTGAAGTCGTGGAACTTCACTTTGACGAACGGCTTGCCCGGTCGATAACTGCTGTCGATCCGCGCCATGCGCCCTTTAAGGGTTTCCATCAGCTCCGGCAGCTTGTCGAGACAACTCACCAGGTCGGGCAGGTCGACATCGTAGGTGTTTTCCACACTGATGGACTGCCGTCGGCTGTCGTTGTGCACCAGCCGCTCATCGATCCCCCGGGCCAAGCTCCAGAGCCGCTCACCGAAACTGCCAAATTCGCGCACCAGGGCCAACTTGTCCCATTGACGCAACTGCAGGCAATCGACAATGCCGAACCGGTTCAACTTATCGGCGGTGACCTTTCCAACACCGTGGAGCTTGCTGACCGGCAGGGCCGAGACAAAGTCTTCGACCTGGTCGGGTGTGATGACGAACAACCCGTTGGGTTTTTTCCAGTCACTGGCGATCTTGGCCAGGAACTTGTTCGGTGCGACGCCGGCCGACACGGTGATGTGCAACTGGTTGGAAACCCGCCGACGAATGTCTTGGGCGATGCGGGTGGCGCTGCCACCGAAATGGGCGCAGGTGGAGACGTCAAGGTAGGCTTCGTCCAGCGACAGTGGCTCGATCAGGTCAGTGTAATCGCTGAAAATCGTATGAATTTCCTTCGACGCTTCCCGATAGGCCTCCATTCGTGGCTTGACGATGGTGAGGTCCGGACAAAGCTTCAAGGCGTGGCCGGAGGACATGGCCGAGCGCACCCCGTAGGTCCGCGCTTCGTAGTTACAGGTGGCAATCACACCTCGTCGATCCGCCGAGCCTCCCACCGCCAAGGGCTTGCCGCCCAGCCGCGGGTCATCGCGCATCTCGATGGCGGCATAGAAACAGTCACAGTCGACATGAATGATCTTACGTTGCGTCATAATAAAAGAAGCAGAGTGTGCGACGAATCGGGCCACCAGTATCGCACCGGCACCTGTATATAGCACCAGTAGTTTGAAAGATCCTTCGTTGAGACCCGAAAGCGCCTACACAAATGTACTTTTTCAATCGCAACGAACCCTTCAATAGAGCTAGAGCCCTTGCCAGGCCTGCGTCACAGCGTTGCCACAATGCATTCTCTCAAGGCTAAGCACTTGAAGCGGAACAGGTTTTTATCGCATCAGGGTTGACAGCGGCGCGATACTCTGTAGAATGCAGCCACACAGACGCGGGATGGAGCAGTCTGGTAGCTCGTCGGGCTCATAACCCGAAGGTCGTCGGTTCAAATCCGGCTCCCGCAACCAAACATCAAAAAAGGCTACTCGAAAGAGTGGCCTTTTTTGTGCCTGTTCGTTTTTTGACTGGCTGATCAGAGAGTCGCCGCCTACGCCTCCCCTACAAGCAACGAGTTGTAGGACAATTTCCTTTAAATTCCGAGCATTTAGGAAGGTACAGGGCGGATCGACGGTTTATTTGAACCCATCGCCTTTTAACGGTTGACACTTGGGCGTTCGCCTGTAGAATGCCGCCACACAGACGCGGGATGGAGCAGTCTGGTAGCTCGTCGGGCTCATAACCCGAAGGTCGTCGGTTCAAATCCGGCTCCCGCAACCAAACATCAAAAAAGGCTACTCGAAAGAGTGGCCTTTTTTGTGCTTGGTGAAAAAAGACTTTATTAAAAATATTTTGTAATTATTTTTTACTGCAGGGATTGGTAACTTAGCTGCATACCCCCATCCTGTCGCGCATAGCTCAAGAGGTGATTGATGCGCGCCCACTCGTCTGACCCGCAAGACTCCGTTACTGCGACACACCCCATCAAGGCCGAGCGACTGAGCTGGCTGGATCGGATCAGCCAATATCGCCAGCCCATAGGCCTCGCCGTCACACTGCTGCTATTTGCAATTGCATTGATTGCCTGCCGCCACCTGCTGAGCGAGCTCGATCTGTACGCCCTGCACGACTCGATTCTGCAAGTGCCCCAGCCAGCCCTCCTCGGCGCGATCGCCGCCACGGTAGCCGGCTTCATCATTCTTTTGGGCTACGAATGGTCCGCCAGTCGTTATGCCGGGGTGACGTTGCCGCCACAAACCCTGGTCCTGGGTGGGTTCACCGCATTTGCCATCGGCAATGCCATTGGCCTGTCACTGCTGTCGGGCGGCTCGGTTCGCTACCGTCTGTATGCGCGTCATGGCCTGGGGGCCTCGGATGTGGGCCACATGACGCTGTTCGCCAGCCTATCCCTTGGCTGCGCACTGCCGCCATTGGCAGCCCTGGCGACACTCAGCAACCTGCCCGCCGCGTCCGCCGCACTGCACCTGCCTGCGACTTTGCTGGGGGCAATTTCCGTGGCGGTGCTGCTGCTCACCAGCGTGTTGGCCATCGGCATTTACCGCCGACGCCTGCCGGAACAGCCACATCGTGACAGCCTTCTGGTTAAAGTCGGGCGCCGTACACTGCGCCTGCCGGGGCGCCGTCTGACCTTCCTGCAACTGGTGATCACCGCGTTGGATGTCGCCGCCGCGGCCACCGTGTTGTATCTGTTGCTGCCCGAGGCGCCGCCGTTCGGCGCTTTCCTGCTGGTGTACCTGCTGGCGCTGGCCGCTGGGGTGCTCAGCCATGTACCGGGCGGCGTCGGGGTGTTCGAAGCGATCCTGCTGGCCGCGTTCGCCGACAAACTCGGGGCCGCGCCACTGGCCGCCGCGCTGTTGCTGTATCGCTTGATCTACGTGCTGCTGCCGATGCTGGCGGCCTGCCTGCTGCTGCTAATCAATGAGGCGCAACGGCTGTTCCAGACGCGTCAGACCCTGCGGGCGGCATCGGGTTTCGCCGCGCCGATCCTGACGGTGCTGGTGTTTCTCTCAGGTGTGGTGCTGCTGTTTTCCGGGGTAACACCGGAAATCGACACCCGCCTGGAGCACATCGGCTTCCTGATCCCTCATCGGCTGGTCGACGCTTCGCACTTCGGCGCCAGCCTGGTGGGCGTGTTGTGCCTGTTGCTCGCCCAAGGCTTGCGCCGTCGCCTGTCGGCCGCCTGGATGCTGACCACGGTTCTGCTCCTGGTGGGCGCCCTGCTCTCGCTGCTCAAGGGTTTTGACTGGGAAGAAGCCACGCTGCTGACCCTGACCGCCGCCCTGCTGGCGATATTCCGACGCTCCTTTTATCGTCCGAGCCGCCTGACTGAGCTGCCCTTTTCCCCGTTATTCCTGATCGCCAGCCTCTGCGTGCTCGGTGCATCGACCTGGCTGCTGCTGTTTGCCTATCAGGACGTGCCCTACAGCCATCAACTGTGGTGGCAGTTCACTCTCGATGCCGACGCTCCTCGCAGCCTGCGCTCCCTGCTGGGCGCCGCAGTGCTGCTGGTGGTGGTGTCCCTGACCTGGCTGCTGCGCACCGCACGGCCGATGATCCAGTTGCCGACGGCGCAAGAACTGGAACGCGCCAAGCCGATCCTCATGACCTCGTCGCAGCCCGACGGCGGCCTGGCCTTGACCGGTGACAAGGCATTGCTGTTTCACCCCAACGACGAGGCGTTCCTTATGTACGCCCGCCGCGGCCGCAGCCTGGTGGCGCTATACGACCCGATCGGGCCGCCCCTGCAACGGGCTGAAATGATCTGGCAGTTCCGCGACCTGTGTGACACCCACCATGCCCGCCCCGTGTTCTATCAGGTACGTGCCGAGAACCTGCCGTACTACATGGACATCGGCCTGACAGCCATCAAGCTGGGCGAGGAAGCCCGGGTCGACCTCAAGCACTTCGATCTCGAAGCCAAGGGCAAGGAGATGAAGGACTTGCGCTACACCTGGAACCGCGGCACCCGTGACGGCCTGTCGCTGGAGATCCACGAACCGGACCAGGCGCCGATAGAGGAGCTCAAGGTCATTTCCGATGCCTGGCTGACCGGCAAGAACGTGCGCGAGAAAGGCTTCTCCCTGGGCCGTTTCAGCGATGATTACCTCAAGCATTTTCGTATCGCGGTGATTCGTTTCGAAGGCCGTCCGGTCGCATTCGCCAATCTGCTGGAAACCCACGCCCATGATCTGGCCAGCCTCGACCTGATGCGTGCCCACCCCGAGGCCCCGAAACTGACCATGGAGTTCATGATGGTCGGCCTCATCCAGCATTATAAAAACCATGGCTACGCCCGCTTCAGCCTCGGCATGGTCCCGCTGTCGGGCCTGCAACCGCGTCGCGGCGCACCGCTGACCCAACGCCTGGGTTCGATGGTGTTCCGCCGTGGTGAGCAGCTCTATAACTTCCAAGGGCTGCGCCGCTTCAAAGACAAATTCCAGCCTGACTGGGAGCCTCGCTACATGGCCGTGCCCGCCGGACTCGATCCGCTGGTGGCACTGGCTGATACCGCCGCCCTGATTGCAGGCGGCCTGACTGGATTGGTGAAACGCTAATGATGCAACGCTCCTGGCGATACCTAGTGACCGCCCTACTGGTGCTGGCGGTAATTCTCGGTGGCGGTTACTGGTACTGGAACCGCCCAGCCCCGCAACCGACCCTGGAACAGCTGGCGCCCGCCGATGGCGTAGCGATGACCCGGGTTATTCCCGGCACCCAGCCGCGCGCCCAGGTGCTGGTGGCGGTCAATGAAGACCAGAAGCTCAGCGACACGCTGTTGACGACCCTAAGCCGCAGCGGCGCGGCACAGATCGTCCAGGTCATTCTGCCCAAGGACTGCATGTTGCAGGGCCGCGCCCTGCAGATTGGTCTGCGGCAGCTCCAAGGGCCAGCCACACTGGTCAGCGGCATCGGCCCTGGCGCTGTGCTGGCCTGGCGCTGGCTGGCCGAGCAAAAGGACGACAAGGCCAAGGCCGTTTCGGTGGACCTGGCCCTGGAAAAACCCGGCTGCACCCACCTGCTGCCTAAAAGCGCAGCCCACGGTCACTGGCTGGTGGCCTGGAATGACAACCCCGACGACACCAGCGCCGGCTTCGTACGCGATCAATCGAATGCCGAGACCAGCATCAGTGACTACGACATCAACCTGCCGCAAGTGCTGAACAACGAACTGCGCAAGATCCTGGTAGGCACTGACAAGGCCAAGGACGGGCTGAGCATTGCGGTGGTGGAAGTCCCAGCCAGCCAGGCGCGGGATACCGTGACCCTGTTTCTCTCCGGAGATGGCGGCTGGCGCGACCTGGACCGCGACGTGGCCGATGAAATGGCCAAGATTGGCTACCCAGTGGTCGGCATCGACACCCTGCGCTACTACTGGCAGCACAAGAGCCCGGAGCAAAGCGCGGCGGATCTGAGCGAACTGATGCAGCACTACCGTCAGATCTGGGGCACCAAGCGCTTTATCCTGACCGGTTACTCCTTCGGCGCCGACGTGTTGCCGGCCATCTACAATCGCCTGCCGACCACCGAACAACAGCGGGTCGATGCGATCATCCTGCTGGCTTTCGCCCGCACCGGCAGCTTCGAGATCGAAGTCGAAGGCTGGCTCGGCAACGCCGGTACCGAAGCCGCCACCGGCCCGGAAATGGCCAAGCTGCCAGCCGAGAAAGTGGTGTGCATCTACGGTGTTGAAGAAGCCGACGAAAGTGGCTGCACCGACAAGACAGCCGTGGGCGAGGCCATCAAGCTGCCTGGCGGCCACCACTTCGACGAGAATTACCCGGCCCTGGCCAAGCGTTTGATCGACGAGATCAACAAGCGGCAGAGCAAGCAGCCGAACAGTGATCTGACGCAGAACTGAGAAAAGCCCCGGCTACCGCAAGGCAACAAGGGCCGTTTGTTTCCGGTTGCTACATCTCCACCTGCGTCCCAAGTTCAATCACCCGGTTCAACGGCAGATTGAAGAAGCGCAGATTGCCGTTGGCGTTCTTCAACATGAAGGCGAACAACGCCTCGCGCCAGCGGGCCATGCCCTCGAGCTTGGAGGCAATGACGGTTTCGCGGCTGAGGAAGTAGGTGGTGCGCATCGGGCTGAAGTCCAGGTCATCGAGATGACAGAGCTTGAGTGCCTGCGGGACGTCCGGCTCGTCGGTGAAGCCGAAGTGCAGGATCACCCGGAAGAACCCTTCGCCATAGGCATCGACGTCGAAGCGCCGCTGCGGCGGTACCCGGGGGATGTCTTCGTACACCACCGTCAGCAGCACCACTTGTTCATGTAGCACCTGGTTGTGCAACAGGTTGTGCAACAGCGCATGGGGTACGGCGTCCGAACGTGCAGTCAGGAACACGGCGGTGCCCTGTACGCGATGGGGCGGCTGCACGCGAATACTGCTGATGAAGATCGGCAGCGGCAAAGCACCTTCGTCCAGGCGTTCTACCAGCAATTGCTTACCGCGCTTCCAGGTGGTCATCAGCACGAACAAGGCGATACCGGCGATGACCGGGAACGCACCGCCCTGAACGATTTTCGGCACGTTAGCGGCAAAGTACAGGCCATCGACCAGCAGGAAACCGATCAATACCGGCACAGCCAGCAGCGGCGGCCATTTCCACAACAGCAGCATGACCGCCGAGACCAGGATCGTGGTCATCAGCATGGTGCCGGTCACTGCCACGCCGTAGGCCGAAGCCAGCGCGCCGGAAGATTCGAAACCCAGCACCAGCAGCACCACGCCGACCATCAGCGACCAGTTCACCGCACCGATGTAGATCTGGCCCTGCTCGGCGCTGGAGGTGTGCTGGATATACATGCGCGGGATGTAACCGAGCTGGATCGCCTGGCGCGTCAGGGAGAATGCGCCGGAAATCACCGCTTGCGAAGCGATCACCGTCGCCAAGGTCGACAGGCCCACCAACGGGATCAGCGCCCAGCTCGGTGCCAACAGATAGAACGGGTTACGCGCCGCTTCCGGGTCACCCAACAACAACGCGCCCTGACCGAAATAATTGAGCAGCAACGCCGGCAGTACCAGCAGGAACCAGGCCCGTGCAATGGGTTTACGACCGAAATGCCCCATGTCGGCGTACAACGCTTCGGCACCGGTCAGCGCCAGCACCACGGCACCAAGAATCGCCACGCCGATGCCCGAATGGACGATGAAGAAACGCACAGCCCAGGCTGGGTTCAACGCCTGCAGCACTTCCGGGTGTTGGCTGATGCCGTAGACACCGAGGGCGCCGAGCACCAGAAACCAGATGACCATGATCGGGCCGAACAGGATGCCGATCCGTGCCGTGCCATGGCGCTGGATGACAAAGAGCCCCACCAGCACGACCAACGACAGGGGCACGACCCAATGGTCGATGCCCTCGAACGCCAGACCAACGCCTTCGATCGCCGAGAGCACGGAAATCGCTGGCGTGATCATGCTGTCGCCGTAGAACAACGCCGCACCGATCAAGCCGCAGATCACCAGCAATTTGCGCAGCCTCGCCCGTCCTGCTGCTGCCCGCCGCGCCAGGGCGGTGAGCGCCATGATTCCACCCTCACCCTGGTTGTCGGCGCGCAGGACGAACATCATGTACTTGATCGACACGACCCAAATCAACGACCAGAAAATCAGCGACAGGATGCCCAGCACCCCATCGTGGTTGACGGGCACGCCATAACCGCCGGAAAACACTTCTTTGAGGGTGTACAACGGGCTCGTGCCAATGTCGCCATAAACCACTCCGACCGCAGCGACCAGCATGCTCAGCGGTTTCGCTACCGAATGCTCGGCACCCGCCGCCTGACTACTTGCATGACCCATCCAACACTCCTGATTCCCAGACCTGTCTGCTTCTAATGAAGCCCTATGCTTTATGAAGCAGCATGCGCTGTTTTTTACATTTAGTTACAGATGTTTTGTTGACTGTAAAAAACAATACCGCGCAAAGCCGCGAAGCATAGCGCAGCACTCGTCGTATTTCCCGGTATAAAGCTGGTCAAGCAGCCCGGCCGCAGATAGAATTGCGCACTTTTTGATCAGAGGCGCGCCAGGCGCCCTGTCTCGGCAAGAGACGATCCCCCCTTACACCGAGGTTAGACATGTCCACCACTACCGCGCCTGCCAATCCAAAGGTTGGCTTCGTATCCCTGGGTTGCCCGAAGGCTCTGGTCGACTCCGAGCGCATCCTGACCCAGCTGCGCATGGAAGGCTATGACGTTGTGTCCACCTATCAGGACGCCGACGTGGTCGTGGTCAACACCTGCGGCTTCATCGACTCGGCCAAGGCCGAGTCCCTGGAAGTGATCGGCGAAGCCATCAAGGAAAACGGCAAGGTCATCGTCACCGGCTGCATGGGCGTGGAAGAAGGCAATATCCGCAACGTGCACCCGAGCGTGTTGTCCGTGACGGGTCCGCAGCAGTACGAGCAGGTGGTCAACGCCGTGCACGAGGTGGTGCCGCCACGCCAGGACCACAACCCGCTGATCGACCTGGTGCCGCCACAAGGCATCAAGCTGACCCCGCGCCACTACGCCTACCTGAAGATTTCCGAAGGCTGCAACCACAGTTGCAGCTTCTGCATCATCCCCTCGATGCGCGGCAAGCTGGTGAGCCGCCCAGTAGGCGATGTGCTCGACGAGGCCCAGCGCCTGGTCAAGGCTGGCGTCAAGGAGCTGCTGGTCATCTCCCAGGACACCAGCGCCTACGGCGTCGACGTGAAATACCGCACCGGCTTCTGGAATGGCGCCCCGGTGAAAACCCGCATGACCGAGCTGTGCGAGGCCCTCAGCACCCTCGGCGTGTGGGTCCGTCTGCATTACGTTTACCCATATCCGCATGTCGACGAACTGATCCCGCTGATGGCCGCCGGCAAGATCCTGCCGTACCTGGACATCCCGTTCCAGCACGCCAGCCCGAAAGTCCTCAAGGCCATGAAGCGCCCGGCGTTTGAAGACAAGACCCTGGCCCGCATCAAGAACTGGCGTGAAATCTGCCCGGACCTGATCATCCGCTCGACCTTCATCGTCGGCTTCCCCGGTGAAACCGAAGAAGACTTCCAGTACCTGCTGGATTGGCTGACCGAAGCCCAGCTCGACCGCGTCGGCTGCTTCCAGTATTCGCCCGTCGAAGGCGCACCGGCCAACGACTTGGACCTGGACGTGGTGCCGGACGACGTCAAGCAGGACCGTTGGGAGCGCTTCATGGCGCACCAGCAGGCCATCAGCTCGGCGCGCTTGCAAATGCGCATCGGCCGTGAAATCGAAGTGCTGGTGGATGAAGTGGACGAGCAAGGCGCCGTGGGCCGCTGCTTCTTCGACGCCCCGGAAATCGACGGCAACGTCTTCATCGACAATGGCAACAACCTCAAGCCGGGTGACAAAGTCTGGTGCAAGGTGACCGACGCCGATGAGTACGATTTGTGGGCTGAGCAGGTCGGTTGACCTGTGAGAGCAAAGCTTGCTCGCGATAGCGCAGTGTCAGCCACTGCAAATGTTGACTGATACTCCGCCATCGCGAGCACGCGTTGCTCCCACAGGCTCTTGCGAAACTCGGTAAAAAATTGAAAGCCCCGCTCTTGCTACAAGATGCGGGGCTTTTTTGCAGCTATCGTATGGAGATATCCAGCACAAGGAACAGGCGGGCATGCGTCAGCATTCGGTCATCCACACACCGAAACCCAGCGATTACCAGGAACTGACCCAGGTGTGGGAGGCGTCGGTACGAGCCACCCACGACTTCCTGCCGGACAGCTACATCGAGCTGCTGAAAAACCTGGTGCTCACCCGCTACCTGGATGCGGTGATGCTCATTTGCACCCGGGACGCGCGCCAGCGGATCACCGGTTTCGCCGGCGTTGCGGCCGGCAAGATCGAGATGCTCTTCATCGACCCGCAGCACCGTGGCCAGGGCCTGGGCAAGCAACTGCTGCGCTACGCCATGGAACACCTGAACGCCGATCAACTGGACGTCAACGAGCAGAACCCGCAAGCCCTGGGCTTTTACCTCAAGCAAGGCTTCGAAGTGGTCGGGCGCTCGGCGAAAGATGGCATGAACCAACCCTACCCGCTGCTGCACATGCGCTACAAGCAGCCCGGCCTGAAGGCTGGACGCGGCTAAAAACGGCATGAGGCAAATGGACCCGCGATTAACCGGCGCCAGGCAGGTACAATGCCCACCCTCTTTTTGTTACGGCCCCCGTCATGACTGACCCGATTCGTCTCTCCAAACGCCTCATCGAACTCGTCGGCTGTTCCCGTCGGGAGGCTGAGCTGTTCATCGAGGGCGGCTGGGTCAGCGTGGATGGCGAAGTAATCGATGAGCCGCAGTTCAAGGTCACCACCCAGAAAGTCGAACTCGACCCCGAGGCCAAGGCCACCGCGCCGGAACCGGTGACTCTCCTGCTGAATGCGCCTGCTGGCATGGATTCAGACACCGCGATGGCCTCCCTTGGACCGCAGACCCTGAGCGAAGAACATCGCTTCGGCAAACGCCCGCTCAAGGGCCATTTCCTGCGCCTGACCGCCAGCGCCGACCTGCAGGCCAACGCCAGCGGGCTGCTGGTGTTCACCCAGGACTGGAAGATCTTGCGCAAGCTCACCGCCGACGCCGCCAAGATCGAGCAGGAATACGTGGTGGAAGTCGAAGGCGAGATGGTCGCCCATGGCCTCAATCGCCTGAACCATGGCTTGACCTACAAGGGCAAGGAGCTGCCGGCGGTCAAGGCCAGCTGGCAGAACGAGAACCGCCTGCGCTTCGCCATGAAAAACCCGCAGCCCGGCGTGATCGCTCTGTTTTGCCAGGCGGTCGGGCTCAAGGTCGTCGCCATTCGCCGCATTCGCATCGGCGGCGTGTCCATCGGCAAGGTGCCGCTGGGCCAGTGGCGCTACCTGTCTGCCAAAGAGAAATTCTAATTTTCCGGCGCCACACCGAACCGGGGCGCCCACTGCCGATTGATCAGGACTGCACACATGATTCACAACGACGTACTGCGCAGCGTGCGCTACATGCTCGACATCAGCGACAAGAAAGTCATCGAGATCATCAAGCTGGGCGGCCTGGACGTCTCCCTGGCGGACCTGGAGGGCTACCTCAAGAAAGACGAGGAAGAAGGCTTCGTGTTCTGCCCTGACGAAGTCATGGCGCACTTTCTCGATGGCCTGGTGATCTTCAAGCGTGGCAAGGACGAAAGCCGCCCGCCACAGCCGATCGAAGTGCCGGTGACCAACAACATCATCCTCAAGAAACTGCGGGTGGCCTTCGAGCTGAAGGAAGACGACATGCACGCCATCCTCAAGGCCGCCGAGTTCCCGGTGTCCAAGCCGGAACTGAGCGCGCTGTTTCGCAAGTTCGGCCACACCAACTACCGTCCGTGCGGCGACCAGTTGCTGCGCAATTTCCTCAAGGGCCTGACGCTGCGTGTGCGCGGCTGACACCCCCCATGGTCACCCAGATCGTCCCCAACCCATGACTTACAGCGTCTCTCCCATCGGCTTCGTCCGCTCCTGCTTCAAGGAGAAGTTCGCCATCCCCCGCCAACCGCAGTTGGCGCCGGCCGCACGTGGTGTGCTGGAGCTGGTGGCGCCGTTCGATCAGGGCGAGGCGGTGCAAGGCCTGGAGCAGGTCAGCCATGTCTGGCTGCTGTTCCTGTTCCACCAGGCCCTGGAAGACAAGCCACGGTTGAAAGTACGCCCTCCGCGCCTGGGCGGCAACAAGTCCATGGGGGTATTCGCCACCCGCGCCACCCACCGCCCCAACGGCATCGGCCAATCGGTGGTGAAGCTGGAGCGGGTCGAAGCCGGGCGCCTGTGGATCTCAGGGATCGACTTGCTGGACGGCACCCCGGTGCTGGACATCAAACCCTACGTGCCCTACGCCGACATCATCGGCTCAGCCTCCAACAGCATCGCCAGCGCAGCGCCTGCGTTGATTCCGGTGCAATGGGCGGACACTGCCCTGCTTCAAGCGCGCGAGCACGCTACGCGCCTGGAAGAGCCCTTGGTGGAACTGATTGAACAGTGCCTGGCTCAAGACCCACGTCCGGCGTACCAGGTTCCTACCGTCGAACGGGAATATGGCGCGCAGTTCTGGGACCTGGACGTTCGTTGGCATTACCCGCAGGCGGGATTGATTCGGGTATTGGAAGTGATTCCGGCAAAACCGTAACCACCAGAAACGAAAAAGCCCGCGCGGCCTTCATCAGGCGGCGCGGGCTTTTTTGTGGGGCATCTGTTGGACCGAGTCGCCTTCTTGGCGAGCAAGCCCGCTCCCACACTGGATCTCTGGTGAACACAAGATTCGCGCTCACTGCGATCTAATGTGTGTGGGCTTGCTCGCGAAAGCGGTCCAACATTCAACGACTATGTCGGCTGACACCCCCACTCCACACTCCACACTTATCGCAACAGCTTACTTCTCTACAAACGCCCGCTCGATCAGGTAATCACCCGGTTCGCGCATACGCGGCGAAACGGTCAGGCCGAAGCTGTTGAGCACTTCGCTGGTCTCGTCGAGCATGCTCGGGCTGCCGCACAACATGGCGCGGTCGTCCTGCGGGTTGATCGGTGGCAAGCCGATGTCGCGAAACAGCTTGCCGCTGCGCATCAGATCGGTCAAGCGGCCTTCGTTCTCGAACGGCTCGCGCGTCACGGTCGGGTAGTAGATCAGCTTGTCACGCAGCGCTTCGCCGAAGAACTCGTTCTGCGGCAAGTGTTCGGTGATGAACTCGCGGTAAGCGACTTCATTGACGTAACGCACGCCGTGGCACAGGATCACTTTTTCGAAACGCTCATAGGTTTCCGGATCCTGGATGACGCTCATGAAGGGCGCCAGGCCAGTACCGGTGCTGAGCAGGTACAAATGTTTGCCAGGCTTGAGATCGTCCAGCACGAGGGTGCCGGTGGGTTTCTTGCTGATGATGATCTCGTCGCCTTCCTTCAGGTGCTGCAACTGGGAGGTCAGCGGACCATCAGGCACCTTGATGCTGAAGAATTCGAGATGCTCTTCCCAGTTCGGGCTGGCAATCGAGTAAGCGCGCATAAGCGGGCGGCCATTGGGCTGTTGCAGGCCGATCATCACGAACTGACCGTTCTCGAAGCGCAGGCCCGGATCGCGGGTGCACTTGAAGCTGAACAGAGTGTCGTTCCAGTGATGAACACTGAGGACACGCTCGTGGTTCATGTTGCTCATGTACGGGGACTCCTGGGAATAATGCCTGCGCCGATAATCTGCGCAATTGCATCGCATTCTAATGGCGGCGACAATATCTGTTAAATGGATTATTAAGATAAGGGTTATCGGTTATATAGATATGCGATTTACTCTCCGTCAACTTCAGGTCTTCGTCGCCGTCGCCCAGCAAGAAAGCGTGTCTCGCGCTGCGGGCCAACTCAATTTGTCGCAGTCGGCGGCCAGCACCTCCATCACCGAACTGGAGCGGCAATCGAGCTGCCAATTGTTCGACCGTGCCGGCAAGCGCCTGAGCCTCAACGCCTTGGGCAAACAACTGCTGCCCCAGGCAGTGGCGCTGCTGGACCAGGCCAAGGAAATCGAAGACCTGCTCAACGGTAAGTCCGGCTTCGGCTCACTGGCGGTCGGTGCCACCCTGACCATCGGCAATTACCTGGCGACCTTGTTGATCGGCGGTTTCATGCAGCGCCATCCAGAAAGCCAAGTGAAGCTGCACGTGCAGAACACTGCCAATATCGTGCACCAGGTTGCTCACTATGAAATTGATCTGGGTCTAATCGAAGGTGACTGCAGCCATCCGGACATCGAAGTACAGAGCTGGGTCGAGGACGAACTGGTGGTGTTCTGCGCACCTCAACACCCGCTGGCCAAGCGCGGCCAGGCGACCATGGAGGAACTGACCCATGAGGCGTGGATTCTACGGGAGCAGGGTTCCGGCACACGCCTGACCTTCGACCAGGCCATGCGTCACCACCGTAGCGCACTGAATATCCGCCTGGAGCTGGAACACACCGAAGCGATCAAGCGCGCCGTGGAATCCGGCCTGGGCATTGGCTGCATCTCACGCCTGGCACTGCGCGACGCCTTCCGCCGCGGCAGCCTCGTCGCAGTGGAAACCCCGGACATGGACCTGGCGCGGCAGTTTTATTTCATCTGGCATAAACAGAAGTACCAAACCTCGGCCATGCGCGAATTCCTCGAGCTGTGCCGGGCTTTCACCGCCGGGGCCCAGCGCAGCGACGAAATCGTGCTGCCGACCATTGCCTGAGCCGTTACAACAGTACTACGCCCCACACCAACGCGATCATCGTCAGCGCGAGTAACTGGGCTGCGCTGCCCATGTCCTTGGCGTTCTTTGACAATGGGTGCAGCTCCAGGGAGATGCGGTCGATGGCCGCCTCCACTGCCGAGTTGAGCAATTCCACGATCAATGCCAACAGGCACACGGCAATCAGCAGCGCCCGCTCGACACGACTGACGCTCAGGAAGAATGACAACGGAATCAACACGACGTTGAGCAGCACCAACTGACGGAAAGCCGCTTCGCCGACAAAAGCTGCACGCAGCCCGTCCAAGGAGTAGCCGGAGGCGTTGAGGATGCGTTTCAGGCCGGTCTGGCCTTTAAAAGGTGACATAGAGTGGGCAACTGATCTAAAAGGAGTGGAGAAGCTAATTCAAAGCCGGTCAAAAAAGCGTGAAGCGGAACACTAAGCCTGCGGTGAAATTGACTCAAGTTGTTGCAGCAGCAAGGCCGCCTGGGTCCGGGTGCGCACCTTCAGTTTACGAAAGATCGCCGTGACATGAGCCTTGATGGTGGCCTCCGAAACGTTCAGTTCGTAGGCAATCTGCTTGTTCAGCAAGCCTTCGCAGACCATGGTCAGCACCCGGAACTGCTGCGGTGTGAGACTGGCCAGCCCCTCGCTGGCGGCCTTGGCTTCCTCGGACACGCTCACGGCGTCGAACGCCTGGGGCGGCCAGCAGACATCACCGTCCAGGACCGCCTTCACAGCCTTCTGAATCATCTCGAGGGAACTGGACTTGGGTATGAATCCGCTGGCGCCGAACTCCCGGGCCTTGACCATCACCGAGGCTTCTTCCTGAGCCGAGACCATGACCACGGGGATCTGCGGGTATTGGCCTCGCAACAGCACCAACCCTGAAAAACCATAGGCCCCGGGCATGTTCAGGTCCAGCAGCACCAGGTCCCAATCGGCCTTCGCCGTCAACTGGACCTCCAATTCCGCGATACTGGCCACCTCCGTCAACCGGACAGCCGGGCCGAGGCCCAGGGTCACAGCCTGATGCAACGCGCTGCGAAAAAGCGGGTGGTCATCGGCAATCAGGATTTCGTATGTGGCCATTTTTCAAATGATCCTGTTTTTTATGGCAGGCCCGATGCATTCGCGCCTCGCCAAGACAACTCAAGACCCCGCCATGCAGCGGCATCCACAGGGGCACATTCAACCGTTTCAAACATTGCGGCGCCCTGGTCGGCGCCAAGCATGCCCAGCGAAGCCGGGGTGGTCAAGCAGCACGGCCGCCACACTGTCCAGTATGGGCCACTATTGAGCCAATACTGCTTGCCGCGTACGGATAAAGGGTTGTAACTCGGCGTGGGCCGGGGTCGACACGTTCACCTCCTGCTGGCCCTTGGCGCCGAGGTAATGCTGACTGAACACATCGAAATAGGCGTCCAGGGCCGAAGCGGCATCGCTGTCCCCCGCCAGTTCCAGACACAATGCCGCCACTTCGGCGGTGCACAGGTGCTCACTGCGGGTCGAACGGCGCAGGCGGTAGCGCGACAGTCTGTCGGGCAGCAGGCTCAGAATCGGCAGTCGGTCGAAATACGGGCTTTTTCGAAAAATCTTCCGCGCCTCGGTCCAGGTCGCATCCAGCAGAATGAACAGCGGGCGCTTGGAATGATCGAGGTCGACCGTGTGGGTAACCCGCGATGGCTCGACGTATTCGCCCGGAAACACCAGGTACGGTTGCCATTGCGGATCGTTCAACAGCGCCAGCAGTTGCTCATCGACGTCAGTGCGCGACCAGATGAATGCGTGATTGTCGCGCACGACGTCAGCAATCAGCCAACCCGTGTTGCTCGGTTTGAACACTTCCTTGTTGGTCATGATCAGGCAGACCCCGGAGCGGGTCTCGACACTCGGACGCCAGGCGCACAGGCAATGGCTCTCGATCACTCGGCAGGCACTGCAACGGGGTGCGCGCCAGCCACGGGCCTGAATCGGCCTGATCCCTTCATCGATGCGCTGGTCGCGCAGGCGAGCAACGGCGTTAGGGGCGTGATTCATCGTGGGCGACGCCGACAGACAGGAAAACTCGACACGAACAACACTCGGTAGGGCAATAAAGGCCGGCAGTCTACCAGAGCCCACGCGCCTGTACCGTCCATCCGGGCTCCCCTATAATTCCCAGCCACTGAACGCACAGTCATGTGATCGGTCGAACCACCAGTCACTGAACCAGGAGAGTTTCATGCTGCGCCTTATCGTCCCTACCGTTGCCGTTCTGCTGGCGACGTCTTTCAGCGCTCAGGCTGCTTCGCTGAAAGAACTCGAACTGAACAAGATGCTGCAGAACGTCGCCAAGGAAAGTAGCGTCGGTACGCCACGGGCGATCAACGAAGACATTCTCGACCAAGGCTATACCGTCGAAGGCACCGAGCTGATCAACCATCTCAGCGTGCAAAACAGCCACGCCCAGAAAATGCGCGCAGACCCCAAGGCCGTGTATTTCCAGTTGGGCTCCACGGTGTGCAGCAATCCGGGTTTCCGCAAGTTGATGGCCAAGGGTGCAACGATGCGCTATGAGTTCACCGAGGTTAAGACCAACCGCCCAGTCGCGACCGAGCGCTTCCAGGAATCGGATTGCCCGAAACCCGCCAAGACGAAGAAGTAATCAACCTGAGCTTGCGCGCTGCGGCTCATCGTCGGCGCGCAACTCCGCCACCAGCGCCTGCAAGTAACGCGAGCGCCATGCTCGCCCTCCCAGCCGACGACAGCATTCTTCCTCAAGACTCACCCGATTGGCCTGTGCCGACTCCAACAACATCAAGTACAGCTGCCTGTCGAGCTCCAGAGTGACCCTGGTCATTTTCCCGCCTCCATGCCCGATTCGCTTCAATCCATCACGTGGCACCCAACCCTGGGCGTCAAATTGCATTGGCACGCTTGTTATCAGTAAATCAGAGCGGCACACACCCGGCCGGCAATCTGACGAGCGGCGCGTTAGTTCAGGGCATGTATCAGCGGTTGCCAACGGTCACTTTTGAGCGCCATGATCAGGGCAGCAAAGATCGGCATGACGGTCTAGATTCAAACGTATCCATAGGATTTTCATCGGGCAGAAAGAGGCCGCCCGGCCAACACCTTGGCGTGTCATTGTTTTTTATCAAAGGGAAAAGCAGAACCCGCTGGATGGCTTGGTCGCCTGGCTGTAGACCGCGTCAAGCCAGGTCACCCTCCAGGCCGATGCCTGGGCTGACAACGACACACGGTGTCGTGGCCTCGATGAATTTTCATCCGGGCCGGGGTCCTGTTAAGAAGGAGAAGCTGAATGCCTTACAAACCGAATGACCTGCTCAGTCGTCATTTTGAGAACCACGGCCACGACCTCACTCGCAAGGTCGAAGAGCAACTCAACCTAGTGTCCCCCAACAGCCCCAACCTCCCCATTTACCGAGACATGATCCTGACCGTGCTGCGCATGGCCCAGGAAGATCACAACCGCTGGAATGCCAAGATCACGCTACAAGCCCTGAGGGAACTGGAACACGCCTTCCGTACACTCGAGCAGTTCAAGGGTCGACGCAAGATCACGGTCTTCGGCTCAGCCCGAACGCCCATCGAACATCCACTGTATGGCCTGGCCCGAGAACTGGGGGCGGCGCTGGCCCATTCGGACATGATGGTCATTACCGGCGCCGGCGGAGGCATCATGGCCGCCGCGCATGAAGGCGCAGGGCGCGACCACAGCCTGGGATTCAATATCACCCTGCCTTTCGAGCAACACGCAAACCCGACCGTTGAAGGCACGCCGAACCTGCTGCCGTTCCACTTCTTCTTCACCCGTAAACTGTTTTTCGTCAAAGAGGCCGACGCACTGGTGCTCTGCCCCGGCGGTTTCGGCACGCTTGATGAAGCGCTGGAAGTCCTGACGCTGGTACAGACAGGCAAGAGCCCGCTGGTGCCGGTGGTCCTGCTGGATGTCCCGGGAGGCAAGTTCTGGCAAGGTGCCCTGGACTTCATTCGTGAGCAATTGGAGGAAAACCGCTACATCCTGCCCACCGACATGAAGCTGATGCGCCTGGTGTACAACGCCGAAGAGGCCGTGGAAGAGATCAACCAGTTCTACCGCAACTTCCACTCCAGTCGCTGGCTCAAGCATCAGTTCGTGATTCGCATGAACCACAAGCTAAACGAACAGGCGTTGCAGCAGATGCAGGGAGAATTCGCCGATTTGTGCCTGAGCGACTGCTTTCATCAACATGACTACAGCGGTGAAGAGCACGATGAAGCCCAGTTCAGTCATCTGGCGCGACTGGCGTTTGCCTTCAACGCCCGGGATCACGGGCGCTTGAGGGAACTGGTGGATTACATCAATCTGCCGGAAAACTGGGCCCAACCCACCCCAAAACCCCATCCCCTCACATGGACGCCGATCAAGGTAACCTGAGCCCATAAAAAAACGGCCTGCTATCGAAATAGCAGGCCGTTTTTGTTTAATCATCCATACCGCGACCGCTGAACAAGCGGTTGATCATTTCCATGGAGTAGCCTCGATACGCCAGGAAACGCCCTTGTTTGGCTCGTTCCCGTGCATCGATGGGTAAATGTCCTGAGAACTTTCGGCGCCAGGTGGCCGTCAGTTGCTCCTGCCAATCGATACCACTTTCGCGCAAGGCAAGTTCGATATCCGGGCGTTGCAAACCACGCTGGCCCAGTTCCTCACGAATTCGCAAAGGACCATAACCGGAACGGGCGCGATAGGAGACAAAGCTTTCCAGGTAACGGGACTCCGACAGCAAGCCCTCTTCGGTCAAACGGTCGAGGGCTGTGTCGATCAACTCATCGGGAGCGCCGCGCTGACGCAGCTTACGCGTCAGCTCGACTCGACCGTGCTCGCGCCTGGCGAGCAGGTCCATCGCGGTTCGCCGCACCGCGACGAGGGTATCGAGTACGCCGGTCATCGAATCGATCAGATGTCAGCGTCAGCCAGGTCGTCAGCGGTCTCGCGATTAGCCACGGACTTGACGTCTGCCACCGGGCTCAACAGTTTGTCACGCAGTTGCTTCTCAAGGGTGGCGGCGATTTCCGGGTTGTCCGCCAGGAACTTGGCCGAGTTGGCCTTGCCCTGACCAATCTTGGTGCCGTTGTAGGCATACCAGGCACCCGACTTCTCGACGAAGCCGTGCAATACACCCAGGTCGATCATCTCGCCATTGAGGTAGATGCCCTTGCCGTAAAGAATCTGGAACTCGGCCTGACGGAACGGTGAAGCCACCTTGTTCTTCACGACCTTGACGCGGGTTTCGCTGCCGACAACCTCATCACCTTCTTTCACCGCGCCGGTGCGGCGGATATCGAGGCGAACCGAGGCGTAGAACTTCAGTGCGTTACCACCCGTGGTGGTTTCCGGGCTGCCGAACATCACGCCGATCTTCATACGGATCTGGTTGATGAAGATCACCAGACAGTTGGCATTCTTGATGTTACCGGTGATCTTGCGCAGGGCCTGGGACATCAGGCGAGCCTGGAGACCCACGTGCATGTCGCCCATTTCACCTTCGATTTCAGCCTTTGGCACCAGTGCGGCCACGGAGTCGACGATGATCACGTCAACCGCGTTGGAACGCACCAGCATGTCGGTGATTTCCAGGGCCTGTTCGCCGGTGTCCGGCTGGGAAACCAGCAGGTCGTCGACGTTGACACCCAGCTTGCCGGCGTATTCCGGGTCCAGGGCGTGTTCGGCGTCGACGAAAGCGCAGGTCGCACCGGCTTTTTGGGCCTGGGCGATCACGGACAGGGTCAGCGTGGTTTTACCGGAAGATTCAGGACCGTAGATTTCAACGATTCGGCCTTTTGGCAGGCCGCCAATACCAAGCGCAATGTCCAGGCCCAGGGAGCCGGTGGAGATGGAAGGAATAGCCTGACGGTCCTGATCGCCCATACGCATTACGGCACCCTTGCCGAATTGACGTTCGATCTGACCCAAGGCCGCAGCCAAGGCTTTCTTCTTGTTGTCGTCCATTAAAGTCCTCACGTAATCAATAAGGCCTGACGGCCAACACCTGTATAAGTAGCCAGTATTATTCCACAGCGTTTGAGGATCGCCTACCCCTGATTTGAGATTTCTACAGCGGCATGTTGCAACAGCCCCTCTAGCGCGGCCTTCACCGTTTGTCGGCGGACCTCGTCGCGGTTGCCTGCAAAGAATCGCTGCTCGCTGATCACCGCCTCGCCAACACCCCAGGCCAGCCACACGGTGCCCACCGGTTTATTCGACGAACCACCGTCCGGCCCCGCTACACCGCTGACCGCCACAGCAAAACGCGCCAGGCTTTTATGCTGGGCACCTCGCACCATGGCCTCGACCACCTCGCGACTGACCGCCCCCACCTTCTCGAACAACTCGGTCGGCACATCCAGCTGCTGGCTCTTCTGGCGATTGGAATAGGTGACGAAACCGGCCTCGAACCAGGCCGAACTCCCGGGAATCCGGGTAATTGCCTCGGCAATCCCGCCTCCCGTGCAGGACTCGGCCGTGGTGACATGGGCATTGAGCAACTGCAGGCGCCTGCCCAGCTCAGCGGCCAGTTCGGTAATGTCGTCCATGGTGCTCTCCTGATTCCACACAAGTGAGGCCTACCGTACACGAGCAATGGAAGCTTGCAAGGCTCGCCGGATTATCGACCCAGCGCTCTGATATAGGCCTGACAGGCCTGCAAGGCAATCAGTCCGCGATCACCGGCATCGGTGATGGCGACAATTCGTTGAGCATGCGCCGGGTCAAGTCGGGCTCTCGCGCTTCCATGATCCACGCCGCCGGCGCGGGTGGCGGCAGGCACTGCACAACCGGCGGCAACATCGTCGGCGTCGAGGAGGACTGACAGCCGGACATCGGCAGTAGCAAGGCGATCGCGCAGGCGATCCTGGTCACGTTGGGCATCGCTCAAGGCTCGGTAATGGGTTTGTTCGCTGGCGGAGAGTTGCTGTTCCAGGGCCCGGCGTTTGTCTGTTTCGTGCTGCTGCGCACTAGCGGCCGACAAGGTCAACTGACGCAGGGTTTCGGCCTGAAGCCTGCCCTGTTCTGCCAATGCCTTGCCATAACGCCAATCCTGGACTTTCCACGTCACACCAGCCGCCGACAGCAGAAGCGCCAGCATAAACACCGGGGCAAACCTCATCACGACGGGGTTCATCCCAGCACCTTCAGCGCCTTTGTATAAAAGGCTCGACGCTCCGTCGCACCGTTCTGGCCACCGTTGATTCGCTGCGTGATCTTGTCGAAAAGTCCCGCGTCAGCCAGGGGATTGAGCTCATGGGCCGCCCAGAACCAGGCCGCCGAATGAGCCGCCCACTGAGGCTGCTCCAACAACCCTGGTTCACTGATCAGGTCCAGGCCCAAGGCTTCACCGCACGCTTGATAATTGGCCCGGCCGGTGATCTGAATCAAACCCCGGCCCCGGTATTTCTGGCCATCGCCGTCCACTTGCGGCGTGTTGCCCAGGCGCAGGGCCAATGGACCGGTGTCGTATTTCGACAGATAGGCATTGTTGCCCAACTCGCGCACGTAGCGCAGTTGACCGGACTCATGACCCACCTGGGCAATGAACGCGGCAACACGCTTCGAGCCGATGACCTGATAATGACCCATGGCTACGTTCAGCACAGGTGCAAAAACGCCGGCATTGGCGCCGGCGTTCGGGAGGATCTGCAGCAGTTGTGCCTGCGTGATTGGCATGGCGTTCTCCTTGACGCAGTTGAAGGACATCTTGAAAAATGACAAATCGGCATAGACAACGCAGGAAGCACCGCTATATTCAGCCGCTCACCCCCATCGGAACGATTTGATGAAAACGAAGGATCTCAGCAAACTTGCGGTTGATGGAGTCCTTTGCATCAGCCTCAGGGAGCGACAGGACCGCAGGGATTTGCTGATCAAATCCATGAAGAACTCAGGATTGGACATAGAGTTCGTGCTGGTAGATGCAGACAGGGAGAACCCGGTCAGAGGCTGTTTCGAATCGCACGTGAGATGCGCAAATCTCGCACTGCAGCGCAACTACACAAGGGTTTTGATTCTTGAGGACGACGCGCTTCAGTACGCCTTCGCTCCGAGTGCAGTCAATCACATCAACAAATTCATCACATCGAAAGACTTCGCCATTCTCTATATGGGTTACACCATGGGGAAAATATGGCTCACCTGGCACCGCTTCATCGCTCGAGGGCGGGTTACCGCACTACATGCGTACATACTTAGCCGACGGGGTTGTGAAGAGGTTTCAAAACTCGAATTTAAATCGGAGCCTGTTGATAGAGCCGTAAGGCAACAGATCAAGCAACACTGCGTGTTCCCCATGATGTTCGGGCAACAACCTGCACATCTGACGTCCAGCGACATAGAAAACGTTGCTTGTAATGACGATGCGTTTTGGAGCAGAAATTGGAACAGGCACATTAGATCGGCCGCGAAAAATTTATATCTGACTGTTTTTCGCAGAAATTTTTAGACCGTCTGGCATCTGATCCACAAGACTCATCATTCGTGCGCCCTTTTACAGGGCGCTTTTCGACGGATCAGTATTTTATTACGTACAGCAGTGCCACGTTTCGAGGGCGCGTCTCGTTGCCACCAGAAGCAGCTACGGTGATGACATGCGCGTGGTCCCCGGCGGACGCCGCTGTGCCGGATATGACGTGAGTGTGGTCTCCTGCCGACGCAGCCGTTCCTGAAACAGTGTGCGTATGGGCTCCAGCTGAGGCCGCCGTACCGCTAACAGTGTGAGTATGTGCTCCTCCTGGGTTAGTGGGAGCAGTCACGCCGCTTTGCAGGTTCGCGGTAGTAAAGTTGGGGCTGCCCCCACCCACGTCATTGTTCTGCGCACGCGGAGCAGTATGAGTATGTTCACCCGCACTTGCTGCAGCACCACTTACGGCATGCGTATGCGCCCCATCAGCCGCAGCGGTTGCACTCAGCGTGTGAGTATGAGCTCCGCCCGACGCGGCCGTAGCACTAAGTGTATGAGTATGCGCACCAGCATTAGCAGCCGTTGCCGTGTGGATATGTGTTGCGTTCTGCCCGGCCTGGCCTGCCCCCAAAACCCTTCCTGAATCAATCCCCCGCCCGTCATCCCAACCCCGAACGAACTCGCCTCGTAGATCCGGCAAGGCGAAGGTCGTGCTGCCATCACCCGCCCCGAAACGCGTACTTATCGCCGCAAACAATGCCGCGTACTGTGCACGAGACACCAAAGCACCGTTGCATTTGAGCCAGCCTTGGGGCGGTTCCGCTGTCGCTACAACTTTGATGTCACCTACATCACTGCCCGTATCCTTGGTCATCCCGGTACTGGCGATCATGACCCAGGCTCCGCTTCCGATGGAGCTATTCCATTGCACCCAAACATCGCCACCAACGGTAATTTCCCCGCTTTGAATGGCGTTATGGTCCAACCCTACGATTGGGTTGGCCGGTAGTCCATTTGGGGCGAAAGTGCTAGCACCCGTATTGGAGCGTGCTGCTTTGAAGCGCAATATCAAGCCATCAACCAGAGCCGAGGGCGCAGGTTTGTAAGTAGCGCTGTAAGCGTTGACGGTGCCAGTATCCAATGCGTAATCGACCAATCCTGCCTGGTTGATTTTGCGTACAGCCAACAGCAACTGTCCAAGATCAGCTTCGTCAGGAACCATCCCTGCCCCAGTAATGACCCCCAATAGCTCCTGCGTAACGGAATTGCCCCAAGCTGCCGGAATCAATGAACCTGGCGCACCGGTAACAGGATTCTCATCGACAAACTTGCCATTGACCAAGCCAACACTGGGCACGCTTTTTGGATAATCCATTTTCTACTCCTTAGTCATAATTGATGTGCACCTGCGCATGAGCGGGTGCGCTGCGGTGGATCAGGCATTCCAAGGCAGAGCCTGGGTTCATACCGAAGCGTTCGCCCCAATAGCTGGCGCCAAAACGACGGCCAAGCGAGAGGCGTCCACCGGTGTTGAGGGTCCACATGAATTGCACTTTCCAGGTTCCGAAATGCGTCTGACCAAACCGCGAAAGCCCCATGCGTGGCGCGCGGCGCTCAGTCACAGTCGCGTTGGGGTAACCCTGACTACGTGCGATGCTGACGAAATACGCCGCAGTCTGGCTGCCCACCGCCAACAACCGCCGACGCACCGCCAAGCGACGATCGTCATACAACGGCGTGGCGCCCAGGCACGGATCAGGCAGGTTCATCACCCGCTCCCAATCCGGCACCAGCTCACTCACGCCCGCCGGGTCCATTTCGTTGAGCAAGTCGGCGGCACGGGCGTCGAGGCGGGCCAGCTCCTGGGCGATACCTTGCAGCACTTCGTCCAGTTCCGGCACGCGCTCCGGATCCCAGGCCGGGCCGCTGGGCAGCAGGCTGCGCAGTTGGGCCTGGTACTGCTCGGCGGTTCTTATTCCAGCCATGTGCAGCCTCCGAACGTCAGCAACTGGTTGCTGGCGGCGACGACATCGGCGATAGGCGCGCTGAGTTTGTGGTCGGTTTCGCCGGTGGCGCTGCTGATGGCTTCAGCGATATGACTCAGCAACAGCGTTTCGCCGAGGCCAGCTTCACGATTGTGCAAGTCGCGCAGTTGCGCCTCGATGGCGGCCCGCACGGCACTGGTGTCCGGGGTGATGCGCAGCCTGTAGTTCACCGGCAGTTGCGTCGGCGCCAGCACGTGCAACTCGGCGGTCACCGGACGCAAGGGCTCGATATAAGTCCGCACCTCTTCCAATTGTTCGGCGTTGGGGATCGGTTGCGGATCGTCGTCCCGCATCACGAACAGGCCGACAGTACCCGGTCCCAGGTAGCTGCCCCGGCACCACGCACGGGTAATGCCAGGGCACTCCAGGGCCCAGGTTTCATAATCCTGGGCCGAACCGCCGTGAGGAATGACGCGATAGGAACGGATCACCCTGGCCCGCAGGGACTCGAGGCTTTCCCGGGCGACACCGCCGGTCAGCCCTGGGGCCAGCACGGTGAAGCTACTGCCGATACCGAGGATCGGTTGAACGGGCGTCAGCACCAGGCCGGCGTCGGCATTGCCCAGGCTGCCAGCGTCCAGCGCGGCGATGGTGGCGGTGTTCAAGCCATTGCTGGTGGTGCGGGCGGTGGTCACTTTGTACGTACGGCCATCCGTCGATTGCAACAGCGTGTCGACATCCAGCACTGCACCGGACGTAGCGCTGAAGCTGACATTGCCGCCGGCCACTTGAGCCGCTTTGCGCGCCTGGTTCAGTCGCAGGGCAGCGATGCGTTCAAGGGTGGACTCATCGGCTTTGTCCGGCAGGATCTGCTCGGCGATCCAGTCCAGGTAGCCATACAAGCCATAGGCGGCGCCACCGAGGGTGCGGGCCAGCACTTGGGCATCGGACTGGCGCAGCGAATCGCTGGCCAGGTCGCTTTTGGCGCGCTTGATCAGCACCGGCAGCGAAGGGGTTTCAAACGGCATAGGTCACCTGCCAACTGTTATCGGGGTTGATGTCCAGGCGCTCGCCGTCAGCCAGGGTCAGGACCGTGCGCAGGTTCAGGCGCTGGGCGTCGAGGCGTTCGCTGATGATGTCGATGGCCTTGCAATGGCCGTCGTCGATCAGCCATTGCAAGGCTTCGCGGGCATAGAATTCGGCGTCGAGCTGGGTTTGGCGGGTCAGCTTGACCCGTCGCAACAGCCACAGCCGCGAGCCGATGCGGTCGTCGGCAACGGTAGGAAAGGTGTCGCCCCACCAGCCGAAACGTTCCTCGTCATCGACGGCATCGTCGTCAGCGGCGCGGCGCCAGGTGAACAGACTGATCAGCACCGAGCGCGTCAGTGCGGCATGCAGGTTCTGGCTGATGAACATCATTGGCCTCCCGCCGGTGCACCGGTCTGACCGTTGCCGGCCTGTACACCAACATGCACGTGTTTGATCTGGCTGATGCCGCCGGCGATCTGGTCGCCCTGGGAAACGATCTTGCCGGTGTGGTTGATGACCGGGCTGTCGATGTTCACCGCGCTGCTGGCGCGGATGTTCAAGGTCGCGGTCTGGATGTCGATGACACGGCCGCGCTTGAAGTGGAGCTTGTCGCCTTCATCGGTGTAGAGCGCCACTTCGCCCGGGGCCAGGGCCTGGAGGCGGAAGCGGCGATCGGCGACCACCAGGACCACGGCATGGGAACGGTCGCCCCCCAGGAACGTGGCAATGCCCTCGGCACCGGCCAACGGGTTGCTGGTAAAGCCGTAGGGTTCGAAGTGCTCCATGTCGTCGTTCACTTCGCCGGCGGTGAGGCGCATTTGCAGCGACTGCAACTTGGTGGCCGAATTGGCGAGCACGACAGTGCCGCGCGCCAGGAGGCGGGTCAGTAGGCTCATTGAGGTTTTCCTTCGGAATCGGGTTTAACAGCAATTGGGCGGCTAACCCGGAACACTGTGGGAGCGAGCTTGCTCGCGATAGCGGTCTGACATTCGAAACAGATGTTGACTGACACACCGCCATCGCGAGCAAGCTCGCTCCCACAGGAGATCTCTGGTGGGCAGGCATCGGTGCCGGATTCAGGGTTTGGGCGGCAGCGGGTTGGCGTCGAACGTATGCGGCGGCGCGACTTGCAGGGTAGTGACGGAGCCTTGTGCCGACAGCGAGTACGTCACTTTTGAAATCAGCATGTCACCGTCGAACCCCAGCACCGGGTCGATCACCCGCACCAAGATGTTATGCCGCCACAAGTCGCCATTGGCCTGGCGCCAGCCCTGCACGCGGTAGGTGGTGGTCAGGGCCTTGCCGGTGCGGATGGCGCTTTCCCAATCGGCCCGCTGCTGGGCCAGTTCGAAGGTCAACTGCGCGCTCTCGCTGATCACCGTCACCCGCTTGCGCTTGAAACTCAAGTCGGTGGCGGTGCCAGAGACTTCGCTCACCGCCGCCCCGCTCTGCTGGTCACTGCCCTTGTGCTGGCCGATGACCCGGTATTCGGAGAACACCTGGCTGTAGTCCATCGGTGCGTTGCCCGAAAGAATATTCTTACCCAGCTCCAACACATCACTGGCCCGCCCGCCGCTGCCGGGTTTGGCCAGCAGCACCCGCCCTTGCGCGTCATCGGTGGAGAACACCCGGAACAACGTCAGCAAGCGGTCGATGGATTGAAAAACCGTTTCCCCCGGCACGATGCTGTGTTCGCTCAACCGCGCGGTTTCAGGGATTTCACTGATGCCCCCCACGCCGTATTGCGACGCCAGAGCCTGGACGATGCTCAACACCGTTTGCCCGCGCCATTGCGTCGGGCGGTTGATCGCCGCGCAGTCCACCAAATCCTGGGTCTTGGAACCGCCTTCAATGCTCAGGCTGATCTGCCGACCGTCATAGCTGACCGGTGCCTTGAACACATAACCGCTGAGGACCAGGTCGGCACCAATGCGCACCTGGCATTCATCGCCCGGACGGATCGGCACCGCTTGGGTCTGCCCCGGCCATTGCCAGGTGATGTCGAGTTTGAAGGTGCGGAACTGACGCTCCAGGTCCGCACTGATTTCCACACTTTTCCAGCCGCCGTAATCCAGCCCGCCGACGGCAAGCGAGACAGCGTTGTCGAGCTCGTTCATGGCTTACTCCCCCGAGACTTTCAGGTCATTGGGCGGCAGGAAACCAGGATGGGCTACGCCGTTACGCTGGGTCACTTCAGTCACCCGAGTGGCATCGGCGAATTGCTGATACGCCACCACCAGCGCCGGCAGGCTTTGCTTGAACGACAGGTTGATCAGCCTTACACCCGACGACGCCACCGCCGTCAAGTGCGCGGCCATTTGCTGGCGCAGGTTGTTCATCGCCTGGTAGTGCTCCGGATCTGCCTTGAGGGAGGCCTGCCAGATCGCATCGTTAAGGGCATCGCGCAGGGCCAGCACATCGTCGGCCACCGGCACGTCCCGGCGCTGGACCGGTTGCACGGCCTGTTGCGCCACCGACGGCGTGGCCCCCGACTTGACCGCAGGCGCCGCCACCGGCATCGCCGCAATCCATTGCGCGGCCTGCACCAGCAGCGTGTCCTGCACCAGGTCGGCCACGGCCTGGGCTGCCGCCGTGGTGTCCTTGCCGGTGGTGAGTTTGGGCGCGTCGGCCTTGCGAATGGCTTCCACCTGTTGCGACACGCTGGCAATCACGCCGCGATAGCCGTCACGGGCAAAGTCCTTCAGTTCGCGGATGTCGCCCAACAATCCCTTGAACTCGGCCACCACTTCCTTGGGCAATTCTTTCACCGCCTTGACCAGATCGCTGAGTTGCCGATAGGTCTCGATCAACGGCTTGAGCTCCTGCTCGATCACGCCGTAGATATCCTTGAGGCTGTTGCGCAGGTCCGCGATGCCGATCCGTGCGGCCTTGATCAAGGTCATGGCGTCTTCAAAGCGCCGCACCGCCGAACCGAGGAAGCTGTCGGCCGAGACCAGCAGCAGTTTCTGGCTGTTGATCGTGGCCGAGGGAAATTGCAACGGCTGGTCGGGATAGAACTTCAGGGCGAACGTCACCAGCCCGCCGTCCTGACGGGTCTGGGTCATGTCGCATTCGCCGACCTTGACTTGCAGGCGCCCCAGCCATGGATGCACCAGTTCACCGCTGCCCTGCTCCAAAGCCTTGAGCAGCTTGTCGCGCTGCTCCAGGCAATCGGGGCCGACGATGAACGCGGCCAACTCATGAATCTTCGCCTGCTGGCCGAGCCCCTCGAAAAACGGCTGGTCGCGTTGTGGATATTCATGCAACTGGCCCTTGTGGCCGACCGGGGTTTTCGCCTGATCGACCCAGAACCCGACGCCACGAAACGACGCCGGCAACAAACGATCACGCCAGCTCATTGGAGCCTCCTGTGGAAAGTGAGCGATAGCCGATGCGCGAACTCACCGCCAAGGCCGGTTGATTGGTCTGAGGCGGATCGGCGCGCAACCCGGCCGGCGCGTTTTCGAAGCGCACAGTCAGGCCGCCTTCGAGTTGCGTGCGGTTGTTGGCGGCGCTTTGTTGTACCAGGGCGCTGGAGGTTTGCGGCAACGCACCCGGCGCCAGCGAGGTTTTCGCTGGCCCGTTGGCGGACGCTGGCGCCAGGCTGGACGACAGGACCGGAGGCTGCTCGCTGGCCCCGCCAAAAAACGCCGGCGCCAGCTCACCCTTGCCTTCGGCATTGGTGGCGCGCTGCGCTTCGGTCAGTCCTTCGACCTTGCCAGTGAACGTGGTGATGAGTTCACCGAAGCCGCCATTGAAGAACGCCTTGATCGGTGCAATCACGCCCTGCAGCTTGTCCCACCACTGGCCGAACCACTCGCCCACCGGCCCCCACTGTTGGGTGAGGCCCTCGATGGGCGACCAGTCGAACAGGCCGCTGAACACCGCCAGCATGATCGCCACCTGATTGCGGACGCCCTCCCAGATCCCAGCGAAGACCTCTCCGATCGTGCCCCAGTTGGCCATGATCAGTCCCAACGGCGTCCAGTCGAAAAGGCCTTTCAGAGCATCCATCACTGGCACGGTCAAGGCCTTGAGCAGATCCCAGATCGCCGCGAACAACCCGGTCAGGGGCGCCCAATTGGCAACAATCAAACCCAAGGGTGACCAAGCGAACAGCGTCTGCATGAAACCAATGACCGGCGTTGCCGCCGCCACGATCACATTCCAGAGCGCGCCAAAAAAACTGCTGATCGGGCCCCAATTACTGATCACCAGCCCCATCGGGGTGAAGGCGAACATTGTCTTGAAGAACTCGACCATCGGCAGCACGATCGGCGCAAGCCGCTGCCAGAGCCCGGCGAAGAACGCCGAAATCGGCGTCCAATGGGCGATGATCATCCCTGCCGCCAAGGCGATGCCCATGGCAATCAAGCCGATGGGGTTCATCTTCATGGCCAGGTTGACCACTTCCATTGCCTGACTCGCGCCGCTGACCGCCATCTGGATCGCGTTGAACGCCACGACGCCATTCGCCAGGCCCTGTACCAGTTGCGGGTTGTCCTGCAGCACCTGGGCCACGCCGCTGACCATGGGCTGCAAACTGACCGCCACCGCGTTGACCGCAGGCCCCAGCGCCGAACCAAACTGCACCGACACGTTGCTGATGGAAGTCTTCAATCCATCCAGGTTCTATGCCGCTACACGGGGGGCTTCAGGCGCCTGGACGGCACTGGCCACCGCGCTCGCTGCGCCGGCTTCATCCTTGAAGGCCAGCGCCGACTTGAGCCCGTCCATAAACGGTTGGGCCAGGCCGCCGCTGGGCAGCAGACCGGAAATATCCAGGCTGCCCAGGCCCGTAGCGTCGAGGTTCTGCTTGAAACTCGCGACCTTCGCACGAAGGCCGGCGAGCTTGGGTGACAGCTCATCGATGCCCGTGAGCAGCACCGCTTTTTTCTCTACCGTTTGTGTGTCTGCCATCACTGCACCTGCTGCATCGCATTGATCCGTTGCGCGTGCTCCAGGGATTCGCGGAGCACATCCAGTGGCCTGGCCATCATCTGTTCGGGGTCAACCTTCCAGAACCAGGCCAGGTCATAGGCGGCGGCGATCAGGTCGCCGATGGCTGCGACGCCGCACTCATGAAAAAACTCGCGACGGCCCAGCTCAGGGCGTTGAGGTCAGCCAGATCCAACTGGTTGACCGACGACGGTGGGATACCGGCGCACACCGCGATGTATTTGGCCGCGACGTCCATGTCCAGGCTCACCTCCTCGCTCTTGTCGATCTTGTACGGCAACGCCTTGATCGCCCGGACTTCCTGCACCGTCGGACGGCGCAGGGTCAGTTCGCTCACCGGCTCGCCGTGGGCCTCGATGGCCACGCGCAGCGTCACGACATCGCTCATTGCCAGGTCCCCTTGATGCCTTCGAATTTCAGTTCGATGGTGGCGTCGTCGCCCTTGGACACCGGCTCTTCCACCAGGTAGGCGCCGGCCAGTACGTAGACCTTGCCGTTGTTGAATTCGCAGGTGACAGTCATGTCGGTGCCCGCAACCAGTTGCTTGAGCGGGAAGTCCGCGGTGTGCAGCGCCGTCACCTTGAAGGACGGGGCAATGTCGGTTTCCTTGTAGAAACCCGGTACGACGGTTTCGCGTTTGGTGAACATCAGTGGCACTTCGCAGCCGCCGTTGATGGTCAGTTGAGCGCCGTCCACTTTGACGTAGCAGGTGCCCGCAATCAGTTGACCCATGGTGTTTCTCCCTTCAATAAAAAGCCCACGCGAAGTGGGCTGAATGCATGCGACTGAGTGCTACCGTCAGGCGGCGTCGTCGTATTGCAGGCGGAATTGGTTGAGCAGCGCGAACACCCGCAGGCCGTTGATGTAATCCGGCGGGAACAGCACGTTGACCCGGCTCGGGTCCTGACTGTCACGCTCGACCACCAGGTGCTCGGCGAACAGCTCGGCGTTTTCCACATGGCCTTCCAGTTCGAGTTTGGCGTATTGAGCGATCAGCTCGCCGCGGATCGTGCTCGGGGTCACGATGGGCTGACCGGCGCCGAAACGAGTGCCGTCGGCGGCCAGTTTGTGGCGACCGTACTTGCTGGTGATCACGCTTTGCAGACGACGGACGATGAACGCCGACTGGTGCATGGTTTCGCTGTCCAGGTAGGAGTTGTCAGCCTGGCCGAAGGCATTCTTCTGATACGTGGTGATGGAACGCTGGATGCGCACGTAACCACCTTCGTAATACGCCGTGGCGATGCCGTAGTTGAGCAGCGATTGGCGCTCGGTCAGGGTGAAACGTTCGCTGGCCGGTGCTGGGTCCAAGCCCGGCAGGCTGCCGCTCTGGGTCGGACGGCTGGCGTCGGCGGAGATGAACACCGCCGTGCGAGCCGCCAAGGCAGCGGCCTGGACCCAGAACGGTTGCGGTACGCCCAGCTCCAGGGCCTGGATGGTCATGTGCTGGTCGTTGCGTGCCTGACCGGCGGCAACCAGGGTGCCAATAGTGCCGCGCTTGGCGCTGTAGACATGGCCGAACAACTGCTTGGCCCAGGACCAGCGACCGGTGCTGTCGTCCATGACCGCTTGCCAGGTGTTGAGGCTTGCCACATCGGACCAGGGCATGGCGATGAATTCGAAAGGCTCGTCGCCCAGGGCCGCAACGGCAGCGGTCTGGTCCGGCACACCGGCGCCGCCGGTCATCGCAGTGATGGCAGTGGTCAGCCCCGCCGGGGTGTTTTCGCCATTGCTCTTGCCCAGGCGATTGAATTGCAGGCTGATGTCGTTGCCGCTGTCACCGGTCCATTTGGCGCTGAGGGTCACGACACCTTCGGCGGCCGCAGCAGTCACCGGCAGGTCGGCGGCGGCGTTGATTTTCAAGGCCAGCGCAGTGGCAGCCTGAACCGCCGTGGCGCCGTTGACGATGGCGGCCTGGACACGCACACCGCCAACGTACAGGTTGAGCACACCGCTTTCAGTTGCGGCGCCGGTGAGGGTCAGCACGCCCTGGGCGATGGCGCCTTCGACGTTGTGCAGCGGCAGGCACCAGATTTCACCGAGCGGGTCGGTCTTGCGCCAGGTCTCGTACATCGACGCGAGCATCGAACCCTGCCCGCCGATGTTCTTGGCCAACGCGACGCTGGACACCAGCACCAGTTTGCCGACCTCGGCCGGGGCGACGTTGTCGTTGACCTGTGCGACGATCAAACGGCGCATGGCCGATGACGCGCTATTGGCGGCCGAGTTGTCCATTTCGGCGTAGAACAGCGGAACACGAATGTCCGCGGGAATATTGCTGAATCCGATCGCCATTATTTGGCTCCCTGTGGTTTTGCCGCTTTCACGGCTTTGGTAGTGATATCGCCATCGGCCAGGCGTTGTCTGGCACTTCACGGCCTTCGAGGGGCAACAGATCGCCCGCTTCCGGGTCCGGTACGGCACGGCCCGGGGCCGGCAGCACGGTGATGCGTTTGCTCATGGGGTTACGTCTCCAGAGAAAGTCAGTTCCACGCGCCCGTCGGGGCCGGGACGTTTCAGGTTGGGGTCCGCCGGGTCGATGGCATCGACCCGCACGGTGGCCCTGGTAAAGGACGACAAGCCGTCCAGTTCACGCTCGTGCCAGCTTTCGGCAGGCTGGCTCGCCAGATTGCGGCCCAACTGGAACTCGGCGAAAAAACGCAGCCGGAACAACGCACGGCTGCTATTGATGGAAACCAGTTCGCTGCCGTCGTATTCAATGCCGATGTACTCGGCGCCCGGCTTGAACCCCACCAGCGCGCGCCACAGTTCGGCCCGCAGGTCGTGCAACAGATCCAACGCTTTTGTCGCGTCAGTGGCGTCGAGCACCAGCACGGCATCGAAGCGATCACGCACCGCTTGCAGCGTGACGTTCTGAGCCGCGTTCTTGCTGGCAATGTCGGCGGTGGGCAGGACATAGGCGCAGGGGGTCTGCAGCGGGATCTCGGCTTGCAGCGTGGCGAGGTCAAAGCCTGCGGCCACGCGATGGGCGAGCGTCGGACATTGCTCACGCAACTGCGTGAGGATCGGTGTGATCTTCATGGGGGGGCTCCAGTATCTGAAGGCGCGAGTCCCCCTGTGGGAGCAGGCTTGCTCGCGAAAGCGGTGGGTCAGGCAACATGGATGTTGGATGGCAGGCCATCGAGTTCCGTGGGCAAGTCGCATTGATCGCCCGACAGCCCCCAGCGGTTATCCATAACCAGGTGTTTCAGCTCCCCGGCCAGATCGCAGGCATCCCATCCTGGAACGGCCATGACCACTTGCAAGGAAACCGTCAGGACATGGGCAATACGCCCGTCATTGGCGCGGTGACCGGGCGCATCACGCTCAAGGGCAATCAGCACCCAGGGTTGGTCGTCAGTGCCATCGAAATCCTGGGGGCTGCCGACTTTCAAGGCGGGATAAATGGCGCGCAGCGTCTGGGCAATGGCCGAGCACAACTGCGACGGTTTTTCGATAAGGGCAGGCATTGATCGCCTCCTTTGGTATGGATCAGCGCTGTCGATTCACGGCTGGTCGGGAGGAACGTCCCGCGGCGGGACTTCGCAAACACCGATCCGCTTGGCGACCCAGCGCTCGTAAAGACCGATGGCCACATCGGCACCGGCCATGGCGGTCAGGCAACCCAGGGCGCAGGCGCTCCAGATCGACAGGCCGAGGGCGTACAACAGCATGGTTGCCGAGACGCCGCAGACCACGCAGGCACCGGAGCGCAAGGCCAGGCGCCGCAATAACGACCAGCCACGGGCGCCCTCCTTGTCGGCGCGCCACATCTCGCCGGACACCCCGCCCACCAGGGCGAGCACGATGACCAGCCAGATCGGCATGTCCAGCAACGCTTGTTGCTCGTTTGTCATGTCACGCCTCCTGGGGGTGATTGATGAGAAAGGTGTGTTGGGTTCAAACGATGTCTCTTGAGGTAGGCATTCCAAAAAGCCCGGGGTGAACCGGGCTTTTCAGTAATGCGGTCCTTCGCCTTCCCTGGCCGATGGGCTGAGGGAAGTTGATCTTTCGGCGCGACTGGCGCGGTACGGATCCATTCAAATTGTTCCTCCGACCGCGGTCCCTGCCCGCCGGATAACTGCTTCTGGTGCTTTACGCTGCACACCCGGGTCAGTTGCCAACCCTCTGAACCGTTAAGGCCGGTTCATCGCTGCCTGTTGGTGGAACTAAAGAGCTTCGTTGCCAGCCGCTTTGTCGAGCGGCTTGGACACAGAATATGCATGAGTGCATACACAGTCAATGCATAAATGCATTTGTTTATGCATGGCGAATGCGCAAATGCATTAATCCCTCGTAGACACAGGGGTTGCGGGGTTTCAGGAGGCGAAAAAAAACCCGCACGGCGGCGGGTTTTATCTGACAGCGATGGGGTTAGCGGGCGTACATGCCCCACCAGAAGACGTGACCGAGGATGACGATTTGCTCATCCTGCATTTCCTGGAAGGTGTAGTCCTCGTCCGGATGTTCATCACGGTTGAAGCTGCGCAGGCGAATGCCGGTGGGCAGGCGGTAAAGCTGCTTCACCCGCAGTTGGCCGTTGTGGTTGATGGCGTAGAGGTCACCGTCGACGATGTCGCCGATCCCACACTTGCCTGCGTTCACCCCAACCGTGGCCCCGTCGCGCAGCACCGGCAACATGCTGTTGCCGCGCACCGTCACGCACTTGGCCTGGTCGAACTGCACGCCATTGTGGCGCAGGCTGCGCTTGCCGAACCGCAGGCTGGAGCGCTCGCTTTCCTCGATGACGAATCTTCCTGATCCAGCAGCCAATTCAACCTCGCGCAGAAAAGGGACCGACACTTCGTCTTCTTCGACGGGTGTTTCGTCGTCCCACAGGCGTATGTCCTTGAGTTCGGAATGCGGCTCGTCGCGACGGGCATTGCCGGCGGGCACGACGTCCGCGCGCCCGCGCAATTGGTCGGTGCTCACGGCGAAGTATTCGGCGATCTTCGAGATGTGTTTATCCGAAGGGTCGACAATCTTGCCGCTGAGAATCCGCGAGAGGGTGGACTGAGGCACGCCGGTACGCCGGTGAAGCTCCGTGGGGGAGATCCCGTGCTGATCGAGCAATGCTCTTAATACGGTAGAAACGTTGCGTTTTTGCATAACGCGCATAGTGCTTGTTCTTTTCGCAGAAGACAAATGCTGTTTCGCATAAATATGCAATTCCAGCCAATTGCATTCATTGTGGCGAGGGAGCTTGCTCCCGCTTGAGTGCGAAGCGCTCACAAAAGGGTCTGCTGCGCAGCCCAGCGGGAGCAAGCTCCCTCGCCACGGAATCGCCCTACACGCCGTTGGGAAAAGGCTCCAAAGCCGTCCTTCAAATATGTGACGCAAGGCTACGTTTTCTTGCGTCTCTGCCTACAACTACGCCAGAATCCGCCGGCTTGTGCGCCTTGGGGGCCATCGGTACTTTTGATCCTGTCACTGCCCATCAGTGATCGGGTTTAGTCGCTCGGTATTCCAAGGTGCTCATTGCTCCATTCAGTCAGGTACTTCTATTCCTGCACTTGATGGTAGTTGTGCGCAGGGCGCCCTCGGGCGCGCCGGTTCCTTGGATCCCCGGTCGACTAACCTGCGTACAGCTGCCACCCCTCGTTTAGTCGCGAGTGAGTGGTGGCTCAACTTCAAGGATCCATAGAATGCCGAAGAACACACCAAATCCTCCAGACGATCACGTCTCCCGCAGCCAAACGGCCAACGCCAAGAAGCTCGACGACGCGGCCACTCGCGCCCTGGACTATTACCTCAAGCCGAAAGCCGACAAAGAAACCTGCGACACACCCGACACCCTTTTCATCATCGCCCCCAACATCGACGCCGAATGCCTGCTCGCCAACCTCAGCGAAACCCTGGCCTCGGCCAACGCCATGGTCAGCGACCTGGCATTCGACCTGAAGGGCTCGCGGCGGAATATCTTGCTGGGGGTTCAACAGATGATCGAGCTGAGCCAGTTGCTGGCGAATCGGGCGCTGGATGTGGTTGAGGTGAGGTAGGCATCCATGATGCAAGCCGAGACCTAAGAGAAGCCCGAGTAACCACTGTGGGAGCGAGCTTGCTCGCGATAGCGGTAGTTCAGTGACAACTAAGTTGTAGTGGTTGCCGTCATCGCGAGCAAGCTCGCTCCCACAGGGGAAACGCGGTCCCATCAAGAACCAGGTCGGCTACCAGGCCGCCTCGGCGTGGACGTTGATCTCGGCGCCCCATTAACCACGCTGGCTGAACGAAGGTATTGCGCAGTGGGCAACCCGGCATGGATGCCGGGTTAGCCGCGCTGGGCCATGGATGGCCCTTCGCGGCGGCCCACGGAGCAATGCCTTCGTTCAGGCATGCCGAGCCTAGGCGAGGCACCTAGTGGTGGGGCATGAGCGTTTTGCTTACTTTTGCGCTTCTCAAAAGTGAGCCGCTGTAAGAGCGGAACCGTCAGCAGCCATTACCTAAATAACGGATATACACCCCACCCCAAAAACCACTCACGCCTGGGTCCCCCCCGACCACCCATGTTAACCTTGCGCCCATCGCGGAAAAGCCGGGCCAATGCCCCTCCTTTTGCCCCACACCTTTCAACGAGCTTGCCTGACACCCATGAATACAGCCGTAAACGACCTGTCCTCCCATACGCCGATGATGCAGCAATACTGGCGTCTGAAGAACCAGCACCCCGATCAGCTGATGTTCTACCGAATGGGCGACTTCTACGAAATTTTCTATGAAGATGCGAAGAAAGCCGCCAAGTTGTTGGACATTACCCTGACGGCACGTGGGCAATCGGCAGGCATGGCGATTCCAATGTGTGGGATTCCTTACCACGCGGCGGAAGGTTATTTGGCGAAGCTGGTCAAACTCGGCGAATCCGTAGTGATTTGCGAGCAAGTCGGCGACCCGGCCACCAGTAAAGGACCGGTAGAACGCCAAGTCGTGCGGATCATCACCCCGGGTACGGTCAGCGACGAGGCCTTGCTGGATGAACGCCGGGACAACCTGATCGCCGCGGTATTGGGCGATGAACGCCTGTTCGGCCTCGCGGTGCTGGACATCACCAGCGGCAATTTCTCGGTACTGGAAATCAAGGGCTGGGAAAACCTGCTGGCGGAACTGGAACGGGTCAACCCGGTAGAGCTTTTGATTCCTGATGACTGGCCCAAAGACCTGCCGGCAGAAAAACGCCGTGGCGTGCGTCGTCGGGCACCGTGGGATTTTGAACGTGACTCGGCGCTGAAAAGTCTTTGCCAGCAGTTTTCCACCCAGGACCTCAAGGGGTTCGGTTGCGAAAACCTGACCCTGGCCATCGGCGCTGCCGGTTGCCTGCTGGCCTACGCCAAGGAAACCCAGCGCACCGCCCTGCCCCACTTGCGCAGCCTGCGTCACGAACGCCTGGATGACACCGTGGTACTGGACGGCGCAAGCCGCCGCAACCTGGAGCTGGACACCAACCTGGCCGGCGGACGCGACAACACCCTGCAATCGGTGGTCGATCGCTGCCAGACCGCCATGGGCAGCCGCCTGCTGACCCGCTGGTTGAACCGTCCGCTGCGGGACCTGACCGTGCTGTTGGCGCGTCAAACCTCCATTACCTGCCTGCTGGATCGTTACCGCTTCGAGCAGTTGCAACCGCAGCTCAAGGAAATCGGTGACATCGAGCGGATCCTCGCCCGTATCGGCTTGCGCAATGCCCGTCCCCGCGACCTGGCGCGCCTGCGCGATGCCCTCGGCGCGTTGCCCGAACTGCAAGTGGCGATGACCGACCTCGAAGCGCCGCACCTGCAGCAACTGGCGCGCACCACCAGCACCTACCCGGACCTGGCCGCGCTGCTGGAAAAAGCCATTATCGACAACCCGCCGGCGGTGATCCGTGACGGTGGCGTGCTGAAAACCGGTTACGACGCCGAACTCGACGAGCTGCAAGCGCTGAGCGAGAACGCCGGCCAGTTCCTGATCGACCTCGAAGCCCGGGAAAAAGCCCGCACCGGTCTGGCCAACCTCAAGGTCGGTTACAACCGCATCCACGGTTATTTCATCGAATTGCCGAGCAAGCAGGCCGAGCAGGCCCCGGCCGATTACATTCGCCGCCAGACCCTCAAAGGCGCCGAGCGTTTCATCACCCCGGAACTCAAGGCGTTCGAAGACAAGGCGTTGTCAGCCAAGAGCCGCGCCCTGGCCCGGGAAAAAATGCTCTACGAAGCGCTGCTCGAGGATCTGATCAGCCAACTGCCGCCGCTGCAGGACACCGCCGCCGCCCTGGCGGAACTGGACGTGCTGAGCAACCTGGCCGAACGCGCGCTGAATCTGGACCTCAACTGCCCACGCTTCGTCAGCGAGCCTTGCATGCGCATCAGCCAGGGTCGCCACCCGGTGGTCGAGCAAGTGCTGACCACACCGTTCGTGGCCAACGACCTGAGCCTGGACGACAACACCCGCATGCTGGTGATCACCGGTCCGAACATGGGCGGTAAATCCACCTACATGCGCCAAACGGCGTTGATCGTGCTGCTGGCTCACATCGGCAGTTTCGTCCCGGCGGCCAGTTGCGAATTGTCCCTGGTGGACCGGATCTTCACCCGCATCGGCTCCAGCGATGACCTGGCCGGTGGACGCTCGACGTTCATGGTGGAAATGAGCGAAACCGCGAACATCCTGCACAACGCCACCGAACGCAGCTTGGTGCTGATGGACGAAGTCGGACGCGGCACCAGCACCTTCGACGGTTTGTCCCTGGCCTGGGCAGCGGCCGAACGCCTCGCGCACCTGCGGGCCTACACACTGTTCGCCACCCATTACTTCGAACTCACCGTGTTGCCGGAAAACCAGCCGCTGGTGGCCAACGTTCACCTCAATGCCACCGAGCACAACGAACGCATCGTCTTTTTGCACCACGTGCTGCCAGGCCCGGCCAGCCAGAGCTACGGCTTGGCGGTGGCGCAACTGGCCGGCGTGCCAAGTGAAGTCATTACCCGTGCCCGCGAACACCTGAGCCGCCTGGAGACCACCAGCCTACCCCACGAAGCACCGCGCCCGACCAAAGGCAAACCGGTCGCTCCGCAGCAAAGCGACCTGTTCGCCAGCCTGCCCCATCCGGTGCTCGATGAACTGGCCAAGCTCGATCTGGATGACCTGACACCTCGTCGGGCACTGGATTTACTCTATACATTGAAGACACGGATCTAACACACGGGCTTTCAAGCTGTTAGAATCGCGCGCGGTTTGGGATGCTGCGAACTATTAGCTTGGTTCGCAGACTATCGCTCCCAAACCTGGCGACCCTACCGTGAAGGGGCTTCGCTGCCGCCGCCTGAGGAGAGAATTAGAAATGACCTTCGTCGTCACCGACAACTGCATCAAGTGCAAGTACACCGACTGCGTAGAAGTGTGTCCGGTGGACTGCTTCTACGAAGGGCCGAATTTCCTGGTCATTCACCCGGACGAGTGCATCGACTGCGCCCTGTGTGAACCGGAATGCCCGGCGACTGCCATTTTCTCGGAAGACGAAGTGCCGGCCGGCATGGAGAACTTCATCGAGCTGAACGCTGAACTGGCGGACATCTGGCCGAACATCACCGAGAAGAAAGATGCGCTGCCGGACGCCGAAGAGTGGGATGGCAAGGAAGGCAAGCTCAAGGAACTGGAACGCTGATCGTTGCTGCTTTGGTGGAAAAGGCCCCTTGCGGGCCTTTTTTGCTTTTTCGGATCAAGAAATCGCAGGCAAAAAAAGGGGCGGTTTGACCCGCCCACATTTTTTTCCCTAATCCCTTTAATCCTTTTCATCATCCTGATGAATCGCGTCCTGCGATGTCCTTCCTTCCCATCGTCCTTGACGGGTGTGTCTGTCCGTCGACACAGGACTGATATTAGTATTTTCCCGGGCGAGTGCAACGCGGCTGATACAGGTGGCTTGCTCTGTAACGCTACGTTCATCAACAATTTTTCGTTATAAATCAGATGAATACAAAAAGATCACGGCATTTATAGCGGTCTGTCCGGCCGATGGGGAACTGATCGCTTACGTAAGACTAGGCAAAGGCTTACAAGCTGAACCTACAAATGGATCTCGGCTGGAAAAGCGATTCTTCAGAAACGCTCCAGGCCTAGTCGTTGTTGAGCTGTAGGTTTTATGAGTGGGATTTCAAAGAGGGGGTGTATATCCGTTGCTGCGGTAATGGCCGCTGACGGTTCCGCTCTTACAGCGGGTCACTTTCGAAAAGCCCGGAAGCCGGCCCAGTCGAAAGTAACCAAAGCGCTCATGCCCCACCACTTGGCACCTCGCCTAGGCTCGGTGTGCCCTCACTCCGGCATTGCTCCGTGGGCCCGCCGCGAAGGGCCATCCATGGCCCAGCGCGGCTATCCCGGCATCCATGCCGGGATGCCCACTCCACAATGCCTGCGTTCGGCCAGCGTGGTTAACGGGGCGCCGAGATCAACGTCATCCCCGAGGCGGCCTGATAGCCGACCTGGCTCTCCCGGTCGTACACCCATCAGATCTGTGGGAGCAAAGCTTGCTCGCGATGAGGCCAGTAAGCCCAACATCCATGTGACTGAACCACCGCCATCGCGAGCAAGCTCGCTCCCATATTCAATCTTCAGCGGACACAAAATTCATATCCAACACAGACCTCCTGTGGGAGCGAGCCTGCTCGCGATGAGGCCTGCAAACCCAACATCCATGTGATTGAACCACCGTCATCGCGAGCAAGCTCGCTCCCACATTCAATCTTCAGCGGACACAAAATTCATATCCAACACAGACCTCCTGTGGGAACGCGGTCCCACTAGGAACCAGGTCGGCTATAAGGCCGCCTCGCCCCGGCTTTTGATCTGGGCGCCCCGTTAAACCACGATGGCCGAACGCAGGCATTGTGGAGTGGGCACCTCGGCATGGATGCCGAGGTAGCCGCGCTGGGCCATGGACGGCCCTTCGCGGCGGCCCACGGAGCAATGCCGGAGTGAGGGCACACCGAGCCTAGGCGAGGTGCCGAGTGGTGGGGCAGAGCGTTTTTGGTTACTTTTGGCGCTCTTCCAAAAGTGACCCGCTGTAAGAGCGGAACCATTAGTGGCCGTAACCGCAGCAACGAATATACACCCAAACCCAAACCCAAACCCAAACCCAAACCAAAACCAAAAAAAACGGCACTTCCCATTTCTGAAAGAAGCACCGTTTTTTCCAAGTGGACAGCATCACAACCAGTCAGGGCGTTTCTGCTGCACTTGCCTTGGTATTATTGAAACAACGACTCGCTCGACAAGCCGTTCTTCTCCAGGATCTCTCGCAGGCGCTTGAGACCTTCAACCTGGATCTGCCTCACCCGCTCACGGGTCAAACCAATCTCCAAGCCTACATCTTCAAGCGTGCTGCTTTCATGACCGCGCAAGCCGAAGCGGCGAATCACCACTTCCCGCTGCTTGTCCGTAAGCTCCGAAAGCCACTGATCGATGCTCTGGGACAAGTCATCGTCCTGGAGCAACTCGCACGGATCGGTCGGACGATCGTCGGTCAGGGTATCCAGCAGGGTCTTATCCGAGTCCGGCCCCAGCGAGACGTCCACCGAAGAGACCCGCTCATTGAGCCCAAGCATGCGCTTGACCTCACCCACCGGTTTTTCCAACAGGTTGGCGATTTCTTCGGGTGAAGGTTCATGGTCGAGTTTCTGGGTCAACTCACGGGCAGCCCGCAGGTAGACGTTCAACTCCTTGACCACATGAATCGGCAACCGGATGGTCCGGGTCTGATTCATGATCGCCCGTTCGATGGTCTGGCGGATCCACCAAGTGGCGTAGGTCGAGAAACGGAAGCCTCGTTCGGGGTCGAATTTCTCGACGGCGCGAATCAGGCCCAGGTTACCCTCTTCGATCAGGTCCAGCAGCGAAAGCCCGCGATTGACGTAGCGTCGGGCGATTTTCACCACCAGGCGCAGGTTGCTTTCAATCATGCGTTTTCGACCGGCTGGGTCGCCACTTTGCGACAGTCGCGCAAAATGAACTTCTTCCTCAGGGGAGAGCAGTGGCGAGAAACCAATTTCGTTGAGGTACAGCTGAGTGGCGTCCAGCGCCCGGGTGTAATCGATGTACTTATGTTGTTTAAGCGAAGCGGAGTGTTTGGATTTGGCACGAACGGAAGGTGGAGTCGCCCCTTCATCATTCGACATCGAATCCATAGCGATGCCGGTCTCCATAAGGAGAACCTCATCGTCGATGTCAAACTCCGGCACTTCTTTACTGAGAGCCATTGTTATAGTCCTTTGGTGAGTTCGACCTCAAGCTCAAGCGACGCCTTTATCCTTGGCAACGCTGGAGCCTGTCCCCTCTACGTGACGGAACAGGCTGACAATCAAATCAACGCCGTGGCAGGAATTGCAGCGGATCGACTGGTTTACCTTGTCGGCGAATCTCAAAATGCAGTTTCACCCGGTCTGTTCCCGTTGATCCCATTTCGGCAATTGTCTGTCCGACTTTGACCTGCTGCCCCTCCCGAACCAACAGCCTGCGGTTGTGACCGTAGGCACTGACGTAGGTATCGCTGTGTTTGATGATCACGAGTTCGCCGTAGCCCCTCAAACCACTCCCGGCGTACACAACCGTACCATCAGACGCGGCTAAAACAGGCTGTCCCAAATCCCCGGCGATATCAATTCCTTTATTCAAACTACCGTTTGAAGAGAATTTTCCAATGAGAACGCCACTAGAAGGCCATCCCCAGCCCTTCGGGGCGGGGCCTGCGGGAGGCATCGGCGCAGGGGCCGGTTTGTTCGCGACGGACGGCACTGTCGCCGTCCCAGCCTGCGCCGGCCGGCGAATGACCGTGGTTTTGCTCGATGAAGAAGGCGTCGAACCCGACTGCGTCACCACCGCGGTAGGCGTTGAACCGCTACGGCCATCGAAGCGAATCGCCTGACCGGGGTGAATCGTATAAGGCGCAGGAATTTTGTTGCGCGCCGCGAGGGCTTTGTAGTCCCAGCCGTAGCGAAAAGCGATGGAAAACAGCGTATCGCCGCGACGGACTACATATTGGCCGGTCGTTACTGTAGGACGTTGAGGTGTTGCATTGTTGCGATCGACGACCCGGACATTACCCGACGGTGTACTGGAACATCCGACCAGCAAAGTGCTCAAGACAAGGCCAGTCACCAGGCGCTGAAAGCTCGTGATACCCATACGCTGCGCAATGACTGTGAGACTCACCCGCCGCTCCCTTTGTGGTGGCTGAAAAATTGGAAACTGCCTGTCCAGGCAGAACTCATATAAATATAGCTGGCAACCACTGCGCCTCTATTAATGAAGCGCAATGTGTCGCCGCACACGTTTGCTCGACGCCGTTGGACTCTGTTCAACAAATCGGTGCCGCCGTAAGACACAGGCCAGGCCACGGAATTCAGCGTCTGTTTATAGATGCTCAGGCCAACGGTCCATTGAGTAACGGCACGAACCGCACCGCCCCCAGGACGTGTCGCGAAAAACCGTGCTCTTCGCGCACAATCAGCATCAGTTGCTGGACTTCACCGGCACCCACCGGAATGACCAGTCGTCCACCGGGAGCAAGTTGATCCAACAGGGCCTGGGGTACATCGGTGGCCACCGCGGTCACGATGATGCCGTTGTACGGCGCCAGGGCCGGCCACCCCTCCCAGCCATCTCCCCAGCGAAACACTACGTTGCGCAGGTTCAACTCGACCAGGCGTTCCTTGGCGCGATCCTGCAGTACCTTGATCCGCTCTACGGAAAATACCCGCTCGACCAGTTGCGACAACACCGCCGTCTGGTAACCCGAGCCGGTACCGATCTCCATCACCTTGTCCAGCGGCCCCGCCTCCAGCAGTAACTCGCTCATGCGGGCCACCATGTACGGCTGGGAAATGGTCTGGTTGTGGCCGATCGGCAACGCCGTGTCTTCATAGGCGCGATGGGCCAGGGCTTCATCGACGAACAGATGGCGCGGCGTGCGGCGAATCACCTCCAACACCTGGGCGTTGGACAGGCCTTCTTCGTAAAGTCGCTGGATCAGTCGTTCACGGGTGCGCTGGGAGGTCATGCCGATTCCGCGGCGCAGCATATCGTCTTGCTCACGAGCCATCAGCGCAGCCCCTCCAGCCAGCCATCGAGATTCCGAAAGGCGTCGTTGAAGGTACGGTCCAACTGCAACGGCGTGATCGAGACATAACCTTGCATCACCGCATGGAAATCAGTGCCCGGCCCGCCGTCTTCGGCATCACCGGCGGCGGCGATCCAGTAACCGGCCTTGCCGCGCGGGTCGACGACATGCATCGGCTTGGCGGCGCGGGCACGGTGGCCCAGGCGAGTGAGCTGGATGCCACGGATGTGATCGAGCGGCAGGTTGGGGATATTCACGTTCAGCACCGTGCGTGGCGGCAGGTCCAGTTCGCCGTGGGCTTCGACCAGTTTACGGGCGAAGTAGGCGGCGGTCGGCAAGTTATCGACTTGCCGTGAAACAAACGAAAAGGCAAACGATGGCTTTTCCAGGAAGCGACCTTCCAGGGCGGCGGCAACCGTGCCGGAATACAACACGTCGTCCCCCAGGTTGGCGCCCAGGTTGATTCCCGACACCACCATGTCCGGCTCACGCTCCAGCAAGCCATTGAGGCCCAGGTGCACGCAATCGGTCGGGGTGCCGTTGAGGCTGATGAAACCGTTATCCAGATAGCAGGGGTGCAACGGACGGTCGAGCGTCAGCGAGCTGCTGGCGCCGCTTTTGTCCTGGTCCGGGGCGATGACCACGCACTCGGCATAATCCGCCAGCGCAGCATAAAGCGCGGCAAGACCGGGGGCAGTCACCCCGTCGTCGTTAGAAATCAGAATACGCATGGGCTGTCCGTCTGCCCCACCGGCACCAGATCGACGAGTTCGCGCACCAAGACAGTGGCGAAACATCCGGCCGGCAGGACGAATTCCAGTTGCAGAATGTCCAGCGAGGGATAATGCCACGACAGCCCGCCAATGGGCAGTCGCAGGATGCGACGTTCGTGACTCATTCCCGCGTTTATCAACCAGTCCCGCAGATCGGCCTCGCCCGCGGCGGTGGCTTGTTCCAGTTCGAACGTCGCGCCAGCGGCAGGCGAAGGTCCCTCGCCCCACTGCGGCCCGGTCGGGTGCACGTCGAGAATGGCCAGCCGCGGGTCGCTGCATTCAGCCTCGCCGGCCGGGAAAAAACTGCGGCTGTCGGTGAAGGCGAGCAAATCCCCAACCTGGGCCTTCTGCCAGGTACCGTCGGCGACCCGCGCCGCCAGCACCCGGTTGAACAGAAAGCTGCGGGCGGTGGACAACAGCCGCGAGCGCACATTGCGCTGTTCCGGCAACGCCTTGCGCGCCGCCCAGGCACGGGCATCGACGACATTGCCGCCATCATGGCCAAAGCGCTGGGCACCAAAATAGTTGGGGATGCCCTGGCGGACAATCTGTTGCAGGCGCGCATCGATCGCCGCCGTATCGCCCTTGAATTGGGTCAGGCGCAAGGTAAAGCCATTGGCCGAGTGCGCGCCGCGTTGCAGCTTGCGCCTGTGGCGTGCAGTCTTGAGGATCTTCAGCGTGTCGTTCTCTGCCGCCGACAGGTCCGGATCGGCCTTGCCCGGCAACTGGACGCTGAACCACTGGCGGGTCAGGGCCTGACGGTCCTTGAGCCCGGCATAGCTGACGGTGCGCAACGACACGCCGGCAGCCTTGGCGATTCGCCGGGCGGCCTCTTCGGTGTTCAAATCACGTTTTTCAACCCAGATCCACAGGTGCTCACCATCGCCGGTCAACGGGATGTCGAGCACTTCGTCGACCTGGAAATCTTCGGCGCTGGCCTTGAGTACCGCACTGCCCAGCGACTCGCCGTAGGCCCGTGGCCCCAACAGTTCCAGTTCAGTCATGGGCGCAGCAACAAGGCAACGGAGTGGACGGCAATGCCTTCTTCGCGACCGACGAAACCCAGCTTTTCGGTGGTGGTGGCTTTCACGTTCACTTGGTCCAACTCAACTTGAAGATCCTCGGCAATCAGTTGGCGCATCGCTTCGATGTGCGGCGCCATCTTAGGGGCCTGGGCAACGATGGTGTTATCGACATTGCCGACTTTCCAGCCCTTGGCGTGGATCAGCGAGACCACATGACGCAGCAGCGCGCGGCTGTCGGCGCCCTTGAATTGCGGGTCGGTGTCGGGGAAGTGCTTGCCGATGTCACCCAGGGCAGCCGCGCCGAGCAGTGCATCGCTCAAGGCATGCAGCAGGACATCACCGTCAGAATGCGCGAGCAGCCCGAAGCCGTGTGCGATCCGCACGCCGCCCAGAGTAATGAAGTCGCCTTCAGCGAAACGGTGAACATCGTAGCCGTGGCCAATACGCATAAAAAAACGCCCCGATTTTTGTCAGGGCGTGATTCTACCTGCATTAGGCGTTTAGAGCGCGTGCATGATGCCGTAAGTGGTCATCAATGAAGCTGGCGATGAAGAAATAGCTGTGGTCGTAGCCCGGTTGCAGGCGCAGTTCCAACGGATGGTCGGCCGCCTTGGTCGCCTGTTGCAAGGCTTCGGGCTTGAGCTGGTTGGCCAGGAAATCATCGCGATCGCCCTGGTCCACCAGCAGTGGCAACTTCTCCTGCGCCTCGGCAATCAATGCACAGGCATCCCATTCCCGCCATTTCGAGCGGTCTTCCCCCAGGTAACGAGAAAAAGCCTTTTGCCCCCATGGGCAATCCATCGGATTGTTGATCGGCGAAAAGGCCGACACCGAACGGTAACGCCCCGGGTTGCGCAAGGCGCAGACCAGCGCGCCATGGCCGCCCATGGAATGACCACTGATACCGCGCCTGTCCGAAGCCGGGAAATGCGCTTCGACCAGTGTGGGCAATTCCTGCACCACGTAGTCATGCATCCGATAGTGCCGTGCCCATGGGTCCTGCGTGGCGTTCAGATAAAACCCCGCCCCCAGGCCGAAGTCCCAGGCACCGTCCGGATCGTCCGGCACGTCGGCGCCACGGGGACTGGTGTCCGGCGCAACGATGATCAGGCCCAGCTCGGCAGCCATGCGCTGGGCACCGGCCTTTTGCATGAAGTTCTCGTCGCTGCAGGTCAGCCCGGACAACCAATACAGCACAGGCAACTTGCCGCCCTGCTCGGCTTGCGGTGGCAGGTACACGGCAAACACCATGTCACAACCGAGCACGTCGGAACGGTGCCGGTAACGTTTGTGCCAGCCGCCGAAGCTTTTCTGGCAGGAGATGTTTTCCAGACTCATGACCGACCTCAGAAATGGATAACGGTGCGGATGCTCTTACCTTCATGCATCAGGTCGAACGCCTTGTTGATATCTTCCAGGCCCATGGTATGGGTGATGAAGGTATCCAGCGGAATTTCGCCCTTCTCGGCCATTTCCACGTAGCTTGGCAATTCGCTGCGACCGCGCACACCACCAAAGGCCGAACCGCGCCAGACGCGCCCGGTTACCAACTGGAAGGGACGGGTGGCGATTTCCTGGCCGGCACCGGCCACGCCGATGATCACCGACTCACCCCAACCTTTGTGGCAGCACTCCAGCGCAGCACGCATCAACTGGACATTGCCGATGCACTCGAAGGAAAAGTCCACACCGCCGTCGGTCATATCCACGATGACTTCCTGGATCGGGCGGTCGAAGTCTTTCGGGTTGACGCAATCGGTGGCACCCAGTTGCTTGGCGATTTCGAACTTGGCCGGGTTGATGTCGATAGCAATGATGCGCGAAGCCTTGGCCTTCACCGCGCCAATCACCGCCGACAGGCCGATGCCGCCCAGGCCGAAGATCGCCACGGTGTCACCCGGCTTGACCTTGGCGGTGTTGAGTACCGCGCCGATGCCGGTGGTGACGCCGCAACCCAGCAGGCAGACTTTTTCCAGCGGGGCTTCTTTTTGAATCTTCGCGACGGAGATTTCCGGCAGCACGGTGTACTCAGAGAACGTCGAGGTGCCCATGTAGTGGAAAATCGTCTCGCCCTTGTAGGAGAAGCGCGAAGTGCCATCTGGCATCAGGCCTTTGCCCTGGGTGGCGCGAATCGCCTGACAGAGGTTGGTCTTGCCCGACTTACAGAATTTGCACTGGCCGCACTCTGGCGTGTACAGCGGGATCACATGGTCCCCCACCGCGACCGAGGTAACGCCTTCGCCGATGGCTTCGACAATGGCGCCGCCTTCATGACCGAGGATCGACGGGAAGATCCCTTCCGGATCGGCGCCCGACAAGGTGTAGGCGTCGGTGTGGCAGACACCGGAAGCCACCACGCGCAACAGCACTTCGCCCGCCTTGGGCATGGCGACGTCGACTTCAACGATTTCCAGGGGTTTCTTGGCCTCGAAGGCAACGGCAGCGCGCGACTTGATCATCCGGACTCTCCAGTAAATAAAAACAAGACCGGGAGTGTAATCCTCTACCGGACGATGAATAATCCAACCAAAAGCAAAACATTATTGCTGTATAGGGATAATCCTTCATGTCCGACAACCGCTGGGAAGGCATCGACGAGTTCGTCGCCGTGGCCGAATGCAGTCAATTCACCGCCGCCGCTGAACGTCTTGGGGTTTCGTCTTCCCACATCAGCCGACAAATCGTACGGCTTGAAGAGCGCTTGCAGACACGTTTGCTCTACCGCAGTACCCGGCGGGTCACCCTGACCGAAGCCGGCCAGACATTTTTGCAGCATTGCCAACGCCTGCAGGACGGGCGTGAGGAAGCCCTGCGGGCGGTAGGCGATCTCACCAGCGAACCCAAGGGCATGCTGCGCATGACCTGCGCCGTGGCCTATGGCGAACGGTTTATCGTGCCCCTGGTAACGCGGTTCATGGGGTTGTACCCGCAGTTGCGGGTAGACATCGAACTGAGCAACCGCCCTCTGGATCTGGTGCACGAAAGCCTGGACCTGGCAATTCGCCTGGGTCGCTTGCAGGACTCCCGCCTGGTCGCTACGCGCCTGGCACCACGGCGCATGTACCTGTGCGCGTCGCCCTCTTACCTGGAACGCTACGGGCGGCCCCATAGCTTGTCGGAACTGAGCCGCCACAATTGCTTGATCGGCAGCTCCGACATCTGGCAATTGGAACAGAACGGGCGGGAATTTTCCCAACGGGTGCAGGGAAACTGGCGCTGCAACAGCGGGCAAGCGGTGCTCGATGCGGCGCTGCAAGGGGTGGGGTTGTGCCAACTGCCGGATTATTACGTGCTGGAGCATTTGCACAGTGGTGCATTGATCTCGCTGCTGGAGGCCCATCAGCCACCGAATACGGCGGTGTGGGCGCTGTATCCACAGCAGCGGCATCTGTCACCGAAAGTGCGCAAGTTGGTGGATTACTTGAAGGAAGGGTTGGCTGGGCGACCGGAGTATCGGGGGTAACACTGATTTTTATGTTGCTTGAGCGATTGCTATCGCGGGCAGACTCGCGATGGCGACTCAGAAGACGCCTCCACTTCTCGCTTAATGCCGATTCGCCCAGCGCTGCCGCAACCACTCCAGGTCTTCCGGCCGGGTGACCTTGATGTTATCGGCCCGCCCCTCGATCAGCCGCGGCGCCTGCCCCGCCCATTCCATGGCGGACGCTTCATCGGTAATCACCGCATCGGCAACCAGGCTGTCGGCCAAGGCCCGATGCAAGGCGCCGAGTCGGAACATCTGCGGCGTGTAGGCTTGCCAGATCACGCTGCGATCAACGGTCTCCAGCACCCGACCCTGTTTGTCGACACGCTTGAGGGTGTCACGCGCCGGGACGGCCAGCAGGCCGCCGACCGGATCGGTCGCCAACTCGCTCAGCAGCGTGTCCAGATCGTCCCGGGCCAGGTTAGGCCGGGCGGCGTCGTGTACCAGCACCCAGTCGTGATCGTCGGCGCCTTGCTCGTGCAGGTGTAGCAAGGCATTGAGCACTGAATCCGAACGCTGCTCGCCACCGTCGACGCGCTGGATGCGTGTGTCGCTGGCACAGGCCAGGGTCGGCCAGTAAGGATCATCGTGTGCAAGGCTGACCACCACGCCCTTGACGGTGGGATGGTCGAGGAAACAGCCAAGGCTGTGTTCAAGAATTGTGCATGCGCCCAACTGCAAGTATTGCTTGGGACGGTCCGCGGCCATACGAGCGCCAACGCCCGCGGCAGGAATCACGACCCAGAAGGCCGGCAAACGAATACTCATTGAGCCAACTGGTAGAGGGTTTCGCCCTCCTTGACCATGCCCAGTTCATGTCGAGCCCGCTCTTCAACGGTCTCCATACCTTTTTTCAGCTCTGTCACTTCGGCGTCCATCACCCGATTACGCTCCAGCAGCGCCTCGTTTTCGGCGTGTTGGTCGGCAATTTGCTGAGTCAGGTCGGCCACTTGCGCCAAGCTGCCATTGCCCACCCACAAGCGGTACTGCAGACCGGCCAGCAACAGGAGCAAGACAAGAAACAACCAATTGGGACTGCGCATCGAATATCAGGTTTCCAGTGAAAAAAGACCGCCATGCCAAACTTTGAAGCGTCTGATAGCACGAAGCCTGGAAAACCCAGGCTTGTGCTTGATAAGGCATCAGATTAGAGGCAAAACCGCCGCCATGGCGCCTTTTGCGACCTAATCCGCTGTCTTTTTACCATTTACCGCTTAACCGCGAAACTCGGCGCGACCGTTGTACTTGGCCTTGCCATTCAATTGCTCTTCGATACGCAGCAGTTGGTTGTACTTGGAAACGCGGTCGGAACGGCACAGCGAACCGGTCTTGATCTGGCCTGCCGCAGTGCCCACGGCCAGGTCGGCAATGGTCGAGTCTTCGGTTTCGCCGGAGCGGTGGGAGATCACGGCGGTGTAGCCGGCAGCCTTGGCCATCTGGATGGCTTCCAGGGTTTCGGTGAGGGTGCCGATCTGGTTGAACTTGATCAGGATCGAGTTGGCGATCTTCTTGTCGATGCCTTCTTTCAGGATCTTGGTATTGGTCACGAACAGGTCGTCACCCACCAACTGGGTTTTCTCGCCGATCTTGTCGGTGAGGATTTTCCAGCCGGCCCAGTCGGACTCGTCCAGGCCGTCTTCGATGGAGATGATCGGATAGCGTTCGGTCAGGCCCTTGAGGTAGTCGGCGAAACCTTCCGCGGTGAACACCTGGCCTTCGCCGGACAGGTTGTACTTGCCGTCTTCGTAGAATTCACTGGCGGCGCAGTCCAGGGCCAGGGTCACGTCGGTGCCCAGCTTGTAGCCCGCGTTGGCCACGGCCTCGGAGATCACTTTCAGCGCGTCTTCGTTGGACGCCAGGTTCGGTGCGAAACCGCCTTCGTCGCCAACCGCGGTGCTCAGGCCACGGGCTTTGAGCACAGCCTTGAGGTGATGGAAAATCTCGGTGCCCATGCGCAGGCCTTCGGAGAAGGTCTTGGCGCCAACCGGCTGCACCATGAATTCCTGGATGTCGACATTGTTATCGGCATGCTCGCCGCCGTTGATGATGTTCATCATCGGCACCGGCATCGAATAGACACCCGGGGTACCGTTGAGGTTGGCGATGTGGGCGTACAGCGGCAGGTCCTGGTCCTGGGCAGCGGCCTTGGCAGCGGCCAGGGACACGGCGAGGATTGCGTTGGCGCCCAGGGTGGCTTTGTTTTCGGTACCGTCGAGCTTGATCATCGCGTGATCGAGGGCTTTCTGGTCGGCAGGATCCTTGCCCAGCAACAGGTCACGGATCGGACCGTTGATGTTGGCGACGGCTTTGAGCACGCCCTTGCCCAGGTAACGGCTCTTGTCGCCATCACGCAGCTCCAGCGCTTCGCGCGAGCCAGTGGAAGCACCGGACGGCGCGCAGGCGCTGCCGATGATACCGTTGTCAAGCAGCACGTCCGCTTCAACAGTGGGGTTGCCACGGGAGTCGAGAACTTCACGACCTTTGATGTCGACGATTTTTGCCATTGTTGTAAACACTCCAAAGTTGACGTAAACGCTGTGGGAGCACGGCTCGCCGGCGATGGGCCCTCAAGGACGCCATCGCTGGCAAGCCATACTCCCACAAGAGCAGTGCGGCCAGCGGGCCAGAGCGATAATCGAGCGGTACTTTACCGGAGAAAACCGCGTTACGCGGTTTCTATTGTCGGAAAACTCTTGACCAGCTCGTCCAACGCCTTGAGCTGAGACAGGAAGGGTTCCAGCTTGTTCAAACGCAAGGCACACGGACCATCGCACTTGGCGTTGTCTGGATCAGGATGGGCCTCGAGGAACAGACCGGCCAGGGACTGGCTCATGCCCGCCTTGGCCAGATCAGTGACCTGGGCACGACGACCGCCGGCGGAGTCTGTGCGACCGCCCGGCATCTGCAAGGCGTGCGTCACATCGAAGAGCACCGGGTATTCAAACTGCTTCATGATGCCGAAGCCGAGCATGTCGACCACCAGGTTGTTGTAGCCGAAGCTTGAACCACGCTCGCAGAGGATCAACTGGTCATTACCGGCCTCTTCGCACTTGCTCAGGATGTGTTTCATCTCCTGGGGCGCGAGGAACTGGGCTTTCTTGATGTTGATCACCGCGCCGGTCTTGGCCATTGCAACCACCAGGTCGGTCTGACGCGACAGGAAGGCCGGCAACTGGATGACGTCGCAGACCTCGGCGGCGACTGCGGCCTGGGCAGGCTCGTGGACGTCGGTGATGATCGGCACGCCAAAGGCTTGCTTGATGTCCTGGAAGATCCGCATGCCTTCTTCCAGGCCCGGGCCACGGTAGGACGTCACGGACGAGCGATTGGCCTTGTCGAAGCTGGCCTTGAAGACATAGGGGATACCCAGTTTCTGGGTGACCTTCACGTACTCTTCGCAGATCTGCATCGCCATGTCACGGCTTTCCAGCACGTTCATGCCGCCAAACAGCACCATGGGCTTGTCGTTGGCAACCTCGATGTCGCCGACGCGGATGATCTTCTGGGCCATCGTCTTATGCCTTTTTCTGGTGTTGAGTCAAAGCGGCTTTCACGAAACCGCTGAACAACGGATGACCGTCCCGTGGCGTCGAGGTGAACTCGGGGTGGAACTGGCAGGCGACGAACCATGGGTGATCCGGGGCCTCGACCACTTCGACCAGTGCGCCGTCACCGGAACGACCGGAGATTTTCAGGCCCGCTTCGATCAACTGTGGCAGCAGGTTGTTGTTCACTTCGTAGCGATGACGGTGACGCTCGACGATCACATCCTTGGCGTAGCAATCGTGCACCTTGGAGCCGGCGTCCAGCAGGCACTCCTGGGCACCGAGACGCATGGTGCCGCCCAAGTCCGAACTTTCGGTGCGCACTTCCACGGCACCGGTGGCATCTTCCCACTCGGTGATCAGGCCCACGACCGGATGGCCACTGGCGCGATCGAACTCGGTGGAGTTGGCGTCTTTCCAGCCCAGCACGTTACGGGCGAACTCGATGACCGCCACTTGCATGCCCAGGCAGATACCCAGGTAAGGCACCTTGTTTTCGCGAGCGTATTGCACGGCAGTGATCTTGCCTTCCACGCCCCGCAGGCCAAAGCCGCCCGGCACGAGGATCGCATCGGCGCCTTCGAGCAGGCCGGTGCCCTGGTTCTCGATGTCTTCGGAATCGATGTAGCGCAGGTTGACCTTGGTACGGTTGCTGATGCCGGCGTGACTCATCGCCTCGATCAGCGACTTGTAGGCATCCAGCAGTTCCATGTACTTGCCAACCATGGCGATGGTGACTTCGTGCTCCGGGTTGAGCTTGGCATCGACCACCGCTTCCCATTCGGACAGGTCGGCGCTGGCACACTGCAGGCCGAAGCGCTCGACGACGAAGTCGTCCAGGCCCTGGGAGTGCAGGATGCCCGGGATCTTGTAGATAGTGTCGGCGTCTTCGAGGCCGATGACCGCGCGCTCTTCAACGTTGGTGAACTGGGCGATCTTGCGACGCGACGAGATGTCGATCGGGTGATCGGAGCGGCAGATCAGCACGTCAGGCTGCAGGCCGATGGAACGCAGCTCCTTGACCGAGTGCTGGGTAGGCTTGGTCTTGGTTTCGCCGGCCGTGGCGATGTACGGTACCAGTGTCAGGTGCATCAGCATCGCGCGCTTGGCGCCGATTTCAAAACGCAACTGGCGGATGGCTTCCAGGAACGGCTGGGACTCGATGTCGCCCACGGTACCGCCGATTTCGACCATCGCCACGTCGGCATCGCCAGCACCCTTGATGATGCGGCGCTTGATTTCGTCGGTGATGTGCGGGATGACCTGGATGGTCGCGCCCAGGTAGTCACCACGACGTTCCTTGCGCAGCACGTGTTCGTAGACACGGCCGGTGGTGAAGTTGTTGTTCTGGGTCATGGTCGTGCGGATGAACCGCTCGTAGTGGCCCAGGTCCAGGTCGGTCTCGGCGCCGTCGTGGGTGACGAACACTTCACCGTGCTGGAACGGGCTCATGGTGCCCGGGTCAACGTTGATGTACGGGTCCAGCTTGAGCATGGTGACCTTAAGTCCCCGCGCCTCCAGGATGGCCGCCAATGAAGCCGAGGCAATGCCTTTCCCCAATGAAGAAACAACACCGCCCGTGACGAATATGTAGCGCGTCATGAAAAACCCTAGAAGTCTGCGTTAAAGCGGTCCGAGCCGCCGGGGAAAGCGAAGGAAGGCCGAAGCCCCCGATCACCTGCATTAATCACAGTGCACCTTTCAAAAAAACCGCCGCGTTGGGACAGACCGGAAGTGAAATCACCGGTACGTTGCTCGCTACACATTTTTTGGAATCGCCCAGCAAAGACTGCTTGGTAATCGGCAACTCCTGCAATTCAGGCGAATCCACAGAAGTTGTATCAAGAAGGGAGCGTAGTCTACCGGAAAGCCCCTTTCAGCTCAAATCCAGATCTTGGCTTCCTGGCGTCCAGATCAATTGCCAACTGCCATCAGCCTGTGCATCGAGCCCGGCAAGGTTGGCCACCGCCAGCAATTGCTCGCCCTGGTAGAGCAGCGGCAATCGGCCGCGAACGAACGCCGGCACGCCCTTTTCATTGAGCAAACGCTTGAGGTCACGGTGACCACGCCCCGCTAACGCCAGCACCTCGCCGCCTTGACGATAGCGCACACTAAGCGGCCCCGCAGGCGGTGTGCCGTCGAGCACCACCCGGCCATTGCCCGGCAAGCGCTGCGCAACCGCCGGATCTGCCCAGTCGACGCTGCCTGGCAACGAACATAGCCAGTGGTCGGATAACCACCAGACCCGCCCGGCGGCGCGGTGCAGCTCGCCACCGGCCAGGCGCCAGATCGGCCGGGCGTCGTCGGCGGCATCGCGCAACGAGTCCCAGCCCGACCAGTGATCGGTGTCGGGCAGCAGGGTCAGTGGTGCCAGCCAGTGGCTCAAGGCGTTGCGCTGACGGGCCGGCGACAACGCCCGCAAAGGCGCCAGCGCCAGGGATTGCAGTCCGAGCCAGTCGAACGCACCCGCAGTCGCGGCCTGGGCCAGGTCGATTCGCGCCAGATCGTCCAGCAGACCTTGGGCCTCCCCCATGTGCGCAGCGCTGCGAGCCAGGGTCACCGAAGCTTGGGGCCACTGCTCGGCCAGCACTGGAAAAACCCGCTGGCGCAGGTAATTGCGCGCGTACCGTTGGTCGTCGTTGGACGGGTCTTCGATCCAGCTCAAGCCTTGTTGCCTCGCATAAGCCTCCAGCTCCGCCCGGGACACATCGAGTAACGGCCGCAGCAAATGCCCCTGACCCAAAGGACGCTGCCGCGGCATCGCCGCCAACCCCTTCACCCCCGCCCCCCTTAGCAGACGAAACAGCAGGGTTTCAGCCTGGTCATCGCGATGCTGGGCAGTGAGCAGCACTTCGTTGCCGTGGATCGCCGCGACAAAGGCCGCGTAACGCGCCTCCCGGGCGGCACGCTCGACACTGGCACCGGGGCGCACTTGCACAGTCACCACATCCAGCGGCACGCCCAGAGCCGCGCAGACCGAGCGGCAATGGCCCGGCCACGCCTCAGCCACAGCCTGGAGGCCGTGATGCACATGGATAGCACTCAGTGCGGGCAAGGGTTGGCGTTGCGAAAGCGTCGCCAGCAGGTGCAGCAGGACGGTGGAGTCGAGGCCGCCGGAGAAGGCGATGCGCCAGGTGGCGGCGTTGCGCCAGGGAATGAGTTGAGTAAGCAGGCGGCTTGGCAGATCGTTGCTTGGGTTCATGGGTTTCAGCCTTGGCACAAATCAAATGTGGGAGCGGGCTTGCTCTCGAAGGCGGTGAATCAGTCAACACATGGGTTGAATGTTAAACCGCTTTCGCGAGCAAGCCCGCTCCCACATTGGCTCCCCACAACTGCTGGAAGCTTGGTCAGATCAGAGGCCGTAGCTCATCAAGCGCTCGTAGCGACGAGCCAGCAGCGCTTCGTTGTCGAACTTCTTGAGCATCGACAACTGCGAGCTCAGCTCGGCACGAATCAGCGCCGCCGCTGCAGCCGGGTCACGGTGAGCGCCGCCGACTGGCTCGTTGATCACTTTGTCGACGATGCCCAGGCCTTTGAGACGCTCGGCGGTAATACCCATGGCCTCAGCGGCATCCGGCGCCTTCTCGGCAGTTTTCCACAGGATCGAGGCGCAGCCTTCCGGCGAGATCACCGCATAGGTGGAATATTGCAGCATGTTCAAGTGGTCGCAGACACCGATGGCCAACGCACCGCCGGAACCACCTTCGCCGATTACGGTGGCGATGATCGGGGTTTTCAAGCGCGCCATGACGCGCAGGTTCCAGGCAATCGCTTCGCTCTGGTTGCGCTCTTCGGCGTCGATGCCCGGGTAGGCGCCCGGTGTGTCGATGAAGGTCAGGATCGGCATCTTGAAGCGCTCGGCCATTTCCATCAGGCGGCACGCCTTGCGGTAGCCTTCCGGACGCGGCATGCCGAAGTTGCGGCGCACCTTCTCGCGCACTTCGCGGCCTTTCTGATGGCCGATAACCATCACCGGTTGGTCGTCCAGGCGGGCGACACCGCCGACGATCGCGGCGTCGTCGGAGAAGTGACGGTCGCCATGTAGCTCATCGAACTCGGTGAAGATGTGGTCGATGTAGTCCAGGGTATAAGGACGACGTGGATGACGCGCCAGGCGGGCAATCTGCCAGCTGGTCAGCTTGCCGAAGATGTCTTCGGTCAGCGTGCGGCTTTTGTCCTGCAGACGAGAGATTTCATCGCCGATATTCAGCGAATTGTCATTACCGACCAAGCGCAACTCTTCGATCTTGGCTTGCAGGTCGGCGATCGGCTGTTCGAAATCTAGAAAATTCGGGTTCATAGGCGTCCGTCTTGGGTCGACGTCCAAAAGAGCTTGGGCCGGCCGGTTGTCTATTCGCGCCTACCTTAAGGGAGAGGCGCGTTCAGGTCGAGATTAAAAATTCAGGTCGAGATCAGGGGTATTCCGGTTTCAGGAATGGCCCCTGGCCGTCAACGGTATTGGAGGAAGACGTTGTCTTTGCCGAACTGGTCACGCAAGGCTTGAATCAACGCATCCGCCGGATCGATCCGCCAGCCTTCGCCGAACTGCAGCACAGCCTTGGCATCGGGGCGTACATACTCCATGGTGATCGGGCAGGCACCGCGATGGCGCTTGAACAATTCGCCCAACCAGCGTAGCTGATCGCCCTTGAGATCCTGGGTCTGCAACTTCAGGCGCAGGCTTTCAGCCAGGTTGGTACGGGCATCTTCCATGCTCATCACCCGTTTGACCCGCAGCCGCAGGCCACCGGAAAAATCATCGTTGCTGACCTCGCCTTCCACCACCACCATCGCATCGGTCTGCAACAGCGCCTGCGCCGAGTGGAACGCATCGGCGAACAATGAGGCCTCGATGCGCCCGGAGCGGTCGTCGAGGGTGATGAAGCCCATCTTGTCGCCCTTTTTGTTCTTCATCACCCGCAGGGCGATGATCATGCCGGCGACGGTTTGCGTGTCGCGCGCAGGCTTGAGGTCGATGATGCGCTGACGGGCGAAACGGCGGATCTCGCCTTCGTATTCGTCGATCGGGTGACCAGTGAGGTACAGGCCCAAGGTGTCTTTCTCACCCTTGAGGCGCTCCTTGAGGGTCAGCTCCTTGGCCTTGCGATGGTTGCCGTAGACATCGGCGTCTTCTTCGACGAACAACCCGCCAAACAAGTCGGCGTGGCCGCTGTCGTGGGTGCGGGCGGTCTGCTCGGCAGCCTTGATCGCCTCCTCCATCGCCGCCAGCAACACCGCGCGGTTGCGGTCGATGTTGGCCTGGTAGGCCTTGGGCTCATCCTGGAAGTAAGGCCCCAGCCGGTCCAGGGCACCACTGCGGATCAAACCGTCGAGGGTGCGCTTGTTGATGCGCTTGAGGTCAACCCGAGCGCAGAAATCGAACAGGTCCTTGAACGGCCCGTCCTGGCGCGCTTCGGTGATGGCCTCCACCGGTCCCTCGCCCACGCCCTTGATCGCACCCAGGCCATAGATGATGCGGCCTTCGTCGTTCACCGTGAACTTGAACTCCGAAGTGTTCACATCCGGTGCGTCGAGGCGCAGCTTCATGGTCCGCACTTCTTCGATCAAGGTCACGACCTTGTCGGTGTTGTGCATATCCGCCGAAAGCACGGCGGCCATGAACGGCGCCGGGTAGTGCGCCTTCAGCCACGCGGTCTGGTACGACACCAGGCCGTAGGCGGCGGAGTGGGATTTGTTGAAACCGTAGCCGGCGAATTTTTCCACCAGGTCGAAAATGTTACCGGCCAGGTCAGGGTCGATGCCGTTGGTCGCGCACCCCTCAATGAAACCGCCGCGTTGCTTGGCCATTTCCTCGGGCTTCTTCTTACCCATCGCCCGACGCAGCATGTCCGCACCGCCGAGGGTATAACCGGCCATGACCTGGGCAATCTGCATCACCTGTTCCTGATACAGGATGATGCCGTAGGTCGGTGCCAGCACCGGTTTCAAGCCTTCGTACTGATAATCCGAGTGCGGGTATGCCAGCTCGGCGCGGCCGTGCTTACGGTTGATGAAGTCATCCACCATGCCCGATTGCAGCGGACCCGGACGGAACAGGGCCACCAGTGCGATCAGGTCTTCCAGGCAGTCGGGCTTGAGCTTTTTGATCAGCTCCTTCATGCCCCGGGATTCAAGCTGGAACACCGCCGTGGTTTCGGCTTTTTGCAACAGGCTGTAGGTCGGCTTGTCATCCAGCGGGATGAAGGCAATGTCCAGCGGCTCTTCGCCGACCTTGGCCCGGTCGCGATTGATGGTTCTCAGCGCCCAGTCGATGATGGTCAGGGTTCGCAGACCAAGGAAGTCGAACTTCACCAGGCCCGCCGCCTCGACGTCATCCTTGTCGAACTGGGTCACCAGGCCGTCGCCTTCTTCGTCGCAATAAATCGGCGAGAAGTCAGTCAGTTTGGTCGGCGCGATCACCACGCCCCCGGCGTGCTTGCCGACGTTACGCACCACGCCTTCGAGCTTGCGGGCCATCTCCCAGATCTCTGCGGCTTCTTCGTCGACCTTGATGAAGTCCCGCAGGATCTCTTCCTGCTCGTAGGCTTTTTCCAGGGTCATGCCGACTTCGAACGGAATCATCTTCGACAGACGATCCGCCAAACCGTAGGACTTGCCCTGCACCCGCGCCACGTCGCGCACCACTGCCTTGGCGGCCATGGAACCGAAGGTGATGATCTGGCTCACGGCGTTGCGGCCATATTTCTCGGCCACGTAGTCGATCACCCGGTCGCGACCATCCATGCAGAAGTCGACGTCGAAGTCGGGCATGGAGACCCGTTCCGGGTTGAGGAAACGTTCGAACAGCAGGTCATATTCCAACGGGTCGAGGTCGGTGATCTTCTGCACATAGGCCACCAGCGACCCGGCACCCGATCCACGGCCAGGACCCACCGGCACGCCGTTGTTCTTGGCCCACTGGATAAAGTCCATCACGATCAGGAAGTAACCGGGAAAGCCCATCTGGATGATGATATCCAGCTCGAAATTCAACCGATCGACATAGACCTGGCGCTTGGCTTCGTAATCTTCGGTGGTGTCCTTGGGCAGCAGGACGCTGAGGCGCTCCTCGAGGCCGTCGAAGGACACCTTGCGGAAATACTCGTCGATGGTCATGCCATCGGGGATCGGGAAGTTGGGCAGGAAGTGTTTGCCCAGCTTCACTTCGATGTTGCAGCGCTTGGCGATCTCGACGGTGTTTTCCAGCGCCTCGGGCAGGTCGCTGAACAACTCGGCCATTTCCTCGGCGCTCTTGAGGTATTGCTGGTTGCTGTAGTTCTTCGACCGACGCGGATCGTCGAGGGCTCGGCCTTCACCGATACAGACGCGGGTTTCGTGGGCTTCGAAATCGTCCTGCTTGATGAACCGCACATCGTTGGTCGCCACCAGCGGCGCACCTATCTTGTCGGCCAGGGCCACGGCGGCATGCAGGTGCTCTTCGTCATTAGGACGATTAGTGCGCTGCACCTCGATGTAGAAGCGGTCAGGGAACACCGACATCCAGTCACGGGCCAGGGTCTCGGCTTCCTCGGGATTGCCACTGAGCAGGGCCAGGCCGATTTCACCCTCCTTGGCCGCCGACAGCATGATCAGCCCTTCACTGGCCTCGGCTACCCACTCGCGCTCGATGATGATCGAGCCGTTGCGCTGGCCATCGATAAAACCACGGGAGATCAGCTCAGTGAGGTTACGATAGCCCAGGGCGTTCATCACCAACAGGCTGATACGGCTCAGCGGTGCGTCCGGGTCCTTGTTCGACAGCCACAGGTCCGCGCCACAGATCGGCTTGATCCCGGCGCCCATGGCGGCCTTGTAGAACTTGACCAGCGAACACATGTTGTTCTGGTCGGTGACCGCCACGGCAGGCATGTTCATGCCCACCAGGGTCTTGACCAGGGGCTTGATCCGCACCAGACCGTCGACCAGGGAGTATTCAGTGTGCAGGCGTAGATGAACGAATGAAGCCGGCATAGTGATCCTGCGTTAAGTCATGAAAACAACAAGGCCCGGATTGTACCGGGCCGTGGGTAAAACATGTAGGAGCTGTCGAGCGAAGCGAGGCTGCGATCTTTCCACTGCCGATTGAGTCGAGAGTGAAAGATCAAGATCAAAAGATCGTCCGAACGCGGCCCGAGCCTTCGCCAGCTCCTACAGGGCACGGCAGGGCATCGCGACGCTTTCGCTAGATCCTTTCGATCAAGCCATCACGGGCTTCATAAGCCAGCCGCACCGGGGCGAACGAGCGCCGATGGATCGGCGTTGGCCCAAGGCGCGCCAGGGCCTCTAGATGAACGGGGGTCGGGTAACCCTTGTGGCCGCCGATGCCATAGCCCGGGTAAATCAATTCGAAGGCGGCCATTTCCCGGTCTCGACTGACCTTCGCCAGGATCGAGGCCGCCGCGATAGCCGGCACCTTGGCGTCGCCCTGGATCACCGCTTCGGCGCGCATCGACAGTTTCGGGCAGCGATTGCCATCGATCATCGCCAGTTTCGGCGTGATGTGCAGGCCCTGCACGGCACGCTGCATGGCGAGCATGGTGGCATGCAGGATATTGAGCTCATCGATTTCTTCGACTTCGGCCCGGGCGATGCACCAGCTCAGGGCTTTCTCGCAGATCTCGTCGTAAAGCTTTTCGCGACGGGCCTCAGTAAGTTTCTTCGAATCATTGAGGCCCAGGATCGGACGCTTCGGGTCGAGAATCACCGCCGCCGTCACCACCGCGCCGCACAACGGGCCGCGTCCCACTTCATCGACACCGGCCACCAACTCTTCCACTTCGGCGACCAGGTTGAAATCCAGGCCCATCTGTAGCTTTGAGTTGCTCATGGTTTTGCGCCAATCAGGGTCAATACCGCGTCAGCCGCCTGGTTGGAAGCATCACGCCGCAAGGTACGGTGGATTTCGTCAAAGCCCCGGGTCTGTTCCTCGCCGCCGTCGATCAAAGGCGACAGCGTGTTGGCCAGCGCCTCGGCGGTCGCCTCTTCCTGCAACAGCTCCGGCACCAACAAGCGCTGGGCCAACAGGTTCGGCAAGGACACGTAGGGGCTCTTGACCATGCGTTTGAGAATCCAGAACGTCAGCGGCGCCAGGCGATAGGCAACCACCATCGGGCGCTTATACAACAGCGCCTCAAGGGTTGCGGTGCCAGAGGCAATCAACACGGCATCGCAGGCCGCCAACGCTTCATGGGAACGGCCGTCGAGCAGCGTCACCGGCAAATCTCGGCCGACCAGCAACGCTTCCAACTGGGCGCGACGCTGCGCACTGGCACACGGCAGGACAAAACGTACACCGGGGCGCAGCGCCCGCAGGCGCTCGGCCGCGTCGAAAAACAAGCCGCCCAGGCGACTCACTTCGCCGCCTCGGCTGCCGGGCATCAAGGCCACCAGCGGCCCATCGGGCAGGCCCAACGCCTGGCGAGCCGCGTCGCGGTCGGCTTCCAGGGGAATGGTATCGGCCAGTGTGTGCCCGACAAAACGCACCGGTACGCCCTTCTCTTCGTAGAACTTGGCCTCGAACGGCAGCAGGGTCAGCATCAGGTCGCAACCTTCGCGTATCTTCAGCACCCGCTTCTGCCGCCAGGCCCAGACCGACGGGCTGACGTAATGCACGGTCTTAATACCGGCCTGACGTAACTTGAGTTCGATATTGAGGGTGAAATCCGGCGCATCGATGCCGATGAACACATCCGGTTTTTCATTGATCAGGGTCTGGATCAGCTTCTTGCGCCGGGCCAGCAGCTCACGCAGGCGACCGAGCACTTCCACCAGCCCCATTACCGACAGGCGTTCCATCGAAAAATAGGACGTCAGGCCCTCGGCCTCCATCAACGGCCCGCCGACCCCAATGAATTCGACAGCGGGATGCTGCGCCTTGAGCGCACGCATCAGACCGGCGCCCAGAATGTCACCGGAAGCCTCTCCCGCCACCAGTGCAACACGCAAATTAGCCATGGTCAGCGAGTGATGCCGCGGGTCGAAGACTGGATGGAATCACGGAAGATCGCGACTTCCGGGTATTGCGCCGAAGCCTCGGCCAGTTCGGCGAGTGCCTGCTCGACTGTCAGGCCCTGGCGATACACGACTTTGTAGGCGCGACGCAGCGCCGTAATCGCCTCTTCGCTGAAACCACGACGACGCATGCCTTCGAAGTTCATGCTGCGGGCTTCGGCCGGGTTGCCGAACACTGTGACATAGGCAGGGACATCCTTGCCGATGGCAGTGCCCATGCCAGAGAAACTGTGGGCGCCAATATGGCAATACTGGTGCACCAGGGTGAACCCTGACAGGATCGCCCAATCATCCACGTGCACATGGCCGGCCAGCGCAGTGTTATTGACCAGGATGCAATGGTTGCCAATCACGCTGTCATGGCCGATGTGCGCATAGGCCATGACCAGGTTGTGGTTGCCCAGGGTCGTTTCGCAGCGATCCTGAACGGTGCCACGGTGAATCGTCACGCCTTCGCGGATCACGTTGTGATCGCCGATGACCAGACGGGTTTCTTCACCTTTGTACTTGAGATCGGGCGTGTCCTCGCCTACCGAAGAAAACTGGTAGATGCGATTGTGCCGACCAATCCGGGTCGGTCCCTTGAGAATTACGTGGGGACCGATCACCGTACCCTCGCCGATTTCCACACCTGCGCCGACAATCGACCACGGGCCGACCTCGACATCGGCGGCCAAAACGGCCGTCGGATCGATGATTGCGCGAGGGTCAATCAAACTCATAGTTTGCGTTCCGCGCAGATGATTTCAGCGGAGCAGACTGGCTTGCCATCGACCGAAGCCTGGCATTCGAACTTCCAGATCTGGCGCTTGCAACTGATGAACGTGGCCTCGAGGATCAACTGATCGCCCGGGGTGACCGGCTGGCGGAAACGCAGCTTGTCGGAACCGACAAAGTAATAGAGCGTGCCGTCGGCAGGCTTTACGTCGAGCATTTTGAAACCAAGGATTCCGGCAGCCTGAGCCATCGCCTCGATGATCAATACACCCGGCATGATTGGATGCGCGGGGAAGTGGCCATTGAAGAACGGCTCGTTGATGCTGACATTCTTGTAGGCACGAATGCGCTTGCCTTCAACGTCCAGGTCCACCACCCGATCCACCAGCAGGAACGGGTAACGGTGAGGCAGGTATTCGCGAATCTCGTTGATGTCCATCATTTCGGGGGGAAGCCTATGTAAAGATTGGGAGCGCACGAGTGACGCGCACTCCGCTAGCAAATCAAGATGCCCTAACGGCTGTGCACACTTGATATGGAAATGGTATCAGCCATCAGATGAAGCATTACCGCCAGGGGTCACGTCCCCTACACGCTTTTCCATCTGTTTCAGGCGCCGTGCGATGTCGTCGAGCTGGCGGATACGCGCCGCGCTCTTGCGCCATTCGGCTGCCGGCTGCATGGCCGTACCGGAAGAGTAGGCACCTGGCTCGGTAATCGAGTGGGTCACCATGGTCATTCCGGTCAGGAACACGTTGTCACAGATATCGATATGGCCCACCAGCCCCACACCACCGGCGAGCATGCAGTGCTTGCCGATCTTGGTGCTGCCAGAGATGCCCACGCAGGCGGCCATGGCGGTGTGATCACCAACCTGGACGTTGTGGGCGATCTGGATCTGGTTGTCGAGCTTGACGCCATTGCCAATGACCGTGTCGGCCAGGGCACCGCGGTCGATCGCGGTGTTGACGCCAATCTCCACGTCATCACCAATGGTGACGCCGCCGATCTGAGCAATTTTCTGCCAGATGCCTTTCTCGTTGGCAAAACCGAACCCTTCACCGCCCAGCACCGCGCCGGACTGAATCACCACCCGCTTGCCGATGCGCACATCGTGATACAGGGTGACCCGTGGTGCCAGCCAACCGCCTTCGCCGATCTCGCTGCGCGCGCCAATGACACAATGGGCACCCAGCGTGACGCCGGCACCGATACGGGCCGCACTTTCGATGACCACAAATGGGCCGACGCTGGCCGTGGGGTCAACCACGGCATCCGTCGCGATCACGGCGCTGGGGTGAATACCGGCAGCCGATTTTGGCTTGGGGTCGAACAGATGGGAGATACGAGCATACGCCAGGTACGGATCGGGCACGATCAGGGCATCGCCGGCAAACCCATCGGCATCAGCGGCCTTGAGCAACAGCGCGGCAGCCCGGCTGTCGGCCAGGTACTTGCGGTATTGAGGATTTGCCAGAAAGCTCAACTGAGCTGGGCCAGCCTCTTGCAAAGTGGCTAGCCCAGTAATTGCCTTCTCCGGGTCGCCACGCAGGGTGGCGCCGAGGAACTCGGCCAACTGGCCGAGCTTGATAGTCGCTGTCATGGATTACTTCAGCTGATTCATGCGCTCGATTACTTGGCGCGTGATGTCGTATTGAGGCTTGACATCGATTACTGCACCACGCTCGAACACCAGGTCAAAACCACCTTTCTTGATGACCGCTTCCACGGCGCTGTCGAGTTTCGGCTTGAGTTGCTTGAGCATTTCGCGGTCGGCAACAGCTTTCGCTTCGTTCAGCTCCTTGGACTGGAACTGGAAGTCACGAGCCTTTTGCTTGAATTCAAGCTCCAGACGCTCGCGCTCGCCCTGGGCCATCTTGTCGCCACCGGCTACCAGACGATCCTGAATGCCCTTGGCGCTGCTTTCCAGGCCTTTAAGCTTGGTCAGTTGCGGGCCGAATTTCTTCTCCGCATCCACGGCGTATTTCTTCGCCGCGTCGGATTCCAGCAGGGCCATCTGATAATTCAGAACGGCGATCTTCATGTCGGCAAAAGCCGGACCGGCGACCAGTACGGTTGCCAGGAGAACCAATTGAGTCAACTTACGCACGATGCACTCCTACAAAATCCGTTGTCGTTATCTTGGGTCAGACGCTTAGAACGTCTGGCCGAGGGAGAATTGGAACACTTGGGTTTCAGCGTCATCCGGTTTCTTGATCGGCATCGCCAATGCAAAGCTCAAGGGACCCAGCGCGGTGACCCAGGTCACACCCACACCGACGGAACTGGCCAGGTTGCTCAGACTGATGTCGTTGCACTTTGTATTGGACTTGCTGCCGTTGGCGTTGGTGGTGTTGTTGCAACTGGAGTCGAAAACGTTACCCACGTCCCAGAATACCGAGGTGCGCAAAGAGCGTTGATCCTTGACGAACGGCAACGGGAACAGGATCTCGGCACCGCCCTGAATAAGGACGTTGCCACCGAATGGTAGTGGATCCTGGTCCGGGTCTTTAATAGTCCCTGGGTTGGTACCCTGGCTAGGCGAACTGCGCGGACCCAAGGTACTGTCCTTGAAGCCACGCACCGAGTTGAAACCACCGGCGTAGTAGTTCTCGTAGAACGGCAGGCCGTCGGTCGAACCGTAACCGTCACCGTACCCCAGCTCGGTATGCAGGCGCATGGTGTAGTTGTCGGTCAACGGCTGGAACAGTTGGCCACGATAGTCGAGCTTGAAGAACGACAGGTCGCTGCCAGGCGTAGTCGCTTCCAGAACCAGGCTCTGGGAATGACCACGGGTCGCCAGCACGCCCTTGTTCAGGGTCGACTCGGACCAACCGGCAGACGCCTTGAAGTTCAGGTAGTTGTCGCCTTCCTTATTAACGAAGTCAAAAATCTCATCGACGGTGTAGCGGCCGGTGTTGATCTTGTCCTGCTGGGCAGTGAGGCCGAAGGTCAAGCGCGAAGTCTCGCTGATCGGGTAGCCCACGTTGGCGCCCACACCGAAACTGTCCACCGCATAGCTGGAGATATCAGAGTCCAGTTCGTCATAGTCGGTGGTGCGGTAGAAGGCGTTGTAGCCCAGGCTCACACCGTCCGCGGTCCAGTAGGGGTCCACGAAGCCGAAGTTGTAGCGGGTCTGGTATTCGCTGCGGGTCAAGCCGACGCTGACCTTGTTACCGGTTCCCAGGAAGTTGTTCTGGGTGATCGAGCCACCGAGGATCAGGCCGGCGCTCTGGGCGAAACCGACACTGGCGGTGATCGAGCCGGAAGCCTGCTCTTCGACGCTGTAGTTCACATCGACCTGGTCATCGACGCCCGGTACAGCCGGTGTCTCGACGTTGACTTCCTTGAAGAAGCCCAGGCGCTCCAGGCGGGTCTTGGACTGGTCGATCAGGTAGGTCGACGCCCAGCCACCTTCCATCTGGCGCATCTCACGGCGCAGCACTTCGTCCTCGGACTTAGTGTTGCCACGGAAGTTGATACGGTTGACGTAGGCACGCTTGCCCGGGTCCACGGCGAAGGTGATGTCGACGGTATGGTCGTCATCGTGCGGCTGTGGCACGCCGTTGACGTTGGCGAAGGTGTAGCCCTCGTTACCCAGGCGACGGGTGATCAGCTCGGACGTGGTGGTCATCAGCTTGCGCGAGAACACCTGGCCCTTCTGCACCAGCAGCAGCGACTTGACCTGGTCTTCAGGTACCTTCAGGTCACCGCTGAGCTTGACGTCACGAACGGTGTACTTCTCGCCTTCGTTGATGTTGACGGTGATGTAGACGTGCTTCTTGTCCGGGGTGATGGACACCTGGGTCGAAGCGATGTCCATGTTGATATAGCCGCGGTCCAGGTAGTAGGAACGCAGGCGCTCCAGGTCACCGGAGAGCTTTTCACGGGCGTACTTGTCGTCGTTCTTGAAGAACGACAGCCAGTTGCTGGTCTTGAGCTCGAACAGGTCGATCAGGTCTTCGTCAGGGAAAACCGTGTTGCCCACCACGTTGATGTGCTGGATGGCCGCCACGGTGCCTTCGTTGATATTGACCTTCAGGCCGACGCGGTTACGCGGCTGCGGCACCACTTCGGTGTCGACGGTGGCCGAGTAGCGGCCCTGGGCAACGTACTGGCGTTGCAGCTCGTTACGTACACCTTCGAGGGTGGCACGCTGGAAGATCTCGCCTTCGGCCAGGCCGGATTGCTTGAGGCCCTTCATCAGGTCTTCGGTGGAGATCGCCTTGTTGCCTTCGATCTCGATACTGGCGACCGACGGGCGCTCGACAACGGTGATGACCAGGACATTGCCGTCACGACCCAGTTGGATATCTTGAAAGAAGCCGGTCTTGAACAGCGCACGCGTGGATTCCACCAGGCGCCGATCATCCGCCTGCTCGCCGACGTTCAACGGCAAGGCACCAAAGACGCTACCCGCGGAGACCCGCTGGAGGCCATTGACGCGAATATCAGAGATAGTGAAGGACTCGGCGTGAACTTCGGCGATCATCAATACGGTGAGAACCGCAGTTAGCAGCAGACGTTTCATGAAGTCCTTTCTTATTCCAACTGGCAATAAACAAACTGCCGCAAAATGCGGCAGATTCGCAATTCAGCGAAGCGTTACAGACGACCCAGATCGTTGACGAGGGCAAGCAACATGACCCCGACCACCAAGCTGATACCGATCTGTATCCCCCAACCCTGCACCCGATCCGACAAGGGACGACCACGCGCCCACTCGATCAGATAAAACAGCAGATGCCCCCCATCCAGTACCGGGATGGGCAGCAAATTCAGAACCCCCAGGCTAATGCTCAGATAAGCGAGGAAATTCAGGAAATCAGCGACGCCCGACTGGGCAGAAGCGCCCGCCACTTTAGCAATGGTTATCGGTCCACTCAAGTTTTTTACCGAGAGCTCGCCGAACAACATTTTCTTGAGCGAGTCCAACGTCAGGACACTCATGGTCCAGGTACGACGCGCCCCCTCGCCAATCGCCGCCACAGGGCCGAAACTGACCTCGCGGATCATTTCCGGCGGCCAGTCGACCGCCTTGACGCCCGCCCCCAGGTAACCAGTCGGCGTCTTGCTCTCGCCACGGGTGGCCAGGGTCACTGAGACATCGATTGGAGCACCGTCGCGCTCGATACGCAGCACAATCTTGCTATCAGGACGTACGCGAACCGAATCCACCACCTGCTGCCAGTCGCCGACCGGCTGGCCGTCGAGCGCCAGCAACCGATCACCGGTCTTCAGGCCAGCAGCCTGGGCCGGGCCTTTCGGATCGAGTTCGGCGAGTATCGGCGGCATCGCTGGACGCCATGGCTGGATCCCCAGAGACCGGATCGGATCCGGCTCATCGGCGCCCTTGAGCCAGTTGTCCAAGGTCAGCTCGCGAGGCGAATCCACCGTAGAGCCCTGCTCGCGCACCATCAATTGCAACGAACCACTCTCACCCAGGCGACGCACCAGTTGCAGATTAACCGCGGACCAGCCCGACGTGGGCTCCCCATCGATAGCGACGATTTCCTGCCCGACACCCAGGCCGGCACGGGCGGCAATGCTACCCACCTCCACCGCACCGATGACCGGACGCACCTGCTCGCTGCCCAGCATGGCCAGGCCCCAGAAAAACACCATCGCCAGCAGGAAGTTGGCAATCGGCCCCGCCGCAACGATGGCGATACGCTGACGGACGGTCTTGCGATTAAAGGATTGATCGAGCTGATCGGCCGGGACTTCGCCTTCGCGCTCATCAAGCATCTTGACGTAGCCGCCCAACGGGATGGCCGCTACGACGAACTCGGTGCCTTTCTTGTCGTGCCAGCGCAGCAAGGGCATGCCAAAGCCCACGGAAAAACGCAAGACCTTGACGCCACAGCGCCGCGCGACCCAGAAATGACCGAATTCGTGAAATGTGACCAACACCCCCAAGGCAATCAGGGTGCCGACAATCATATAGAGCGCGCTCATCTGTTTTCTCCGCAATCCTGTCCAGGGCAACCCTGGCTAACGTATCGCAGCTTCAACGCCCGTGGCGCCGCAGCCATTGGCCCGCCAATTCACGAGCCCTGGCATCCGCCGTAAATACCGCATCGAGGTCATTGACCGAAACCACGGCCTCGAGATTCAAGACTTCCTCGATGATACTCGCGATCTCGAGGTAACGAACACGTCCATCGAGAAACGCTGCAACCGCCACTTCATTGGCGGCGTTAAGCATGGCCGGTGCGCTATTGCCCACCTCGGCCGCCTGGCGCGCCAGGCGCAGGCAGGGAAAACGCTGCTCATCGGGCGCCTGGAAATCCAGGCGAGCGATGGCGAACAGGTCCAGCGGGGCAACACCCGAATCGATGCGCTCCGGCCAGGCCAAGGCATTGGCGATCGGGGTACGCATGTCCGGATTGCCCAACTGGGCCAGCACCGAACCGTCGACATAGTCCACCAGGGAGTGAATCACGCTCTGGGGATGAATCACTACCTCGACCTGGGACGGCTTGGCATCGAACAGCCAGCAGGCCTCGATCAGTTCCAAGCCCTTGTTCATCATGCTGGCCGAATCCACGGAAATCTTGCGCCCCATGGACCAGTTCGGGTGCGCACAAGCCTGCTCGGGTGAAACATGCACCAATTCTTCCAGCGGCGTCTGCCGGAACGGACCACCGGAGGCTGTCAGCAAAATCCGCCGGACGCCCACCGAGCCGAGGCCACGGGAAAAATCCTGCGGCATGCATTGAAAAATCGCATTGTGCTCGCTGTCGATGGGCAGCAATACCGAACCGCTCTTGCGCACAGCCTGCATGAACAACGCGCCGGACATCACCAACGCCTCCTTGTTGGCCAGCAGGATCTTCTTGCCGGCTTCAACCGCCGCCAGCGTCGGACGCAAGCCCGCCGCACCGACAATTGCCGCCATCACGGCATCGACCTCGGGGTCGGAAGCGACTTGGCAGAGGCCCTCCTCCCCCACCAGCACGCGAGTTTGCAGGCCGGCCGCGCACAGATCGTCCTGCAGCGTCCGCGCCACAGCGGCCTCAGGCACCACGGCAAACCGCGGCGTGTGGCGTATGCACAACGCCAGCAATTCACTCATGCGCGTGAAGCCACTGAGGGCGAACACCTGGTAACGCGCCGGGTGCCGGCCGATGACGTCAAGCGTACTCAGACCGATCGAACCGGTCGCGCCAAGGACCGTGATCTGCTGGGGGCGACTCACGACGCCGCCATCCACAACAGCACGGCAAAGATAGGAATTGCAGCGGTAAGGCTGTCGATGCGATCCAGCACGCCACCGTGACCGGGCAGCAGGTTACTGCTGTCCTTTATCCCCGATTGACGCTTGAACATACTTTCGGTCAGGTCGCCGACCACGGACACAGATACGATCAAGGCGGCGCCAACAAGGCCCATCAGCAGTTGCGCAACCGTCCAGTCCCGCACGAAACCGACCACCGTGGTGACCACCAGGCTCAAGACCAGGCCACCATAGACCCCTTCCCAGCTCTTGCCTGGACTGACCTTCGGCGCGAGCTTGCGCTTGCCGAAAGCCCGACCGGAGAAGTAGGCCCCGACGTCGGCACCCCAGACCAGCACCATCACGGCCATGATCTGCCAGTTGCCCAGCGGGCCTTGCTTGATCCAGATCAGCCCCTGCCAGGCCGGCAGCAGGATCAATAAGCCGATCACCAGCTTGGTCGCCGCATTGGCCCAATGATGCGTCGTCTGCGGATAGGTCAGGACCAGGTAGGTCGCTGTCGCCCACCACAGCACCGCGACACCCAACACCCAAGGCGCGAGACTGGGTACCACGTACATGATGAACAGCATGGCCGCCACGGCTGCTGCGTAGGCCACGCGCGCCGACTGCGCGGGGAAACCCGCCAGCCGCGCCCACTCCCATGCCCCCAAGGTCACGACCAACCCGATGAACAGCGCAAAACTGGCGCCTTCAAGCAGGAAGAAACCACCCAGGGCGATGGGCAACAGGATCAAGGCAGTGATGATTCGTTGTTTAAGCATTAAACCCGGGCTCCAGCTTCGATCTGCTCGCTCGTTTTACCGAAGCGACGCTGACGGGAAGCGAAATCGGCCAGTGCGGTGCGCATGGCTTCGTGTTTGAAGTCCGGCCAGAACAGGTCGGAGAAGTACAACTCGGCATAAGCCAACTGCCAGAGCAGGAAGTTGCTGATGCGATGTTCACCACCGGTACGGATGCACAGGTCCGGCAACGGCAGGTCACCGGTCGCCAGGCAGGTCTGCAGCAGTTCCGGCGTGATGTCTTCCGGGCGCAAGTGCCCGGCCTGGACTTCCCGCGCCAGCCGCTGGGCAGCCTGGGCAATGTCCCACTGACCACCATAGTTGGCAGCGATCTGCAGGACAAACCGATCGGCGCCCGTCGTCGCGGCCTCGGCTTCGCGCATCGCAGCCTGCAATTCAGGATGGAAGCGCGAGCGATCACCGATGATCCGCAGGCTGATTTTGTTCTCGTTGAGGCGCTTGGCCTCGCGACGCAGCGCCTTGAGGAACAGGTCCATCAAGGCACTGACTTCATCGGCCGGACGCTGCCAGTTCTCGCTGGAGAAGGCGAACAGGGTCAGCACCTCGACCCCGGCTTCGGCGCACACTTCAATGACCGCACGAACCGCATCGACCCCCGCCTTATGCCCGGCGACGCCAGGCATAAAGCGTTTCTTGGCCCAACGGTTGTTGCCGTCCATGATGATCGCCACGTGGCGCGGCACCGCGAACGGCACGGCCTGCTTGGTCTTTTCCATGAAAACGAGACCCTTAAACGGCCATCAGGTCCGCTTCTTTTTGCTTGGTGGCCGAGTCGATATCAGCCTCTGCCTTGTCGGTCAGCTTCTGGATATCGACGGCGGCGCGACGTTCCTCGTCTTCGCTGATTTCCTTGTCCTTGACCAGCTTCTTCAGCTCACCCAAGGCGTCGCGACGAATGTTGCGCACGGCCACCCGAGCGTCTTCGGCGGCGCTGCGCGCCTGCTTGGTGAAGCCCTTGCGCGTTTCCTCGGTGAGGGCCGGCATGGAGATCAGCAACAACTCGCCCAGGTTGGTCGGATTGAGGTTCAGCCCGGCGCTCTGGATCGCCTTGTCGACCGCCGCCAGCATGTTGCGCTCAAAGGCTACAACCTGCAGGGTGCGCGAATCCTTGACCGTGACATTGGCGACACCGCTCAAAGGCGTATCGGCGCCGTAGTAAGGCACCATTACACTGCCCAGGATGCTGGGGTGAGCCTTACCGGTACGAATCTGGCCGAATGCGTGATTCAGCGATTCAAGGGATTTTTGCATGCGCGCCTGGGCGTCTTTCTTGATGTCGTCGATCATTGTTGCGCTTCCTCGATCAGTGTTCCTTCGGCGCCGCCATGCACGATATTCAGCAGGGCGCCGGGCTTGTTCATATTAAAGACACGTAGCGGCATCTTGTGGTCACGGCACAGGCAGATGGCCGTCAGGTCCATGACACCCAGCTTGCGATCCAGCACTTCATCGTAGGTCAGATGATCGAACTTCTCGGCATGCGGGTCCTTGAACGGGTCAGCGGTGTACACGCCATCGACCTTGGTTGCCTTGAGCACGACATCGGCATCGATCTCGATCGCTCGCAGGCAGGCTGCCGAGTCCGTGGTAAAGAACGGATTACCGGTACCGGCAGCAAAAATCACCACTTCCTTGGAGTTGAGGTGGCGCATGGCTTTGCGACGGTCGTAGTGATCGGTTACGCCTACCATGGAAATGGCCGACATCACGATGGCCGAGATATTGGCACGCTCCAGCGCGTCACGCATAGCCAGGGCGTTCATCACAGTGGCCAGCATGCCCATGTGGTCGCCCGTGACCCGATCCATGCCGGCCGCGCTCAGCGCTGCGCCGCGGAACAGGTTGCCGCCGCCGATGACCAGGCCGACCTGAACGCCAATCCCGACCAGCTGACCGACTTCCAGGGCCATGCGATCCAGCACTTTAGGATCGATCCCGAACTCTTCCGAGCCCATCAGGGCCTCGCCGCTAAGCTTGAGTAGAATGCGTTTATAGCGAGCCTGATAACCACTGCCCTGCTGAGCCATTGCGAATCTCTCCTGCGGCGTATTTTCGAAAATTTTTGCAGGCTGTTTGCAGCCTGCCTCTACTCTAGGCTTTGAACGAAAAGTGTCTGTACGACGATCATGCTACGTTCAAAACAGGCTCGGAATGCTCATTGACAACCGTCAAGTCGAACGCGACCCCGGCCGTTCCTTGCCTGTTTTCGCCTTGCCTGATCGCCGCTCGGCGACTTTTCGTTCAAAGCCTAGCCTGACGCTGACACAGCGCCATCGGAACACGGCTTTGTAAGCCAGTTCCGACAGGAAACCAATCAAAATCGGCATCCCCATCCAAAAAGAGGCTGCGCGCGTTAAGCGGGCAGCCTCTTCAGGGCGACAGTTGTAAAAACCGTCTTATTGCTTGCTGGCAGCAGCTACCTGGGCAGCAACTTCAGCAGCGAAGTCGTCAACCGGCTTCTCGATGCCGTCGCCCACTTTGAAGTAGGTGAAGGAAACGATTTCAGCACCGGCTTTCTTCGCCAGGTCGCCAACTTTGACTTCCGGGTTCTTGACGAAAGCCTGCTCAACCAGGCTGGCTTCGGCCAGGAACTTGGAGATACGGCCGCTGACCATTTTTTCTGCGATTTCAGCAGGCTTGCCTTTGAGCTTCTCTTCGTTCAGCTGCAGGAAAACGCCCTTCTCGCGCTCGATCGCTTCAGCCGAAACGTCCGTAGGCAGCAGGAACTCAGGGTTGGTTGCAGCCACGTGCATGGCGATGTCTTTCGCCAGCTCGGTATCGCCGCCCTTCAGGACAACTGCAACACCGATCTTGTTGCCGTGCAGGTAGGTACCGACCACGCCACCTTCAACGCGAACCAGACGGCGGATGTTGACGTTCTCGCCGGTCTTGCCAACCAGGACCAGGCGCGCTTCTTCCTGAGACTCGATCAGCGGAGCTGCGTCGGTCAGTTTGTCAGCGAAGGCTTTTTCGACGCTGGCAGCGACGAATGCCTTGAAGTCATCCTGCAGAGCCAGGAAGTCGGTCTGGGAGTTAACTTCCAGCAGAACGGCAGCCTTGCCGTCGTCCTTGATGGCGATGGCGCCTTCAGCGGCGACGTTGCCCGCCTTCTTGGCAGCCTTGATGGCGCCCGAAGCACGCATGTCATCAATGGCTTTTTCGATGTCGCCGCCAGCCTTGGTCAAGGCTTTCTTGCAGTCCATCATGCCTTCGCCGGTGCGCTCGCGCAGTTCTTTGACCAACGCTGCAGTAATCTCTGCCATTTCAAAATCCTCTTGGATAGGTTTTCAACCATTCCACCCGATCGAACGGGCGATCAATTCTTCCTGGAAAACCACTGCTTATAGGCCGCTGCAGGTTACAAACAAGTCACTGCGCTGGCGGCAAATGGTTTCCGAGGTGGCAAAAAGGGGGCCAAGCCCCCTTTTTGCTTACTGAGTCAACGCCAGGGCGTCAATTACTCAGCCGCTGCTGCCGGTGCCTGAGCTTCTTCAACGAAGACTTCGGTGCCGCCATTCACGTTGTTGCGACCACGAATAACAGCGTCAGCCATCGAACCCATGTACAGCTGGATGGCGCGGATGGCGTCATCGTTGCCTGGGATGATGTAGTCAACGCCTTCCGGGCTGCTGTTGGTGTCAACAACACCGATGACCGGGATACCCAGCTTGTTGGCTTCGGTGATCGCGATGCGCTCGTGGTCAACGTCGATCACGAACAGTGCGTCAGGCAAGCCGCCCATGTCCTTGATACCACCCAGGGAGCGGTCCAGCTTCTCAAGATCGCGAGTGCGCATCAGCGCTTCTTTCTTGGTCAGCTTGGCGAAAGTACCGTCTTCGGACTGGACTTCAAGGTCACGCAGACGCTTGATGGAAGCGCGAATGGTCTTGAAGTTGGTCAGCATGCCGCCCAACCAGCGGTGATCGACGTACGGCGAACCGCAACGTGCTGCTTCTTCAGCAACGATCTTGCCAGCGGAACGCTTGGTGCCGACGAACAGAATCTTGTTTTTGCCCTGGGCCAGGCGCTCTACGAAGGTCAGTGCTTCGTTGAACATCGGCAGGGTTTTTTCAAGGTTGATGATGTGAATCTTGTTACGCGCGCCGAAAATGTACTTACCCATTTTCGGGTTCCAGTAACGGGTCTGGTGACCGAAGTGCACACCGGCCTTCAGCATATCGCGCATATTGACTTGGGACATGATAGTTCCTTGATAAGTCGGGTTTGGCCTCCACGTATCCCAATGACCAACCAGCGGCTAAATAAGCCAAAGGCACCCAGGTCATCGTGTCGACACGTGTGTGGATTTAAGCTTACGGGGTCATCCCCGGAAAGCGGCGCATTTTATACCACAGCAAGGGCGAAAACGGAATACGGATTCTGAAATCCTCTGTGGCAAGGAACTTAGCGAAGCGTCGCACCGCCCCGCTGGGCTTTGTAGGAGCTGGCGAAGCCTGTGATCTTTTGCTCTTTCGCTTGAGACTCAAGCGCCTGGGGAAAGATCGCAGCCTCGTTGCACTCGACAGCTCCTACGGGTACGGGCGGGCGCCAGCGGGGTTCCCCTTGCCACAGAGTTCGGGCTGGGGAGCTCTTTGTGCCGATCGTCTGTTAGAATCGGCTCTTTACAGGGCCACGTGAATCATCATCCGCCGCCCATTTCGCTTTGAACAGCGCCGTCGGGCGCAGAGAGAGCCTGTATGACCGTTACCCTCAAGACTCCCGAGGACATCGCAAAAATGCGTGTCGCCGGCAAACTCGCCGCCGATGTGCTGGAGATGATCGCCGACCACGTCAAGCCTGGCGTGACCACCGAAGAGCTGGACCGCATCTGCCACGACTACATCGTCAACGAGCAGAAAGCCATCCCGGCCCCGCTCAACTACAAAGGCTTCCCGAAGTCGATCTGCACCTCGATCAACCACGTGGTCTGCCACGGCATCCCCAACGAAAAACCGTTGAAGGATGGCGACACCCTGAACATCGACGTCACCGTCATCAAGGACGGCTTTCACGGCGACACCAGCCGCATGTTCCATGTCGGCAACGTGCCGGAATGGGCCGAGCGCCTGTCGAAGGTCACCCAGGAATGCATGTACATGGCCATCGAACTGGTGAAACCGGGCTGCCGCCTGGGAGACATCGGCGAAGTGATCCAGAAGCACGCGCAGAAAAACGGCTTCTCGGTAGTGCGCGAGTTCTGCGGCCATGGCATCGGCAAGGTGTTCCACGAAGAGCCGCAGATCCTGCACTACGGCCGTGCCGGCACGGGCATGGAACTGCAGGCGGGCATGACCTTCACCATCGAGCCGATGATCAACCAGGGCCGCGCCGACACCAAGGTACTGGGCGACGGCTGGACCGCCATCACCAAGGACCGCAAGCTGTCGGCCCAGTGGGAACACACCTTGCTGGTCACCGAGACCGGATACGAGATTTTCACCCTGCGCGGCGATGACACCATCCCTCGCGTTTCCGCCTGATCCGAACCCAGCCTATAGATATAGAGAGAAAGGAAAGTCATTCAATGCCGCAGGTGGATCCCGAACTCTTCGATCGCGGCCAGTTCCAGGCTGAACGGGCCCTGAAGGCGAGCCCCATCTCGGCGTTCAAGAAGGCGATCCGCCAGGCCCACGAAGTGCTCGACCAGCGCTTTCGCAATGGCCGGGACATTCGACGACTGATCGAGGACCGCGCCTGGTTCGTCGATAACATCCTGCAAAAGGCCTGGGAGCAGTTCGACTGGAGCGAAGATGCCGACATCGCCCTGGTAGCGGTGGGCGGTTATGGACGCGGCGAGCTGCACCCCTACTCCGACATCGATCTGCTGATCCTGTTGGACAGCGCCGATCATGAGGTTTTCCGCGACTCCATCGAACGGTTCCTGACACTGCTGTGGGACATCGGCCTGGAAGTCGGCCAAAGCGTGCGTTCGGTGCAGGAATGCGCCGATGAGGCCCGCGCCGACCTGACGGTGATCACCAACCTGATGGAAAGCCGGACCATCGCCGGCCCCGAGCACCTGCGCCAGCGCATGCTCGATGTCACCAGCACGGCACACATGTGGCCCAGCAAGGACTTTTTCCTGGCCAAGCGCGCAGAGCAAAAGGCCCGCCACCACAAGTACAACGACACCGAATACAACCTGGAGCCCAACATCAAGGGCTCGCCCGGCGGACTGCGGGACATCCAGACCCTCCTCTGGGTCGCCCGCCGCCAGTACGGCACGCTGAACCTGCGCGCCCTGGCCGGTGAAGGTTTCCTGGTGGAAAGCGAAAACGCCTTGCTGGCTTCGTCCCAGGAGTTTTTGTGGAAGGTCCGCTACGCCCTGCACATGCTGGCCGGGCGCTCCGAGGACCGCCTGCTGTTCGACCACCAGCGTTCCATCGCCAGCCTGTTGGGTTTCGAGGGGCAGGATGCCAAGCAATCCATCGAAAACTTCATGCAGCAGTACTACCGCGTGGTGATGAGCATTTCCCAGCTCAGCGAACTGATCATCCAGCACTTCGAGGAAGTCATCCTCGCCCCCGACGACGAAGAACCGTCGCAGCCGATCAACTCACGTTTCCAACTGCACGACGGCTACATCGAGGCGCGCAACGACTATGTGTTCCGCCGAACCCCCTTCGCCATGCTGGAAATCTTCGTGCTCATGGCCCAGCAGCCGGAGATCAAAGGTGTGCGCGCCGACACCATTCGCCTGTTGCGGGAAAACCGTCACCTGATCGATGAAGATTTCCGCCACGACATCCGCAACACCAGCCTGTTCATCGAGTTGTTCAAGTGCAAGATCGGCGTGCACCGCAACCTGCGACGCATGAACCGCTACGGGATCCTCGGGCGTTATCTGCCAGAGTTCGGCTTCATCGTCGGACAGATGCAGCACGACCTGTTCCACATCTATACGGTCGATGCCCACACCCTGAACCTGATCAAGCACCTGCGTAAGTTGCAGTACACCCAGGTGTCGGAGAAATTCCCGCTGGCCAGCAAGCTCATGGCCAAGCTGCCCAAGCCCGAGCTGATCTACATGGCCGGGCTGTACCACGACATCGGCAAGGGCCGCCAGGGCGACCATTCCGAGATTGGTGCGGTGGATGCCGAGGCATTCTGCCAACGCCATAAACTGCCTCTGTGGGACAGCCGGCTGGTCGTCTGGCTGGTGCAGAACCACCTGGTGATGTCGACCACCGCCCAGCGCAAGGACTTGTCCGACCCGCAGGTTATCCACGACTTCGCCCAGATTGTCGGCGATGAAACACGCCTGGATTACCTCTACGTGCTGACCGTGGCCGACATCAACGCCACCAACCCGACCCTGTGGAACTCCTGGCGCGCCAGCCTGCTGCGCCAGCTCTACACCGAGACCAAGCGTGCGTTGCGTCGCGGCCTGGAAAACCCGGTGGATCGCGAAGAGCAGATCCGTCGCACCCAAAGTGCCGCCCTGGACATCCTGGTACGCGGTGGCACCGACCCGGACGACGTCGAGCAACTCTGGTCGCAATTGGGCGATGACTATTTCCTGCGCCACACCGCCGGCGACGTGGCCTGGCACAGCGACGCGATCCTGCAGCAACCGGCCGATGGCGGGCCGCTGGTACTGATCAAGGAGACCACCCAGCGCGAGTTCGAGGGGGGGACGCAGATTTTCATTTACGCGCCGGACCAGCACGACTTCTTCGCCGTGACTGTGGCGGCGATGGACCAGCTCAACCTCAACATCCATGACGCCCGGGTCATTACCTCCAGCAGCCAGTTCACCCTCGACACCTACATCGTGCTCGACACCGACGGCGACTCGATTGGCGACAACCCGGCGCGGGTCAAGCAGATTCGCGACGGCCTCACCGAAGCCCTACGCAACCCGGCGGACTACCCGACCATCATCCAGCGCCGGGTGCCGCGCCAGCTCAAGCATTTCGCCTTCGCGCCCCAGGTGACGATCCACAACGACGCCCAGCGCCAGGTCACCGTGCTGGAACTCAGCGCACCGGACCGCCCGGGCCTGCTGGCGCGGATCGGCCATATTTTCCTGGAGTTCGACCTGTCGCTGCAAAACGCCAAGATCGCCACCCTCGGCGAACGGGTAGAAGACGTGTTTTTCATCACCGACGCACATAAGCAGCCGCTGTCCGATCCACAACTGTGCAGCCGGCTACAGGAAGCGATCGTGCGGCATTTGAGCGTCAACCAGGAACCCGATACTCACCTGACACGCATCAGCATCTGAACGAACACATTTCCCCCTGTGGGAGCGAGCCTGCTCGCGATGGCGGCGGAACATCCAGCATTGATGTTTCCTGACACACCGCTATCGCGAGCAGGCTCGCTCCCACATTGAAAGAGGCCCTCGATGAACAACGCTCTGAACCAGTTGCAGCCCTACCCGTTCGAAAAGCTCCGCGCCTTGCTGGGCAGCGTCACGCCCAATCCGGACAAACGCCCGATCGCCCTGTCCATCGGCGAACCCAAGCATCGCTCGCCAAGCTTCGTAGCCCAAGCGCTGGCCAGCAATCTGGAAAAGATGGCCGTGTACCCGACCACCCTCGGTATCCCGGAGTTGCGTGAAGCCATCACCGGGTGGTGCGAACGTCGTTTCAACGTACCGAACGACTGGCTGGACCCGGCGCGTCATGTGCTGCCGGTCAACGGCACCCGCGAAGCCCTGTTCGCCTTCACCCAGACCGTGGTCAACCGTGGCGACGACGCCCTCGTGGTCAGCCCGAACCCGTTCTATCAGATTTACGAAGGCGCAGCGTTGCTGGCCGGGGCCAAGCCGCACTACCTGCCGTGCCTGGACGCGAACGGCTTCAATCCGAATTTCGATGCCGTATCGCCGGACATCTGGAAACGCTGCCAGATCCTGTTCCTGTGCTCCCCAGGCAACCCGACCGGCGCACTGATCCCGGTGGACGAACTGAAGAAACTCATCGCCCTGGCTGACGAATATGACTTCGTGATCGCCGCGGACGAGTGCTACAGCGAACTGTACTTCGACGAACAAACCCCGCCGCCGGGGCTGCTCAGCGCCTGCGTCGAACTCGGCCGCAAGGATTTCAAGCGCTGCGTGGTGTTCCACAGCCTGTCCAAACGCTCCAACCTGCCAGGCTTGCGCTCCGGCTTCGTCGCCGGCGACGCGGACATCCTCAAGGGTTTCCTGCTGTACCGCACCTACCACGGCTGCGCGATGCCGGTTCAGACCCAACTGGCGAGCATTGCCGCGTGGAACGACGAAGTGCACGTACACGCCAACCGCGCGCTGTACCGGGAGAAATTCGATGCCGTGCTGGAGATTCTCAGCCCGGTGCTGGACGTGCAACGCCCCGATGGCAGCTTCTACCTGTGGCCGAACGTAGCGGGCGATGATGCGGCGTTCTGCAGGGACCTGTTCGAACAAGAACACGTGACGGTCGTACCGGGCTCGTACCTGTCCCGCGACGTGGATGGCGTCAACCCAGGCGCCGGGCGCGTGCGCATGGCCCTGGTTGCGCCGCTGGCCGAATGCGTGGAAGCGGCGGAGCGAATCCGCGCGTTCATCCAGCGTCGGGGTTGATGACTGTACCGCACTGAGGCGGACCGCTGCTGTGGCGAGGGAGCTTGCTCCCGCTGGGCTGCGCAGCGGCCCCAACAGCAGCATCCGTACCAACCACCTGTCCCCCGTACAAATCCTCAGTAATACCTGGGCTGCGCAATGCACCTATTTCGGTACACTCCGTTCATGGTTGATATTGCCCCCATACTGAACGTACGTTTCTTCCGCACAGACGCCGGGAATGAGCCCGTTCGCGAATAGCTGACTGACCTGCCTCGCGAGCATAGACGGATGATCGGGACTGACATCAAAACCGTTCAGATTGGTTGGCCTATAGGTATGCCGGTGGCTCGCAAGCTGGACACTGGGTTATGGGAGGTCAGGATTGACCTCGCAGATACCATCGCCCGCGTTCTCTTCACTGTGGTGGGCTCGGACATGGTTCTACTCCACGCTTTCATAAAGAAAAGTCAAAAACGCCAACCACCGACATGGCAACCGCCAAGCAGCGCAAAGCAAGACTATGAGGCACAGCACATGAACAAGCACATCGGATCTGATTTTGACGACTTCCTCGCCGAGCAAGGTATCGCCGAAGAGGTTTGCGCAGCTGCGCTCAAACGCGTTATTGCCTGGCAGATTGCCGAAGCAATGAAGCTTCAGAAAGTGACCAAAAAAGCCTTGGCACAGCGGATGCACACCCGTCGCACTGCTGTTGATCGCGCACTAGACCAGAACGATGCGGGAATGACGCTGGCAACACTTGCCAGCGCAGCGCGTGCGTTGGGTCAAAGGGTGGAAGTACGGTTGGTGCCCGAGCAGGAAGAGGCTCACGCATAAGCGTTGTTGTGGCGAGGGGATTTTTGTATTTGCCTTTCGATTTATCGCGAGCAAGCTTTGCTCCCATGGAAGGTATTCAAGGCGCTGGTAGCATTTGCGTGGGCGGTTCTCGGCATAGTGGGAAATTTGGCGGTTCTCGCTATTACGGTCCCATAAGACTCCTCACGGTGATGGGCAACATGGTATGTACTAGCAGGCGGCTTGCAGCCATGAGCAGTTGATAGAAAACACTGGGCGGTTGCAGGAGCTCAAAGCAACCGCCTATGTCGCTCCCACGGGTTTTGCAACGCATCAACCTGGGCCGTCGCGAAACCGTCCGGTCATGGCATAATCCTTCACCTTTTATTTTCAGCACCTGCAAAGGGGGCAATTCCTTGACCGATTCAAGCAAAACGTTGCACCTTTTCGGCATCAAAGCCTGCGACACGATGAAAAAGGCGCGGACCTGGCTCGATGATCACGCTGTGCACTACGACTTTCATGACTACAAGACTGCCGGCATCGACCGTGAGCACCTGACCCAATGGTGCAACGAGCATGGCTGGCAAGTGGTGTTGAACCGTGCCGGTACGACCTTTCGCAAACTCGACGACGAACGCAAAGCCGATCTCGACCAGCCGAAAGCCATCGAACTGATGCTCGCCCAACCCTCGATGATCAAGCGCCCGGTGCTCGATCTCGGTGACCGAACCCTGATTGGCTTCAAGCCAGATATTTATGCGGCAGAGATCAAGTAAGCCTGCCCAGTCCATTTTGTAGAGGTAATTTCATGTCCACTACCCTGTTCAGCCTGGCCTTTGGTGTCGGCACTCAAAACCGTGAAGGCGCCTGGCTGGAGGTGTTCTACGCACAGCCGCAGCTCAAACCGTCGGCGGACATCGTCGCAGCCATCGCACCGATTCTCGGCTACAGCGACGGCAACCAAGCCATCACCTTCACCACCGCCCAGGCCTCGCAACTGGCAGAAGCCCTCAAGGGTGTCGATGCCGCGCAAGCCGCGCTGCTGACCCGCCTGGCCGAAAGCCACAAGCCACTGGTCGCCACGCTGCTGGCCGAAGATACCCAACTGAGTTCCACGCCTGAGGCTTACCTCAAGCTGCACCTGCTGTCCCATCGCCTGGTCAAGCCTCATGGCCTGAACCTGGCCGGCATCTTCCCTCTGCTGCCGAACGTGGCCTGGACCAGCCAGGGCGCGATCGATTTGAGCGAACTGGCCGAACACCAGCTCGAAGCCCGCCTGCGTGGCGAACTGCTGGAAGTGTTCGCGGTGGACAAGTTCCCGAAAATGACCGACTACGTGGTCCCGGCTGGCGTACGTATCGCCGATGCCGCGAGGATCCGCCTGGGCGCCTATGTGGGCGAAGGCACCACCGTGATGCACGAAGGTTTCGTCAACTTCAACGCCGGCACCGAAGGCCCGGGCATGATCGAAGGCCGTGTTTCGGCGGGCGTATTCGTCGGCAAGGGCTCGGACCTGGGCGGCGGTTGCTCGACCATGGGCACCCTGTCGGGCGGCGGTAACATCGTGATCAAGGTGGGCGAAGGCTGCCTGATCGGCGCCAACGCCGGCATCGGTATCCCGCTGGGCGACCGCAACACCGTGGAGTCGGGCCTGTACGTGACCGCCGGCACCAAAGTCGCCCTGCTGGACGAAAACAACCAACTGGTCAAAGTGGTCAAGGCCCGCGAGCTGGCCGACCAGCCCGACCTGTTGTTCCGCCGTAATTCCGAGACCGGCGCGGTGGAATGCAAGACCCATAAATCGGCCATCGAGCTGAACGAAGCACTGCACGCCCACAACTAAGCTTCACACCCTCACCTGTGGGAGCGAGCCTTTTTTGGGGGAGTCGAGCTTGCTCGCGATGGCAGCGACACGGTTTTACTGCAAGACCGCGTCATCGTTCATCGCGAGCAAGCTCGGCTCCCACATAAAGCCCGCTCCGACAAGGTCCGGCGTCATTCCAGCAGGGCCCGAAAGCATGTTGATTCCATCCCCTTGGCGCGCCGATTTCCCGGCCATCGCCGCCCTGCAACGGCAAGGCCAGACCTACCTGGACAGCGCCGCCACCACGCAAAAACCCCAAGCCCTGTTGGACGCCCTGGCGCATTACTACGCCAATGGCGCGGCCAACGTGCACCGAGCGCAGCATTTGCCGGGTGCTCATGCCACCCAGGCGTTCGAGGACAGCCGCCTCAAGGTCTCGCAATGGCTCAATGCCGAAAACTGCGGGCAAGTCGTCTTCACCCACGGCGCCACTTCGGCGCTGAATCTGCTGGCCTACGGGCTGGAACATCTATTCAACCCGGGCGACGAGATCGTCATCAGCGCCCTGGAACACCACGCCAACCTGCTGCCGTGGCAGCAACTGGCCAAGCGCCGTTCGTTGACACTGGTGGTGTTGCCACTGGATGCCGACGGGGTTATCGACCCTGGCGCCGCCGCCGAACTGATCGGCCCGCGTACGCGCTTGCTGGCGGTGAGCCAGTTATCCAATGTGCTGGGGGCCTGGCAGCCGGTGCCGGCGCTGCTGGCACTGGCCAAGGCCCAAGGCGCGCTGACGGTGATCGACGGCGCCCAAGGCGTGGTTCATGGCCGCCACGACGTGGAGGCGCTGGGCTGCGACTTTTATGTGTTTTCCAGCCATAAACTCTATGGCCCCGATGGGCTGGGCGTACTGTTTGGCCGAACCGAAGCCCTCGGCAACCTGCGTCATTGGCAGTTCGGCGGCGAAATGGTGCAACAGGCTGATTACCACAGCGCCAGCTTCCGCCCGGCGCCGCTGGGTTTCGAAGCGGGCACGCCGCCGATTGCCAGCGTGATCGGCCTGGGGGCGACCCTGGATTACCTGTCCGACCTCGACCCGCTGGCGGTCATCGAGCATGAGGCGGCGCTGCATGACTACCTGCTCCATGGCCTGCTGGCCCGCAACGGCGTTCGCCTGGTGGGCAACCCGCGCGTGGCCTTGGTCAGCTTCGTGGTCGAAGGCATTCACAACGCCGACCTGGCACACCTGCTGACCGAGCAAGGCATCGCCGTGCGCGCTGGGCATCACTGCGCGATGCCGTTGTTCAAGCATTTGCAGCTGTCCGGGGCGATCCGAGTGTCGCTGGCGCTGTACAACGACTCCGCCGACATCGAACGCTTCTTCGAGGCCCTGGACCAGGCGTTGGAGATGCTGCGATGAACCTGCCTGCCGAGGCCGCCACCGCGCTGCAGATTTTCCAGGACGCGTCAGGTTGGGAGCAACGCGCCCGACTGCTGATGCAATGGGGTGAACGTTTGCCGGCGCTGAGCGACGAGGACAAGTGCGAGGCCAACCTGGTCCACGGTTGTGAAAGTCAGGTGTGGCTGGTGGGTCAGTTGCACGATGGGCACTGGCAGTTTTGCGCCAGCAGCGATGCGCGGTTGATCCGTGGGCTGGTGGCGTTGCTGTTGGCGCGGGTCAATGGGCTGTCCGCCGTTGAGCTACAACAGGTGGACTTGCCTGACTGGTTCAATCAGTTGGGATTGTCGCGGCAATTGTCGCCGTCGCGTAGCAATGGATTGAATGCGGTCCTCCAGCGGATGCGCGAATTGACGCAATGATTGTGGCGAGGGAACTTGCTCCCGCTGGACTGCGCCCGTAGGAGCTGTGTAGGAGCTGTCGAGTGCAACGAGGCTGCGACCTTGTCCCAGACAATTGAATCGCAAGCGAAAGATCAAAATCAAAAGATCGCAGCCTTCGGCAGCGCCTACAGAACCCAGTGGGAGCAAGCTTCCTCACCACAAGAGCGATCACTCTCCGGGCTTGGTCCGGTCAGCCGGCCGCCGCACCCCCGCCACGATCTTATCCACAGCCTTGGTCGCCGCAACCATGCCGAACGTCGCCGTCACCATCATCACCGCGCCGAACCCTCCGGCACAGTCGAGCTTGACGCCGTCGCCAACAAAACTCTTCTGCAAACAAATGCTGCCGTCCGGTTTCGGGTAGCGCAGTTGTTCGGTGGAGAACACGCAAGGCACGCTGTAATGGCGGGTCACGGTGCGGGAGAAGCCGTAGTCGCGGCGCAAGGTGGAGCGCACCTTGGAGGCCAGCGGATCGTTGAACGTACGGTTCAAGTCACAGACCTGGATCAGCGTCGGGTCGATCTGCCCGCCTGCGCCGCCCGTGGTGATGATCTGGATTTTGCGGCGCTTGCACCAGGCGATCAGCGCAGCCTTGGCATTGACGCTGTCGATGCAGTCGATCACGCAGTCGATGTTCGGCGTGATGTATTCGGCCATGGTGTCGCGGGTGACGAAGTCGGCCACTGCGTGCACGGTGCAGTCGGGGTTGATCCCACGCAGCCGCTCGGCCATCACGTCGACCTTGGGTTTGCCGACGGTGGTGTCCAGGGCATGTAACTGACGGTTGGCGTTACTGACGCAAACATCGTCCAGGTCGAACAGCGAGATCTCGGCCACACCGCAACGGGCGATGGCTTCCGCCGCCCAGGAACCGACACCGCCAACGCCGACAATCGCCACATGGGCCGCCCGCAGGCGCTCCAGGCCTTCGATGCCATACAAACGGGCGATACCGGCAAACCGTGGATCTTCTGTACTCATGACCATTACCCCAAAAACCGGCGCGCATTATAGGGCTTTGCCGTGGCAATTTAAGCAAAACCTCTCTCCCACAGGTTTTGTGTTCCAACTGACCAGCACCAGGGCCCATGGTGGTCGTTTTGCTATAAGATAACCGCCATTTTGCGAGCCTTGGTCAAATACACTTCAGCGGCCAACCTCAGGACTTGTGGGAGCAGGCTTGCTCGCGAAAGCGGTGTGTCAGCCAATGAAGATATCGACTGACACACTGTCTTCGCGAGCAAGCCCGCTCCCACAAATCCGCGCCTTTATTCCATGCTTTCGGAGTTTTTCATGACGGCCCACGCCGACCTCTCGCCGACCCTGCAACTCGCCTGCGACCTGATCCGCCGTCCGTCCGTGACGCCGCTGGATGCCGATTGCCAGAAACTGATGATGCAGCGCCTGGGCAACGCGGGCTTTACGCTCGAGCCGATGCGCATCGAGGACGTGGATAACTTCTGGGCCAGCCATGGCAAGCATGACGGTCCAGTGTTGTGCTTCGCCGGACATACCGATGTGGTGCCGACCGGTCCGGTGCAGGCCTGGCAGCTCGACCCGTTCGATGCGGTCATCGACGAACAGGGCATGCTCTGCGGTCGTGGCGCGGCGGACATGAAGGGCAGCCTGGCAGCGATGGTCGTGGCGGCCGAGCGATTCGTCGCCGACTACCCGGACCACAAGGGCTCGCTGACATTCCTGATCACCAGTGACGAAGAAGGCCCGGCCCACCACGGCACCAAAGCCGTGATCGAGCGCCTCAAGGCCCGCCAGGAACGACTGGACTGGTGCATCGTCGGCGAGCCGTCGAGCACCACGTTGGTGGGTGATGTAGTCAAGAACGGCCGGCGCGGCTCCCTCGGCGCGAAGTTGACCGTGCGCGGCAAGCAAGGCCACGTGGCTTATCCACACCTGGCGAAGAACCCGATCCACCTGGCCGCGCCTGCCTTGGCAGAATTGGCCGCCGAACATTGGGACCATGGCAACGACTTCTTCCCGCCGACCAGTTTCCAGATCTCCAACCTCAACTCCGGCACCGGCGCGACCAACGTGATCCCCGGTGACCTGGTGGCGGTGTTCAACTTCCGCTTTTCCACCGAATCCACCGTCGAAGGCCTGCAGCAACGCGTCACCGATATCCTCGACAAGCATCAACTGGATTGGCACATCGACTGGGCGCTGTCCGGCCTGCCGTTCCTCACCGAACCGGGTGCGCTGCTCGACGCCGTATCGTCGAGCATCAAGGACGTCACCGGGCGCGAGACCCAAGCGTCCACCAGCGGCGGCACGTCCGACGGTCGCTTCATCGCCACCATGGGCACGCAAGTGGTGGAATTGGGGCCAGTCAACGCGACCATCCACCAGGTCAACGAACGCGTGCTGGCCGCTGATCTCGATGTGCTGACCGAGATCTACTACAAGACTCTGATCAAGTTGCTCGCCTGATGCTCGCCTGCCCGATCTGCAGTGAACCGCTGAACGCGGTGGACAACGGCGTGGCGTGCCCGGCCGGCCACCGGTTCGACCGCGCGCGGCAGGGTTACCTGAACCTGCTGCCGGTGCAACACAAGAACAGCCGCGACCCCGGCGACAACCAGGCGATGGTCGAAGCCCGGCGCGACTTTCTCAACGCCGGGCATTACGCCCCGGTCGCCCGGCGCCTGGCCGAACTTGCCGTCGAACGCGCGCCCGGGCGCTGGCTGGACATCGGCTGTGGCGAGGGCTATTACACCGCGCAGATCGCCGAGTCATTGCCCCATGCCGATGGCTACGCCCTGGACATTTCCCGCGAGGCGGTCAAGCGTGCCTGCAAACGCAACCCGCAGCTGACCTGGTTGATCGCCAGCATGGCCCGAGTGCCGCTGGCGGACGGCTGCTGCCAGTTTCTGGCCAGCGTGTTCAGCCCGCTGGACTGGCAGGAAGCCAAACGCCTGCTCAGCTCCGGCGGCGGCCTGATGAAAGTCGGCCCCACCGCCGGCCATCTGATGGAATTGCGCGAGCGCCTGTACGACGAAGTGCGCGAGTACACCGACGACAAGCACCTGGCCCTGGTGCCGCCAGGCATGATGCTGGATCACAGCGAAACCCTCGAATTCAAACTGACCCTCGACAGTGGCCAGGACCGCGCCAACCTGCTGGCCATGACACCCCATGGCTGGCGCGCCAGCGCCGAACGCCGCGCCAGCGTGATCGAGCAGGCCGAACCGTTCCAGGTCACGGTATCGATGCGCTACGATTATTTCGTTCTTCAATAACCCTTTGATTCCGGGCCCCGGGCAACCGTTCGGGGCCAGTTAAATCCGCGAATGGATTTTTCAAGACCGCAGCGAGGACATCCATGCGCCAACCCGATATCGAGATTTACCTCAAAGACGCCGACGTCGACCACAAGGCCATCGCCGCCTGGCTCGGCCAGGCCCTGGGCCCGTGCAGCGACTGGGTCCAGAAAGGCCAGACCTACAAGTGCAAGGCCGGTAGCATCCCGGTGACCTGGCTGCCCAAGGCCGTGGGTAAATGGAACAGCTTGTACCTGGAAAGTGACCAGACCCCGTGGGAAGACGACATCGCCTGCGCCCGCGCCGCCTTCGCCGCATTGAACGTCGAAGTGCGCTGCGCGCCTGGGTCATGGGTCGAGGAAGAAGGCGAGGAATCGGCGGATCGCTGGATTCGCATCAGTGCCGATGGGGAAGAAGAGATTACCTGGAAGACGGCGTGACGCCAGTCTCAGGTGCAGCCTAGCCCCAAATGTGGGAGCGCTGTGGGAGTAAAGCTTGCTCGCGATGGTGGAGGTACATTCAACATCGATGCATGCTGACCTACCACTGTCGCGAGCAAGCTTTGCTCCCACAGGGCATCTACTATGGCTTCAAGAGTGGGGTTACAACCCCACCACATCCTCAGCCTGCAAGCCCTTCTGCCCTTCCACGACCGCGTACTCGACCTGCTGGCCTTCGGTCAGCGAACGGTGGCCTTCACCGCGGATGGCGCGGTAATGCACGAACACATCCGCCCCGCCTTCACGCTGGATGAAGCCGTAGCCCTTCGCGTCGTTGAACCACTTCACACTGCCGGTTTCCCGTGCTGCCATGGTGCTCACTCCCATTTTTATTTTTTGAGTCGGCTTTTCCCGCCCAACCGCAAAAGGCAAAGCCGTACGAACTTCAGCCACCACATGTCCCTCCATAAGGAAGGCCGTGGCAGTCACTGGCCGAGTATATGACACCCGAGAAAACTCTCAACTGACTTTATTTCGGCGCTTTTTGCCGATTTTCGATGAATCCGGCACACTAGCGGGCCCGAGCAGCCGCTCGGTTTTATCCACTCATGCAGAAGCCGTATGACCCGCTCCCCCTTCCGCCGTCTTGTGTTTGGCACCCTGCGCCGACTGTTGTACCTCTGGGTTCGCTCCGAAACGATCAACCAGTCGTCCTTCTCCCTCAACCTCGACCGCAGTCGTCCGGTGCTCTACGTCCTGCAAGATCCTTCGCTCACTGACCTGGCGGTGCTCGACACCGAATGCACCAAGGCCGGTCTGCCCCGTCCGGTGCTGCCCGTCTCGGTGGGCAACCTGCTGGAACCGGCAGCCTTTTTCTACCTGACGCCAGCACCGGACTGGGTCGGGCGCCAGGATAAGCGCGGTGCGCCGCCGACCCTGACGCGGCTGGTCAACGCCCTGACCCACAATGCCGCCGAAGACGCCCAGATCATTCCAGTCAGCGTGTTCTGGGGACAGTCGCCCGATAGCGAATCCAGCCCCTGGAAGCTGTTGTTCGCCGACAGTTGGGCGGTCACTGGGCGTCTGCGTCGCCTGTTGAGCATCATGATTTTGGGGCGCAAGACCCGCGTGCAATTCTCCGCGCCGATCCACCTGCGCGAGCTGATCGAACACGACAAGGGCCACGAACGCACCGTGCGCATGGCCCAGCGGATCCTGCGGGTACACTTCCGCAATTTGAAAGCCGCGGTCATCGGCCCCGACATCTCCCACCGACGCAACCTGGTCAAGGGCCTGTTGAACCAGCCGCTGGTCAAGCAGGCGATTGCCGAGCAAGCCGAGCGGGAAAACATCTCCGCCGAAAAAGCCAAGGCCCAGGCCCTGCGCTACGGCAACGAGATTGCCTCGGACTATACCTACACCGCGATCCGTTTCCTGGAAGTGGTGCTGAGCTGGTTCTGGAACAAGATTTACGACGGCATCAAGGTCAACCACATCGAAGGCGTGCAGCACGTCGCCCAAGGCCACGAAGTCATCTACGTGCCCTGCCACCGCAGCCACATCGACTACCTGCTGCTGTCATACCTGTTGTTTCGCAACGGCCTGACGCCGCCGCACATCGCCGCAGGCATCAACCTCAACATGCCGGTAATCGGCAGCCTGCTGCGCCGTGGCGGGGCGTTCTTCATGCGCCGCACCTTCAAGGGCAACCCGCTCTACACCGCCGTGTTCAACGAATACCTGCACACGCTGTTCACCAAAGGCTTTCCGGTGGAGTACTTCGTCGAGGGCGGGCGTTCGCGCACCGGACGCATGCTGCAACCCAAAACCGGCATGCTCGCCATCACCCTGCGCAGCTTCCTGCGCTCGTCGCGCATGCCCATCGTGTTCGTGCCGGTCTACATCGGTTATGAGCGGGTACTGGAGGGCCGCACCTACCTAGGCGAACTGCGCGGGGCCAGTAAGAAAAAAGAATCGATCTTCGACATCTTCAAGGTCATCGGCGCCCTCAAACAACGCTTTGGCCAGGTGGCGGTGAACTTCGGTGAACCGATCAAGTTGGCGGAGTTCCTCGACGGCGAACAGCCGGGTTGGCGCCAACAGGAACTGGGCCCGCAATTCAAACCGGCCTGGCTCAACGCGACCACCCACCGCCTCGGCGAGCGCGTGGCCCGTCACCTGAACGAAGCCGCGGCGATCAACCCAGTCAACCTCGTCGCCCTGGCGCTGCTGTCCACCAGCCGCCTGGCCCTGGACGACCGCGCTATGGCGCGGGTGCTCGACCTGTACCTGGCGTTGTTGCGCAAAGTCCCGTACTCACCCCACACCACCCTGCCCGAAGGCGATGGCCGGGCGCTGATCGAACATGTAAAAGGCATGGATTTGCTGTCGGAACAGAGCGATGCACTGGGCAAGATCCTGTACCTGGATGAGCAGAACGCGGTACTGATGACCTACTACCGCAACAACGTATTGCACATCTTCGCCCTGCCGGCGTTGCTGGCGAGCTTCTTCCAGAGCAGCTCGCGCATGAGCCGCGAGCAGATCCTGCGCTACACCCATGCGTTGTACCCGTACCTGCAATCGGAGTTGTTCATTCGCTGGTCGCTGGAAGAACTCGACGGCGTGGTCGACCAGTGGCTCGAAGCATTCGTCGAACAGGGCCTGCTGCGTTTCGAAAAGGACCTGTACCTGCGTCCGGCGCCGAGTTCGCGGCATTTCGTGCTGCTGACTCTGCTGTCAAAAAGTATCGCCCAGACGTTGCAACGCTTTTACATGACCGTTTCGCTGCTGCTCAACAGCGGCCAGAACACCATCAGCGCCGAAGAACTGGAGGACCTCTGCACCGTCATGGCCCAGCGCCTGTCGATCCTGCATGGCCTGAATGCGCCGGAGTTCTTCGACAAGAGCCTGTTCCGCCACTTCATCCAGACGATGCTCGACCTCGATGTGCTGCGCCGCGACGAGGTCGGTAAACTCAGCTACCACGAGTTGCTGGGCGAACTGGCCGAAGGCGCGGCCAAGCGGGTGCTGCCGGCGGAAATTCGCCTGTCGATCCGCCAGGTGGCGCTGCATCGCAGTGAAGATGCCGCGGAGGTCGCCGTCAGCCCCGACAGTTGAAGACTGTCGATCTCTCACCGAGAGCCATGGAACGGTTCCGGTGAGTTGATGGGGCAGTTAACGAGCCTACTCCGACGCTGCGAAGCGGCTAAGACGACGTCAAACAAAGAAAAGACCTACAGAGAACTTTGGAGCAGGCCCCTAGGATGAGCTCACGTCAATGTCGACGTACTGAAAAGGAATTCAGCATGAGCTTACATACCATTACAGCATCCATTCACCTGCCTGACGGCTATAAACTACCCGAAAGCGGTGGTACTCACATCAGCTTCACAACACCGCATACCTCCGGTGGTAGTGGCTCCAACCAAATACCTAAAATGCCATGGATCGTCAGCCTGACCGTTGATGGCGATGTTGCCACCAAAGGGGAGGAGTTTTCGCTGAAAGTGCAAATCAATAGCCCCACCCCATTATTTCTTGATACCCCCCAGACCTTTATCTGGAACGGTGGTGATCAGGAAGTTGATGTCAATCTGACCCTTGCGCCAGTATCGAACACCGAAACCACTCAGCAACTCTCGTTCGGCTCCTGAGTCGCAACGTTCAATTGGGTATGAACCTGCGCCTCCCATCTCTTTGACGCCAGCATGTTGCTGGTGTCATCCCGCGCCACTGACGGCAAAAAACTTAATATAAGGACATTACTGTGGACAACTACTACAACATTTCTTGCATCGCCTACTATCTGGAAAAAATCAGCCTGGCTCCCGACTCAACTCTCTATGCGTTCCTTGAAGATATCAGTGTCGCTGACGCACCGGCTGAAACCGTTGTCACTTGCGTTATTAAAAACGCCGAAACCGCCGGCCTGGGTTTCGAACTCCGAGTGCCCGAATCGGCTATTATCGAAAATCATACCTATGGGATCAGGGTGCGTATCGAAACGGAGGGGGAACTACGTTTCATCACTAAAAAGACTCATACCGTCGACCCTCGCGCCAATTACTTGAAACCGATCGAGATACTGATGACTTCGGTTTAATACATATGCTCCATAAACCCACCTATTCAAGAATAGGCAGTGCGTTTGGCGTTTGAGTTTCACGCATCGAGGGGTGAAAGAATCACCTGGGCAGTGACGCTTCGGCTGGATTTTTACCTCTTGATGCTCCAGATTCGCTCTGACGCCAACACGTTGCTGGCGTCAAAGCAAAAAGGTACTTCCAAATGAAAAAACTCGTTCTGTTCGCATTCATTGCCTTGCTGACCGCTTGCCAGTCGTCATTCCCGCCCAGCGCATCCACCCAGAACCTCGATGGAGAAGTGTTCTATCTGCAACGCATCGCCCTGCCGCCCAACGCGACCTTGAGCGTGAGCCTGCAGGACATTTCCCTGGCCGACGCCCCTGCGGTGGTACTCGATGAGCAGAGCGGCCCGATCAAAGGCCAGGTCCCGTTGCCGTTCCACCTCAGTTATGATCCGGCCCAGGTCAAGCCCGGCCATCGTTATGCCGTGAGCGCCCGCATCGAAGTGGACGGCCAGTTGATGTTCATCACCACTGAACAACACGCCGTGCAACTCGATGGCAAGGATCCGCAGCCGTTGAAGATCCGCGTCAACGCCGCACGCTGATTCCTTTTCCAACTTTCATCAAGGACGCCATCATGCTTCGCTCAACCCTCCGTTTCACCGGCCTGTGTGCAGGCCTGCTGATCTGCGCCAATGCCATGGCCCTGTCCCTGGGCGACCTGTCGCAAAAAGACGCCACGGGCGGTCTCAAGGACGCCTTGACCCAAGGCGCGCAGGTAGCGGTCAAGCAACTGGGTACACCCGGCGGCTTCAGCAACAACCCGGATGTGAAGATCGAGTTGCCAGGCAAGCTCGGCAAAGTCGCCAGCAAGATGAAAGCTTTCGGCATGGGTGAGCAGGTCGATCAGCTGGAAACCAGCATGAACCAGGCTGCCGAAGCCGCCGTGGTCCAGGCCCAGCCGATCCTGGTCAATGCCGTGAAGAACATGAGCGTAAGCGATGCCAAAGGCATCTTGAGCGGTGGCAACGATTCGGCCACGCAATACCTGAACAAGAGCAGCCACGAGCAGATCCGCGCCAAGTTCCTGCCCATCGTCAAGCAAGCCACCGACAAGGTCGGCCTGGCGCAGAAATACAATGCCTTCGCCGGCCAGGCCGCGACCTTCGGCGTGCTGGACGCCAAGAGCGCCAACATCGAAAACTACGTGACCGAGCAGGCGCTGGACGGCTTGTTCGAGATGATCGGCAAGCAGGAAGCCACCATTCGCCAGAACCCGGCGGCGGCGGCGACCAGTTTGGCGAAGAAGGTGTTTGGTACCCTCTAAGCCAAGCGCAAAAACACTGTGGGAGCGAGCCTGCTCGCGATAGCGGTATCAGCCGTAACATCTCTGTTGGCTATTGCACCGCTATCGCGAGCAGGCTCGCTCCCACACTTGATCTTCAGTGCTATCAGAATCGGCTCAAGTCTTCTTGACCCTGAACCACGCCGCATACAACGCCGGCAGGAACAACAGCGTCAACGCCGTGGCCACGATCAAGCCGCCCATGATCGCCACGGCCATTGGCCCAAAGAACAGGCTGCGCGACAACGGGATCATCGCCAGCACCGCCGCCAGTGCGGTGAGCACAATCGGGCGGAAGCGGCGTACCGTCGCTTCGATGATCGCCTGCCAGGGCGCGAGCCCCGCCTTGATGTCCTGTTCGATTTGGTCCACCAGGATCACCGAGTTGCGCATGATCATCCCCGACAGCGCGATAGTGCCCAGCATGGCGACGAAACCAAACGGCTGGCGGAACACCAGCAGAAACAGCGTGACACCGATCAATCCCAGCGGCGCGGTGAGAAACACCATGGCCGTGCGTGAGAAACTGCGCAGTTGCAGCATCAGCAACGTCAACACCACCACGATGAACAGCGGCACACCGGCATTCACCGATTTCTGGCCCCGGGTCGAGTCCTCTACCGTACCGCCCACCTCCAGCAGGTAACCGTCCGGCAGTTGCGCACGAATCGGCTCCAGGGTCGGGAATATCTGCTGCACCAGGGTCGCAGGTTGTTCCTTGCCGTAGATATCGGCCCGTACGGTCACGCTCGGCAGGCGGTTGCGGTGCCAGATCACGCCTTCTTCGAAACCGTACTCCAGGGTCGCAATCTGCGACAGAGCAACGCTCTTGCCGTTGTCGGTCGGCACTGCCAGGCTCGGCAGCAACGACAGCTCAGTGCGCTCGTGCACCGTGCCACGCAGCAGGATTTCGATCAGTTCGTTGTCTTCCCGGTACTGGCTGACGCTGGAGCCAGTGAGGGAGCTGCGCAGAAAACTCGCCAGGCCGGCGGTGCTGACACCCAGGGCTCGGGCACGGTCTTGATCGACGTTCAGGTACACCACCTTGCTCGGCTCTTCCCAGTCCAGGTGCACATTGGTCACGTAGGGGTTTTCGCGAACTTTGACCGCCACTTTGCGCGCCAGGGCGCGGACCTCTTCGATGTGCTCGCCCGTGACGCGAAACTGCACCGGGTAGCCGACCGGCGGGCCGTTTTCCAGGCGTGTGACCCGCGAACGCAGGGTGGGGAACTGTTCGTTCAGGGTCGCGATCAACCAACTGCGCAAGGGCTCGCGGTCTTCGATGGTCTTGGCCAGCACCACAAACTGGGCGAAGCTGGACGCTGGCAGTTGTTGATCCAGCGGCAAGTAGAAACGCGGAGAACCGGTGCCAACGTAGGCCACGTAATTGTCGATGCCCTCGTGGTCCTTGAGCAGCGCTTCAAGGCGCTTGACCTGCTCGGCGGTGTTGCTCAGGGAGGCGCCTTCCTGCAGTTTCAGGTCGACCATCAGCTCCAGACGCCCCGAGGCCGGGAAGAACTGTTGCGGCACGAAACGGAACAACACCACCGAGCCGACAAACAACAGCACGGTCAGGGTGATGACGGTTTTGCGGCGACGCACGCACCACTCCACCATCCGCCGGACACGCTGATAAAACGGCGTGCCGTAAGGGTCGGTCTGGCCGTCAGCCGTGCCATGTTTGGCCGCGTGAATTTTCGCCAGGTCCGGCAGAAGCTTCTCACCCAAGTACGGCACAAACACCACGGCAACCACCCAGGACGCCAGCAACGCCAGCGTCACGACCTGGAAAATCGAGCGGGTGTATTCGCCGGTGCCCGATTGCGCGGTGGCGATGGGCAGGAAGCCGGCCGCGGTGATCAACGTACCGGTGAGCATCGGGAACGCCGTGCTGGTCCACGCAAAACTGGCGGCCTTGATCCGGTCGAAGCCCTGCTCCATCTTGATCGCCATCATTTCCACCGCAATGATCGCGTCGTCCACCAGCAGCCCCAGCGCCAAGACCAGCGCGCCGAGGGAAATCTTGTGCAGGCCGATCCCCAGGTAATACATCGCGGCGAAGGTCATCGCCAACACCAACGGGATCGCCAGGGCCACCACCATCCCGGTGCGCAGCCCCAGGGAGAAGAAGCTCACCAGCAACACAATCGTCAGCGCTTCCACCAGCACCTGGACGAACTCACCGACCCCGGTCTTCACCGCCGCGGGCTGATCCGACACCTTGCGCAATTGCATGCCGGCCGGAAGTGTGTTCTGGATACGGGCAAAATCGACCTCAAGGGCCTTGCCCAGCACCAAGATGTCACCGCCGTCCTTCATAGCCACCGCCAAGCCGATGGCGTCCTCCCCCATGAAGCGCATGCGTGGCGCCGGTGGGTCGTTGAAACCACGGCGCACATCGGCCACATCACTGATACGGAACGTACGATCGGCGACCCGGATCGGAAAGTTGCGGATCTCTTCCACAGACTGGAAATTCCCCGAAACCCGTAGCTGCAATCGCTCGCTGCTCGTTTCGAAGAAGCCTGCGCTCGATACTGTGTTCTGCTCTTCCAGGGCCTGCTGGACCACCGCCAAGGGCAAGCCGAGGGTCGCCAGTTTGACGTTCGACAGTTCGATCCAGATCTTCTCGTCCTGCAAGCCGAGCAGTTCGACCTTGCCCACGTCCTTGACCCGCTGCAGCTGGATCTGGATGCGATCGGCGTAGTCCTTGAGCACGGCGTAGTCGAAACCCTCGCCGGTCAGCGCGTAGATGTTGCCGAAGGTGGTGCCGAACTCATCGTTGAAAAATGGCCCCTGGATACCCGGCGGCAAGGTGTGGCGAATGTCACTGATCTTCTTGCGGATCTGGTACCACAGCTCGGGAATCTGCGCCGAATGCAGGGAGTCGCGTGCCATGAAGGTCACCTGGGACTCCCCCGGTCGGGAGAACGAGACGATTCTTTCGTAATCGCCGGTTTCCATCAGCTTCTTTTCAATGCGCTCAGTGACCTGTCGCGAGACTTCCTCGGCCGTGGCGCCCGGCCAGTTGGTGCGGACGACCATGGCCTTGAAGGTGAACGGCGGGTCTTCGCTCTGGCCGAGCTTGGTGTAGGAAAGCGCGCCAACGATCGCCAGCAAAAGCATCAGGAACAGTACGATCTGGCGGTTACGCAGCGCCCATTCGGAAAGATTGAAACCCATCGGGGATTACTCCTTGGCCGTCAAGTTGACCAGGCGGTTAGAGCGATCCACCGGCCGCACCTGCTGGCCGTCGAGGAGCACATGCACGCCGGCCGCCACCACCCAGTCATCGGGGCTGAGGCCTTCAAGCACCGGAACGGTCTTTTCGCCGAAGGCGCCGACCCGCACCGGGACTTTTTTCAGGGTGTTGTTGGCGTTGACCACCCAGACATAGGTCGCGCCACTTTCAGCCGTCAGGGCCGACAAAGGCACCGACAGCGGCACCTTTTCGGCGGCCTGGATAGAAACCCGGGCGCTCTGGCCCAACTCGGCCGGAACACTGCCAGCGGTGAAAGCCACACGGGCGGCGAAGGTGCGAGACTTGGGGTCGGCGGCCGGCGATAGCTCGCGAATGCGCCCACTGAAACGCTGGCCGGGCTGGCTCCACAGTTCGACCGAAACCGGCTGGCCGATCTTGAACCGGCCAAACCCCTGTTCCGGCAGGTTGATCAGCACTTCACGCTCGCCGTCGGTGGCTAGGGTGAAGACGGTTTGCCCGGCTGACACCACCTGGCCGACTTCCACCGAACGCCGGGCGACCACGCCATCCTGGGGCGCACGCAGTACCGAATAGCCGGCCTGGTTGTTGGCGACATCGAACACGGCCTTGATCTGCTTGAGCCGCGCGGTGCCGGAGCGGTAAAGGTTCTCGGCATTGTCGTACTTGGAGCGGCTGACCATCTGCCGTTCCATCAAGGTTTTGTAGCGGTCACGCTCGGCGCGTACCAGGTTCAAGTTGGCCTCGGCGGCGGCGACCTGGGCACGGGTCGCTTCCAGTTGCAGGCGCACATCCTCAGGATCGAGTTCGGCCAACGGTTGATTGGCCTTGACCCGCTGCCCCTCTTCGACCAGCCGTCGGCTCACCTTGCCGCCAATGCGAAAGGCCAGTTCGGGCTCGAATCGTGCCCGCACTTCGCCGGGGTAACTGTCCATCGCCTGGGTTGAAGGCTGTGGTTTGACCACCATGGCAGGGCGCACGGCGACCGCGACCGGTTCGTCCTGACCACACGCAGACAATAAAAAAGCCAAGGTGACTGGCACGGCGAGGGGCAGGACATAGCGGAACATGGCGAGTGACCTTTCGCTAATGGTGCTTGGAATAATTATACTGGCGAGTATGTTATTAATAGCAAACTCACCAGTCCAGTATTAAAGCGAAAAAATGTCGAACAATCCTTCACCCCCCTCCGGCCCCGGCCGTCCCAAGGATCTGGCCAAGCGCCAGGCCATTCTCGACGCGGCCAAGCGCCTGTTCGTGAGCACGGGTTACGCCAGTACGAGCATGGACGCCGTCGCTACCGAGGCAGGGGTCTCGAAGCTGACGGTCTACAGTCACTTCAACGACAAGGAGACCCTGTTCTCCGCTGCGGTGATCGCCAAGTGCGAAGAACAGGTGCCGACGCTGTTTTTCGAATGGCCGGACGGTGTTCCGATCGAACACGTGCTGCTGAACATCGCCCGTGGCTTTCACCAACTCATCAGCAGCGAGGAATCGGTGAACCTGCATCGGGTGATCATGGCCCTGGGCAGTCAGGACCCGAAGCTGTCGATGATTTTCTACGAAGCAGGCCCACAGCGGATGCTCTCAGGCATGGAGCGGCTGCTGATCAAGATCAACCAGAGCGGTGCCCTGAGCATCGATAAACCGCGCAATGCCGCCGAGCATTTCTTCTGCCTGATCAAGGGCGCGGCGAATTTCCGGTTGTTGTCTGGTTGCGGCCCAGCCCCGGAACCGGAAGGCGCCGAGGCTCATGTGCAGGAAGTGGTGGGGTTGTTCATGCGGGCTTATCGGCCTTAGCTCGACCGGTAGCCTTCTGCTGGCTGGAAGGGCCTCATCGCAAGCAGGCTCGCTCCCACAGGGTTTGATGAACACACAGATCGTGGGAGCTTGCTCGCGATGCAGGCGACGCGCGCTCAGGGCTTGAGCGCTTTCTTGGGGTAGATGTCGTAGCGACTGGATTTGCCATCGAGCCCATGGCTCGGCTTCGGCCCGTCGATACACGGGGCCTTGCGCGGTCGCTTGACCACCACCCGGTGAGTTGCCAAGGCCAAGGCCGCGGCGAGCAGCGCCGGGGCATCCGGATCATCGCCCACCAGGGGGCGGAACAAGCGCATTTCCTTCTTCACCAGGGCGGTTTTCTCACGATGGGGGAACATCGGGTCCAGGTAGATCACCTGGGGCGGCTCGCCTTCCCAGTGGCGCATCACTTCGATGGAGTTGCCCTTGAGCAAACGCATGCGCGCCACGATCGGCGCCACGTCGAAGTCCTCCGCTGCGCGAGCCAGGCCATCCTCCAGCAGAACCCCAATCAGCGGTTGACGCTCGATCAGGCTCATTTCGCAGCCCAGGCTGGCCAACACAAACGCATCCTTGCCCAACCCGGCTGTGGCATCCAGCACCCGCGGACGCACTCCCTGGGCAATGCCGACCGCCTTGGCGATCATCTGGCCACTGCCGCCACCGTACAAACGCCGATGGGCGGCACCGCCCTCGACGAAGTCCACACGCACCGGCCCAGGCGCATCCGGCCCCAGTTGCTGCAATTGCAACCCCTGTTCGCCGACCTGCAAGGCAAACTCGCCATCGCCGCCCTGCAAAGGCAGGCCAAGCCGCTCGGCCCAGTGCTCGGCCTGCGGCTGGAAGGCCGGGGCCAGGGCCTCGACGTGGATGCGGCAGGCCGCAGGTTGCTCACTCATAGAAGTTGTTCATTCATGGAAACATGCTCAAAAAATTAAGGATCGGCAAAAACGGCCGATAACAACGGTGAACGGCATTTTGCCAGAGCTGAGCGTCGACCGAGAAAAATGTCAGACATTCAATCCACATCGATAGGCGTTATCTCCCCTTACGGCGATTACAGCCTGCGCAATACCCAAGCGCTGAGCGGCGTCAGTCACCTGTGGCAGGATTTTTTTGCCCGGGCCCTGGCCGATCAACTGGGTGATAGCGCACCGGCACCTGGCAGCTACCAGCCAGTGGCCCTCGATGAGGCCGTTGAACCCACCCTCGGCGCCGAATTGCTGGAGCACATCGTCAGCCAGCGCACTTGCGAAGTGACCGAAACGCCGGTCAAGCCGCCTGAACCGCTGTTCCTGCCCATCGCTGAATTCGAACTCGACCTGTTGGACAAACCCTTCCCGCCCTTCCCTGTGGAAGAAATCGCTGCCCAGCAAAAACAGCAGACCTTCGAAAGCAACTGGGTTCGCCCCCTCGTCCTGACCGCCGGCCAACCGCTGCCGGAACCCGGTCCGGCACCACAACCGCGCCCACTGCACCTGCCGATTGCCGAGTTCGAACTCGACCTGCTGGACAAGCCGTTCCCGCCCTTCCCGGAAGAGGAATTGGTGGCGCAGCAAAAACAACTGGATTTCGACACCCGCTGGGCACGTCCGATCGTGCTGCAGAACCTGCGCATCGCCGCCTGACGGGGGGCCTGTATCACAAATACTGTTCCTTTTTGATGGCGTCTGTCGTCGTCAAAAAAGAAGCGTATTTGCGAAACAGGGCACTCAGCGACAGATCCACCATGGCCCCACGTCCAGATGAAAATGGTTGCGGTGCGCCGCGTTGTAATCGGGACTCAAGACCACACTGAACATATCGCAGGCGCCGTCGCGGGCCTGACGCAGGAAGCGCGCATCGGCATTGTCCTTGGGCCAGTCCTTGAGCACGCTGACCGTGCGCCCATCGGCCAGGCGAAACCCGGCAATGTCCAGCGCGCTGGCGGTGGCGTGCTGGCTACGCGCCCCGCTCTCACGACCGTACATATTGCGACAGGCAAAACTGCCAAGGTGATCGACCCGCGTCACTTTCTGCCCGTAGACCGCCATTGCCGCCGGCTGCAACCCATGGCGCTCGAACAGCGCGAAGGCCACGGCCAGCGGACAACTGGCGAGGAAACTGCTGCTCAACGCCACGTCACCGCCCTGTACCCTCAGCACATTGTTCAGCGGGCAATCGGCCTGGGAGCGGCTGTCGGCCTGGCGAGCGGTGCGCAGCCCCGAGGTGGCGAGGGCCTGGTCACACAACTGCGGGTCGTTGCGCAGGGCCATGAGCTTGAAGCGGGTCAGCAGGTTGGGCGCAAGGTTGACGTTCAGGGGCGCCCAGGGATTCCATTGGGGCGGCAGCGCCACCCAACCGCGCCATACCCCCAGCCCTGCAACGCCAACGAGCAGTGCCACGACCGCAAGAACTTTCAAAAACCGCACGACGTTGCCTCGGGTATCAACCCTTGAATAATTGGTTGGCCTGCTTGAACGGCATCGATCGGCGCGTGAAGGTGAACGTGCCCTGCTGCTGGATTTCTTCGGCGGCGCGGAAGAACTCGCCATACGCGGCCAGGGCCAACGCCGATCCGACACTGATGCGCTTGACGCCCAACTCGCTCAACTGCGCGACGGTCAGGTCCAGCGCCCCGGACATCAGCACGTTCACCGGTTTCGGCGCTACGGCCCGCACCACGGCGAGCACTTGCTCGGCGCTGCTCAGCCCCGGGGCATACAACACGTCGGCCCCCGCGTCGGCGAAGGCCTTCAAGCGGCCAATGGTGTCCTCCAGGTCCGGATTGCCGTGCAGGAAGTTCTCCGCGCGGGCCGTCAGCAGAAAGGGATACGGCAAGCTGCGCACGGCGTCGGCGGCGGCCTTGACCCGCGCCACGGCATGGTCGAAGCAATAGATCGGGCTGTCTTCGCGTCCCGTGGCATCTTCGATCGAACCGCCCACCGCACCAGCCTGCGCTGCACGGAGCAGGTTACGCGCACAATCGTCGGGGGCATCGGCAAAACCGTTCTCCAGGTCCACGGCCACAGGTAGATCGGTGGCGGCCACAATCGCCCGCACGTTGGCCAGCGTGTCCTCCAGGCCCAGCGCACCATCGGGCCGGCCCAAGGAAAAGGCGTGGCCGGCACTGGTGGTCGCCAAGGCCTCGAAGCCGAGGCTGGCCAACATCTTGGCGGACCCGGCATCCCACGGGTTGGGAATGACAAAAGCCCCTTCACGTTCGTGCAAGGCCTTGAACGCCTGGGCTCGACGAGTTTGCGCATCCATGTAGTTCGCTCCTGAGCAGAGAGGGTTGGCCTCAGAGCAAACCCAGTTGCTCGGCGGCGGGCTCTCTATATAGCTCAGGCAGGGCCGGCAAGCCAGGCAAACGACTCATCAGGCGAGCGTGGAAGCGTTGCGCCAGTTTCGCCGCCAGCAGGTTATCGGCGGTGTGCAGGAAGATATAGGGGGTACGCCCCTCTTCGATCCATCCGGCGATTTTCTCCACCCACGGCGTCAGGAACGGCTCGTTGGCTTCCAGCACCGGATGGCCGATAAAGCGCACTTGCGGGCATTGGGTGAACGCCGCTGGCCGGGGCGGCACCCGGGGCTTTTTCGATTGCGCATGAAGCACGGCAGGATCAAGCGAGGTGCAACTGAACAAGGCCCGGGGATCGAGACAGATGCGTTCGACACCGCGATCGAGCAACAAGCGGTTGAGGCGCCGTTCGGCATCGCCCTTGGCAAAGAACTCATCATGACGGACCTCCACGGCCAAGGGGCGCTGCAAGGCGTCGATGAACCCTGCCAGTTCCGGCAACCGATTCGGGGTGAAAGCCTTGGACAGTTGCAGCCAGTACGGCGAGACACGCTCACCCAAGGGGCTGAGCAATTGCAGGAAGGTTTCGGTGGCCGTCAGGCGCTCGCGCAAGTCGCCATTGTGGCTGATGTCACCGGGGAATTTGGCGGTGAAGCGAAAGTGCTCGGGCATGGTCTCGGCCCAACGCCGCAAGACGGCCGCAGACGGGCTGGCGTAGAAGGTCGTATTGCCTTCCACAGCATTGAACACTTGGGAATAGAGATTCAGGAAGTCGGTGCTTTTGGCGTCCTGGGGATAAAGGTAATCGCGCCAGGCGTTTTCGCTCCAGGAGGGGCAGCCCAGGTAGTAAGGCAAGACCATCAGATGTAGAGATCGAGTCCCAGCACTTCCATATCCCAATCGACGAAACCGGCGGTACTCAGGTAGCTCGCCAGGGCCGTGGCGACACTGCGGCTCATCGCACGGTGGTAAAGCATGTCTTGCTGACGGGCGGGGAGATTGCTCAGGCGTTGCGCGGAAGCTTTGGCGGCACGGGCGGCCAATTGCTCTTCAGACGGAAACTCCAGTTCGCCATCGATATCATCATCGAAGGACTCTTGCTCAGCGACTTTGCCTGCACGAGGCTTGCGCTTGATGGGGTAGGACTGGGAGGAAAAGCCGTCTATACGCATAACAGAATGCTCGGTATCAATGATGGCAATTTAGCGGCACTTTCACAGCCGCGCAAATGCACAAGTGATAACTAGAGCACATAAAGCCTAAAAGGTTTAAAAACGGGGTAAAAAAGTGACGACTGGCAATATTGGGTGTGACTTTTGGCCGGGGAAATGAGTTTGTGGGAGCAAGGCTTGCCCGCAATGATGACGCGGTCTGCTGGAAACCGAGGCGCCTGTATCGCAAGCAAGCTTTGCGCCCACAAAGCCAGGGCTTATCGCTCGGATTTTGGCGTTGCGACCTTGTCCCGCAGATACACCGGTTGGGCATCATCGGCCACAATAGCTTCACCCCGGGCCCAGGCGAAACGGGCCAGCGCCAGCAGGTCTTCGGCGTGAGGCAGCAGAGTAGCGTCCTGGCCGGTCAGGTTGACGGCGATTCGCTCGCCGTAGCCCCACCCGGTACCGGCGCCGAACCAGTCACCGTCGGCCCCGCTCGGCAACGCTGCCGCTTCGGGTGGCAATACCGCTTCAGCGCCGACCAGGCGCATCTCGCCGTCAGTTTCACGATAGCAGCCCCAGTACACCTCGTCCATGCGCGCATCGATGGCCGCTGCGACTTGGCGGGCGCCCTGTTCGCGCAAGGCGCGCTGGGCCAGCACCGCCAGGTTCGACACCGGCAGCACCGGCCGCTCCAGGGCAAACGCCAGTCCTTGCACCACGCCGATAGCGATGCGCACCCCCGTGAAAGCCCCCGGCCCACGGCCAAAGGCAATCGCGTCCACTGCCTGCAAGGTCGTCCCGGCATCGCTCAGCAGTTTCTGGATCATCGGCAACAGTTTCTGCGCATGCAGGCGCGGGATCACCTCGTAATGGCTCGTGACCTTGCCGTTGTGCAGCAAAGCAACGGAGCAAGCTTCAGTCGCGGTGTCCAGGGCCAGCAAGGTGCTCATCGATGTGTCCGTAAATCAGGTGGAAAAAAGTGCGCCAGTATAAACAACTACGGCCCGCAAGCGGGCCGTAGTTGATGCAACTGATCAGACTTTTCAGCTCAGGGCTTCGAGCACCTTACCGGTGATCGCATCGACCGAGCCGACGCCCGGGATGTGGCTGTACTTCGGTTTGCCCTGGGCAGCCGACAGGTTCTGGTAGAACGCCACCAGCGGCTTGGTCTGGGAATGGTAGACCGACAGGCGATGACGCACGGTTTCTTCGGTGTCGTCCTTGCGCTGCACCAGCTCTTCACCGGTGACGTCGTCCTTGCCCGCAAGTTTCGGCGGGTTGTAAACGGTGTGGTAGACACGGCCGGACGCCTCGTGGACGCGACGACCGGCAATGCGCTGAACGATCTCTTCGTCATCGACCGCGATTTCGACCACGTGATCGAGCTCCACACCGGCTGTCACCAGGGCTTCGGCCTGGGGAATGGTGCGCGGGAAGCCGTCGAACAGGAAGCCGTTGGCGCAATCGGCTTGAGCGATGCGATCCTTGACCAGAGCGATGATCAGGTCATCCGACACCAGGCCGCCGGCATCCATGATGCTCTTGGCCTTGACGCCCAGCTCGGTGCCCGCCTTGACTGCGGCACGCAGCATGTCGCCGGTGGAAATTTGCGGGATACCGAATTTTTCGGTGATGAACTTTGCCTGAGTACCTTTACCGGCCCCGGGAGCTCCCAGCAGAATGACGCGCATCGATGTGCTCCTCAATTTTTTTATGTAAAACGCTCGGATTCGCCTCGTGGGGCCAATCTTCGAAAAACAGAATCGTGACCGCCCAAACGGCCAAAGGCTGATCAAGATACACAGCAGGCTCGACCCACACAAGCCGCCGAAAGTCGGAGGAACCCGCGCCCGATACGACCTTCGGAGGGGGTGGCGAGAGGCGCAACCGGGCAACGAACTGTGGCCAGGTCGACCTGTTCTCTCCCCCGGCGGACAGCGCCCGGGAACACCGGGCGAGCCGTTTCGGTGCGCTGCCTAACCTTAACCGGTGTTGCGCAAACCGGCGGCAATCCCCGCCACAGACACCAGCAACGCCTGTTCCACGGGGCTGCCCTGGGCCACATCCTGCTGCCGTGAGCGCGCCAACAGCTCGGCCTGCAACAGGTGCAGTGGGTCGAGGTAAGTGTTGCGCAAGCGAATGAATTCCAGTGTGGCAGGGCTATGTGCCAGTAGCTGCGACTGACCGGTCAACCCAAGGACCACCGAGCAGGCCTGCGACAATAGGTCGCGTAAATGCGTCCCCAAAGGCAGCAGCCCAGGCTCCACCAAACGCTCGTCGTAGGAGCGGGCAATATCGGCGTCGGCCTTGGCCAGCACCATCTCCAGCATGTCGATGCGGGTCCGGAAGAACGGCCATTGCTCGCGCATCTGCCCCAGCAACTCACCTTCGCCGCGCTCCAGGGCCTTGCTCAGTGCGGTTTCCCAGCCGAGCCAGGCCGGCAGCATCAGGCGGGTCTGGGTCCAGCCGAAGATCCATGGGATCGCCCGCAGGCTTTCGATGCCGCCGGCCCGTCGCTTGGCCGGACGGCTGCCCAGGGGCAGGCGCCCCAGTTCCTGCTCGGGGGTGGACTGGCGGAAGTACTCGACAAATTGCGGGCTCTCCCGCACCACGGCACGGTAGGCACTGACGCCATCGGCCGCCAGTTCGTCCATCAGGTCCCGCCACTGTGGCGTTGGGGGTGGCGGTGGCAGCAGCGTCGCTTCAAGCACGGCGGCGAGATAAAGATTGAGGTTCTGTTCGGCGATGTCCGGCAGGCCGAATTTGAAACGAATCATTTCGCCTTGCTCAGTGGTGCGGAAACGCCCGGCCACCGAACCCGGTGGCTGGGACAGGATCGCCGCATGCGCCGGACCGCCACCACGGCCCACGGTGCCGCCGCGACCGTGGAACAACAGCAATTCGACTTGCTGCTCGCGGCAGATGTCCACCAGCCGTTCCTGGGCCCGATACTGCGCCCAGGCCGCCGCCGTGGTCCCGGCGTCCTTGGCCGAATCGGAATAGCCGATCATCACTTCCTGGGGACCTTGCAGCCGCGAGCGATAACCGGGCAACAGCAACAGCTGCTCGATCACCGGCCCGGCGTTGTCCAGGTCGGCCAGGGTTTCGAACAGCGGCACCACCCGCATTGGCCGCAACACGCCGGCGTCCTTCAGCAACAGCTGCACCGCGAGGACATCGGAAGCCGCACCGGCCATGGAGATCACGTAGGACCCCAGGGACGCCGCCGGTGCCGCGGCCACTTCCCGGCACGTCGCCAAAACTTCCGCCGTATCGGCCGACGGCTTGAAATGGGCCGGCAGCAGCGGACGCCGGTTACTCAGTTCCGCCAGCAAGAAGCTGATGCGCTGCTCCTCGTTCCAATCCTCATAGCGTCCCAGGCCCAGGTAGTCAGTTATTTCCGTCATGGCGGCGGTATGGCGCGTCGAGTCCTGGCGTACATCGAGGCGCACCAGGAACAAGCCGAAGGTCACCGCCCGGCGCAGGCAATCGAGCAGCGGCCCGTCGGCAATCACGCCCATGCCGCATTCGTGCAACGAGTGGTAGCACAGCTCCAGGGGGTCCAGCAGCTCGCGGTTGTGCTGTAACACGTCGGTGCTTGGCGGCGTGGCGGCGCTCAGGGAAGCGTGGGCCCAGTTGCGGGTGGCGCGCAGGCGTTCACGCAGTTGCTTGAGCACGGCGCGATAAGGTTCGGCGCTGTCGCCCGCCTGGGCACGCAAGGCTTCGCTGGCGCGTTGCATCGACAGTTCGGCCGCCAGTTGATCAACGTCACGCAGGTACAGATCCGCTGCCATCCACCGCGCCAGCAACAGCACCTCGCGGGTCACGGTGGCGGTGACATTGGGGTTGCCGTCACGGTCGCCGCCCATCCAGGAGGCAAAACGGATCGGCGCGGCCTCCAGCGGCAGGCGCAAGCCGGTGGCGGCATGCAGGGCCTGGTCGGCCTTGCGCAGGTAATTGGGAATGGCCTGCCACAACGAGTGCTCGATTACCGCGAACCCCCACTTGGCCTCGTCTACCGGGGTCGGCCGGGTGCGGCGGATTTCTTCGGTGTGCCAGGCTTCGGCGATCAAGCGCTGCAAGCGTTCGTGAATCTGTGCGCGCTCGGCGCTGGTCAGGTCGCGGTGATCCTGGGCGGCCAATTGCGCGGCGATGGCGTCGTATTTCTGGATCAGCGTACGGCGAGCCACTTCCGTGGGGTGGGCCGTGAGAACCAGTTCGATCTCCAGCCTTCCCAATTGCCGGGCCAGGGCTTCGGCGCCATGGCCCTCAGCCCGCAACCGGGCGAGCAGCTCGGGCAACACCCGCGCCTCGAAGGGCTCCGGCTGCGACGCTTCACGGCGGTGGATAAGTTGGTATTGCTCGGCGATGTTGGCCAGGTTAAGAAACTGGTTGAACGCCCGCGCCACCGGAAGCAGTTCGTCCTCGCTCAACTGATTGAGACTGGCGCTGAGTTCGGCGTCCACGGAACCGCGTCGGTCAGCCTTGGCGCCCTTGCGGATCTGCTCGATCTTGTCGAGAAACGTGTCCCCGTATTGTTCGCGGATGGTGTTGCCCAATAGCTCACCGAGCAGGTGAACGTCTTCGCGCAAGCGTGCATCGATATCGGTCATCAGCATTTCTCCAGCAAAAAAGTCCGGGCAGCTCTTGGACTAGAGAGTGCCGATGCCCACCGTTTCTGACAAGCGATGAAGGGACATTAAACCTTGGACGACAAAGCTAGTCTCATGATTAAGCCACACAACGGCTTGTCACTCTCCGCGCCCGCCACGAGCAGGCTTATCGAGGTCATCATGAAAATTCGTGAGCTTGCCCAGCATTGGGAAGAAAACGCCAAGGGCCGTCTGACCCAGACTGGCTACATGATTCATCTGGACGTGGAAGCCGCCGCCCGGCTGGCAGCAATCTGCGACATGTACCCCAAGCGCCAGCCCGAGGAACTGCTCGGCGAGCTGATCGGGGCCGCACTGGAAGAGCTGGAAGCCAGCTTCCCCTACATCAAAGGCTCGCAAGTCGTGGCCACCGATGAAGAAGGCGACCCATTGTACGAAGACGTGGGTCCGACCCCGCGATTCCTCGCACTGTCCCGTCGGCACCTGCACGAACTTTCCTCGCAGAACGACAAATCCAAACACTGACGCCTGTAGGAGCTGACGAGCGAAGCGAGGCTGCGATCTTTCCCCTGACGCTTGAGTCTCAAGCGAAAGCAAAAGATCGCAGCCTTCGGCAGCTCCTACGCGCGCGCCCGCCAAAAAACGCACGTATCCCTACACCGGGAGTACTGCTGCGCGCCTTGAAAGTTCAGCTTCTCTACCACTGACCAATCAGTCAGTAATTCTTTTGGCGAATGGCCATCTTCGCTGAACTTTTGAAAACCGCCTCGGGTCACACCGAGTAACCATACTGGAACGGTTGTTTAAATAAACGCGCCTTGGCGCCAGCGTCAAACCGGACGTCACGGCTTCGGTCCCAGCATGGATTTGTAGTTTTTTCAGGAGTTTTCCAATGGAGTTGAAGCCTATGAATACCTGCACTGCCAAACCCTCATCCACTGGCCTGCGTGGCTTGAAGTTGGCTGCCCTGGCGATCGGTAGCAGCTTCATTCTCGCCGGTTGCGCCGGTAATCCACCCTCGGAGCAGTACGCGGTGACCCAATCGGCGGTCAACAGCGCCGTCAGCGCCGGCGGTACCGAATTCGCTGCTGTGGAAATGAAATCGGCCCAGGACAAACTCAAGCAGGCCGAAATCGCCATGCATGACAAGAACTACGGCGAAGCCAAGCGTCTGGCCGAACAGGCCGAGTGGGATGCCCGCGTCGCCGAGCGCAAGGCTCAGGCCGCCAAGGCCGAACAAGCACTCAAGGATTCTCAGAAAGGGGTTCAGGAACTGCGTCAGGAAGGCATGAACAAGGTTCAGTAAACCGTTCACGCCACGACGTACTTCTCATTGATAAAAGGACGACAGACTATGATGCACAAACACTTGATGATGCCCGCCCTGCTCGCTGCCTGCGTAGCCCTGGCCGCTTGCTCCCACGACCCGAACGCGAACCTGGAACAGGCACGGACCAACTACAACGGCCTACAGGCTGACCCGGCGGCGACCAAAGTGGCAGCATTGGAAACCAAGGACGCCGCCGACTTCCTGGCCAAGGCTGACAAGGCCTATCTGGACAAGGAAGACGAAGCTAAGGTCGACCAGTTGGCCTACCTGACCAACCAACGCGTTGAAGTAGCCAAGCAGACCATCGCCCTGCGCAAGGCCGAAGCCGAGCTGAAAAATGCCGGTGACGAACGTGCGCGTGCCTTGCTCGATGCGCGCAATGCGCAGATCAAGCAGTTGCAGGAAAGCCTCAACGCCAAGCAGACCGAACGCGGTACGCTGGTGACCTTCGGCGACGTGCTGTTCGCCACCAACAAGTCCGAACTGCGCGCCAGCGGCATGACGAATGTGAGCAAACTGGCGCAGTTCCTCCAGGAAAACCCGGACCGCAAGGTGATCATCGAGGGCTATACCGACAGCACCGGTTCGGATTCCTACAACCAATCGCTCTCCGAGCGCCGCGCCAGCTCGGTGCGCACTGCCTTGGTGAAAATGGGCGTGGACCCGGCTCGCATCGTGACCCAGGGCTACGGTAAGGAATTCCCGGTGGCCGACAACAGCAGCGTCTCGGGCCGTGCGATGAACCGTCGTGTGGAAGTGACCATCTCCAACGACAACCAGCCAGTGGCCCCGCGTTCGACCATGAGCGCCAACTGATCGGCTGAGTGCAACGCAAAAGCCCCGCCTGACTTCAATCAGGCGGGGCTTTTTCATGGCGCACACATTGTGTCGAGCCGGCCATATCCCCTGTGGGAGCGAGCCTGCTCGCGATAGCGGTGGTTCAGTCACCACCTATGTCAGCTGATCTGCCGCCATCGCGAGCAGGCTCGCTCCCACAGGGGGTTACTTATGGCTGCAATTTTTGCGGCGTTTCCTGGCCCATGCAGCGCACCGCGCGTTTCTTCTCGTTGATCAGCACGCCGGTCAGGCCTTTCTGCTCGGTGTCGAACAGCACCAGCACGCCGTCGATGCATTGGGCGACCTGAGGGGCCGGGTCCAGGGACACCTTGTAGTCCTCCCCCGGCACGGTCTTGAGCATGGTGAATTGGTTGAGCAGCAACGCGTCCTCGGGCTTGGCGAAGTGCAGGTAACCGTAGTACCACAGCGTCGCAACAGTGCCGAGGATGCTGCAGATACCGGTAATGATCAGGGGGATGGCGTTACGTTCTTCGCTCATTGCGGACTCTCTGGTAATTCAACGGGTGATTTCGGGTAATTCGGGACCTCGCCCAGGCGGCGCAGGCCGTCGAAGTGCTGGGGGTCGTCAAGGTAGCGCAGCATCACGGTGCGCCAGACCGGGTCGGCGAACGTCTGCACATGGCCGCCGCGTGTCAACTGCAAGACCCGTGGCGGCGGCGCAGCTTGATACAGGCGGATGCCGTTGGAAAGGGGCACGATGGGGTCGTCCAGGCTGTGGTAGATCAATTTCGGCACACCATTCAAGTGCGCCACGGAACTGATCGCGCTGTCACCGTCCGGCACCAGCCAGGACAATGGCACCTGGAACGGCCAAGTCAGCCAGGACGTACTCAAGGCAAAACGGCCGACCTCGCGGTAACTGGCGGGCACGCCATCGAGCACCAGGGCCTTGAGCTGCCGTTGGCGCTGCGGGTGCTCGACCAGGTAATGCACCGCCAGCGCGCCGCCCAGGCTCTGGCCGAGCAGCACCTGCGGCTTGCCCTGCACCTCGGGCGCCTGGTCGAGCCATTGGAACGCGGCGTCGACGTCCTGGTAAATTGCCGGCAGGCTCGGCTCGCCTTCGGACAGGCCATAACCCCGGTAGTCGAGCATCAACACCTGGTAGCCCTGCTCCGGCAACCACCAGCTACCGCCCAGGTGCCAGGCCAGGTTGCCGCCGTTGCCGTGCAAATGCAGGACCGTGCCCTTGACCTCCACACCCGGTTTGACGGGCAGCCACCAGCCATGGAGCTTGAGACCATCGGCGGTGGTCAGGGTGACGTTGCGGTACTCGAGCCTGGCCCGCTCCGGGGTGAACGCCAGGCCGTGCTCGGGGTAGAACAGCAGGGAACTGCAACCGCTCAGGGCCAGCAACAGGCAAATGATGCCGAGGGTTCGCATCCGGTGAAGCCTCGCAAAAAATCAGAAGTTATACACAGCCCGCTCCCACCGTTGGACGGTGTTGTGCTCAAAGGATATTGGAATAATCCGCTTCGATCCGGTCCAGGCTCAGGTGGTTCAAGAAGTTGGAGAAACACATCCAGGCCGACAGGGCGTTCATGTCGCGGAACTGCTCGGGCAGGTACTTGGGCGCTACGACTAGGCCTTCGTCCACCAATTGTCGCAACGTGCGCATGTCCTCGAGGGTGGTCTTGCCGCAGAACATCAACGGCACCTGTTCCAGCTTGCCCTTGCGCACGGCCAACTGAATGTAGTTGTAAACCATGATAAAGCCCTTGAGGTAGGACAAGTCTTTGGTGAATGGCAGACCCGTCGGCACCGACCCACGGAAAACCCGACTGGCGTTGCCGTAGCTTTCGGCCATTTCAAAACCCTGCTCGCGGAAAAATTCGAAGACCTGCAGGAAATCGGCCCCCTCCTCCACCATGTGAATGGCCCGGGTACGGTTGGTCAGTTTGCGCAGGCGACTCGGGTAGGAGGCGAAGGTGATGATTTCCATCAGGATCGCCAGGCCTTCCTGGGTCACCGTGGACGAGGGCGGGCCCTTGGACAGGAAGGTGCAGATCGGTTGGTTGAGGCCGTTGAGCGTAGTGCCGACGTGCACCAGCCCCTCGTGGACTTCCAGCGCCCGCACGTCGCGCTCGTTGAACATCGCATCGGCGCGGATCTTGATGTAGTCCGCGCCCGCCGCCGCGTCGGCCACGATGCCATCGGACTCGAACACCCGGATGGTTTCCTCGGCTTCGCCAAACACCCGATTGAGGCGGTGTTGCAGCAGCTTGACCGCGTCCTTGGCGACCAGCGTCTTCGGCTCGTCCTTGAGGTCGCCACGGCCATCGATGTTGTTCAGGTAATCGGAGAGCATCAGGCCCAGGTCGGCCAGGGTCGGGTCGCCGGCGTGGAAAGCATCGGAGGCGGCGCCATAGAGCTCCTGGGAGATCAGCCCGAAATCCTCGGTGCCACGCGCCTCGAGCATGCGCACCACCATGCGGTATTCCTTGCACATACGGCGCATGATCTGGCCAACCGGGTTGAACTGCCCAAGCTGACGGGTGATGTCGCGCTCGATGTTCTGGAACTCCAGCTTCACCTTGCTCGAATCGAAAGACAGTGGCCGGTTGAGGTAATAGTCGCGATCCACCGCAGGCATTTCCTTGCCCTTGGCCTTGAGAAACCCCTTGCGGATGCTCTCGTCCCACTTCACCGCGTCGAGGATGCGAATCGGCGTTTGCGCCAGCACAATGCGATCGGACAAGGTGCGTATCGTCTGCTGGTAATCGTCCACCCGGAACTCCTGTGAAAAAACGTCCGCTTATTGCTGTTATTGGGATTTGACCAGCCGCTGGTAGCGCACGGCCTCCGAGAACACATCGGAATTGGCCGGATCGTCGAGGTAACCGAAAACCTTGTTCATGTCGCTGTCCACCAGCACACCGTCGCCTTGCTCGCTCGGATTCGGTTGGCCGCTGAGGATTTTCTGGCTGATGGCCTGGTTGATCTGCTCCAGGTCCAGGTTGTAGACCACCAGCTCGTGCTTGTCGGTCAACTCGAAACCGGCGATCAAATAATGACCGCCAAACCGGACCGGTACCTTGGCCGACACGTACCAGCGGCTGCCATGACGGGAAACAGTCAGAGGAATGGCTTCGCGCTCATGGGGCTTGGCCCTGAAGTAGCTGATGGCCTGGTAGCGGTGCTTGCCGACCTTCCTCAGCTCCAGGTTCAACGGTTCGCCCCAGGCATTGGCGCTGGTCCAGTGACCGAGCAAGCCCTCAGGCGCGGCTTCGCTGTCAGGCAATGGCGCCTTGAACGACACCAGGCAGCCACTGAGCAGTAGCAACGACACGGTCAGTACAACGGCACGCCAAGCTTTCATTTGAACTCCCTATGGCACAGTGCCTCGTCCTTACATAGGGGAGCAGGTGTGTGTGGGAGCAACGCTTGCTCCCACATAGCCTACTCCCACAAGGGGGTTACACCGACGCCAGTACCAGGTGCATGTAGCGGGTCAGGATACCGAGCATATCTTCATCGGCTTCCAGCTCGGCGCTATTGAGCAAGCCCTGATATTCCATCCGTCCGATAATCGCCGTCAACACTTTGGCATCCTGTTGCGGCTCACGAGAGCCCAATACCTGGAAAAACTGACACGTGCCGTGCAGCAAAATCTGCTGATGGGAACGCACCAACACCGCCAGACGCGGGTTGAGCAGCGCTTCCTGGCGAAAGGCCTGTTCGGCCATCAGGTAGTCGCGACGACTGTCCAATTGGTGTTGTACGTAGTCGGCGGTCATCCGGGCAATGTCGTCCGCCAGTTGCGAGCGTGATTGGGCGCTGCCGTCACCGTAGGCGACCATCTCGCGCAGCAGGCCTTCGTTGTTGGCCCACAGCTTGGCCATGAACGCCGCGCTGCGTTCCACATACTGGGCGAAGGCATCGGTGAGCAAGTCATCGATGTCCTTGAAATAATACGTGGTGGCCGACAGTGGCACGCCGGCTTCGGCGGCCACAGCGCGATGGCGTACGGCTCGCACGCCATCGCGCACCACAATGCGCATCGCCGCGTCGAGAATCTCCTGGCGACGCTGCTCACTGCCCTGTCGGCTGGCCTTGCGGCCCTGGTACTGAACACTTTCAGCGACAGCCGTGGCGACGCCCGCTGCACCTTCTGAAGCCATTGCACGATTCACGACAGGTCTTCCTCTTTTTTTCAAAAGTAACCAATTGATACGTTTGTACCAGACAGGCAATAAAAAGCCGCCCTTCCAGGCGGCTTTTTATTTGAAACATTTACGCTTGAGGCCGCATGTGCGGGAAGAGAATCACATCCCGGATCGACGGCGAGTTGGTCAACAACATCACCAGGCGATCAATGCCGATGCCTTCGCCAGCGGTCGGCGGCATGCCGTACTCCAGGGCACGCACGAAGTCGGCATCGTAATGCATGGCTTCGTCGTCGCCGGCGTCCTTGTCAGCCACCTGGGCCATGAAACGCTCGGCCTGGTCTTCTGCATCGTTGAGCTCGGAATAGGCGTTGGCGATTTCGCGGCCACCGATGAACAGCTCGAAACGGTCGGTCACGCTTGGGTTCTCGTCGTTACGACGGGCCAGCGGCGACACTTCGAACGGGTACTGGGTGATGAAGTGCGGCTGTTCCAGCTTGTGCTCGACCAGTTCTTCGAAAATCATCACTTGCAGCTTGCCCAGTCCTTCGAAGCCGAGCACCTTGGCCCCGGCTTTCTTGGCAATGGCGCGAGCCGTCTCGATGTCCTGCAGATCAGCGGCGGTGATCTCTGGGTTGTACTTGAGGATCGAGTCGAACACCGACAGGCGCACGAACGGCTCGCCGAAGTGGAACACCTTGTCGCCGTACGGCACGTCGGTAGTCCCGAGAACAAGCTGAGCCAGCTCGCGGAACAGTTCCTCGGTCAGGTCCATGTTGTCTTCGTAGTCGGCGTAGGCCTGGTAGAACTCGAGCATGGTGAACTCGGGGTTGTGCCGGGTCGAAACGCCTTCGTTACGGAAGTTGCGGTTGATCTCGAACACTTTCTCGAAGCCGCCCACCACCAGGCGCTTGAGGTACAGCTCCGGCGCAATGCGCAGGAACATTTCCATGTCCAGGGCATTGTGGTGGGTTTCGAACGGCTTGGCCGCCGCACCGCCGGGGATGGTCTGCAGCATCGGTGTCTCGACTTCCAGGAAGTCACGCTTCATCAGGAAGCTGCGAATGTGGGCGATGACTTGCGAGCGCACGCGGAACGTCTGGCGCACGTCTTCGTTGACGATCAAGTCGACGTAGCGCTGGCGATAGCGCTGCTCGGTGTCGGTCAGGCCGTGGTGCTTGTCCGGCAGTGGGCGCAGGGACTTGGTCAGCAGGCGCACGCTGGTCATCTCGACGTACAGGTCGCCCTTGCCGGAACGGGCCAGGGTGCCTTCGGTGGCAATGATGTCACCCAGGTCCCAGGTCTTGACGGCTGCCAGGGTTTCTTCCGGCAGGGTCTTGCGGTTGACGTAGACCTGAAGGCGCCCGGTCATGTCCTGGATCACCATGAACGAACCACGATTGAGCACGATACGACCGGCCACCTTGACTGGAATCGCCGCCTCGGCCAGCTCTTCCTTGGTCTTGTCCGCATACTGCTTCTGCAAGACGTCGCAATAAGCGTCGCGGCGGAAGTCGTTGGGGAAGGCCTGGCCCTTGGCGCGCTCGGCAGCAAGCTTTTCCTTGCGCAGGGCGATCAGGGAGTTTTCTTCCTGTTGCAGGGCTTGCGGGTCGAGTTCTAGGTCGCTCATGTCTTTAAGGATTCCATCACAGGTTCGTTGCCTCCGGCCCCGGGCCGGAGTTTGCGGGCGAGTCGCGCTCCTTGGTGCAAGCGTGGCCTGCCCGCCGCATGGGTGTCGCGTTACAGCCCTTGTTTGAGGCTGGCGATCAGGTATTCATCGATATCGCCATCGAGCACCTTGTCGCAATCGCTGCGTTCGATGCTGGTCCGCAGATCCTTGATCCGCGAGGCATCGAGCACGTACGAACGGATCTGGTGGCCCCAGCCGATGTCCGACTTGGTGTCTTCCAGTGCCTGGGACGCCGCGTTGCGTTTCTGCACTTCCTGCTCGTACAGGCGAGCCCGGAGCATCTTCATCGCGGTGTCTTTGTTGGCGTGCTGGGAGCGCTCGTTCTGGCAACTGACCACGGTGTTGGTCGGTACGTGGGTAATCCGTACGGCCGAGTCGGTGGTGTTTACGTGCTGACCGCCGGCCCCGGAGGAACGGTAGGTGTCGATGCGCAAGTCCGCCGGGTTGATCTCGATCTCGATGTTGTCATCGATTTCCGGCGAAACGAACACGGCCGAGAACGAGGTGTGGCGGCGGTTGCCGGAGTCGAACGGGCTCTTGCGCACCAAGCGGTGCACGCCGATCTCGGTCCGCAGCCAGCCAAAGGCGTATTCGCCCTTGATGTGCACGGTGGCGCCCTTGATCCCGGCGACTTCACCAGCCGACAGTTCCATGATGGTGGCGTCGAAACCGCGTTTGTCAGCCCAGCGCAGGTACATGCGCAGCAGGATGTTGGCCCAGTCCTGGGCTTCGGTGCCGCCGGAACCGGCCTGGATGTCCAGGTAGGCGTTGTTCATGTCCATCTCGCCGCTGAACATGCGACGGAATTCCAGCTTGGCGAGGTTCTCATCAAGGCGTGTCAGCTCGGCGACGACATCGCCGACCGCGCCTTCATCGTTCTCTTCGACGGCCATGTCCAGCAGGTCGCGGCAGTCGGCCAGGCCGCTGGACAGCTCGTCCAGGGTCTCGACAATCTGCGCCAGCGCAGAACGCTCGCGGCCCAGCTCCTGGGCGTACGAAGGGTTGTTCCAGACATTCGGATCTTCAAGCTCGCGATTGACTTCGGTCAGACGCTCATGCTTTTGATCGTAGTCAAAGATACCCCCGAATAGTTTCGGAGCGCTCGGACAGGTCCTTGATGGTGTTAAGGATCGGGTTGATTTCCATGGCGGGCAGCACTCGTTGGCGAACTTTTGAAAGCCGGCGAGTATAACGTAATCAAGCGCCAGCGGCAGCCCGCCTGGCGGCTTTAGGGGCAATGAGATTCAGCGTTCGCGCTCCGTGGTAAGGGAGCAAGCTCGTGCTGACCCTGTAGGTGCTGGCGAAGGCTCGGGCCGCGTTCGGACGATCTTTTGATCTTGACTTTGATCTTGATCTTGATCTTTCGTTTGGGACTCAATTGGCTGGGGAAAGATCGCAGCCTCGTTGCACTCGACAGCTCCTACACAGCTACACAGCCATAGCGCCTACAGGTGCAATCCGGTGGGAGCAAACGCCCTGCCTCTCAAGGGCTTATTCGACGCCCACCCGATTGCGCCCATTGTGCTTGGCCGTATACAACCCCTTGTCCGCCGCCGAGATCAGTTGCCGGCAATCGCTACCCTGCTGGGGGATGAAGGTCGAGACGCCAATGCTGACGGTCAGGTTTTCGCCACCGTCGGGCGTGGTGTGGGGGATTTTCAGGGCGACGACGCCCTGGCGCAGTTTCTCGGCCATCAGCCGGGCACCGCCCGGCGAGGTGCCGGGCAGGACCAGGGCGAACTCCTCGCCGCCGTAGCGGGCCGGCAAGTCGGATGGACGGCTACACGCCTCGCGGATCGCCGTGGCGACCTTACGCAGCGCTTCGTCACCGTCCAAGTGGCCGAAGTTGTCGTTATAGGCCTTGAAGTAGTCCACATCGATCATCAGCAGCGACAGTTGGCTCTGGTCGCGCATTGCCCTGCGCCATTCCAGCTCCAGGTATTCGTCGAAGTGCCGACGATTGGACAACCCGGTCAGGCCGTCGGAGTTCATCAAGCGTTGCAGCACCAGGTTGGTGTCGAGCAGTTGCTGCTGGCTGACCCGCAATGCCCGATAGGCCGCGTCGCGCTGCAACAGCATCATGTAGGAACGCGAGTGATAGCGGATGCGCGCCACCAGTTCGATGTTGTCCGGCAACTTGACCAGGTAGTCGTTGGCCCCGGCGGCGAACGCCGCGCTCTTGATCAGCGGGTCCTCCTTGGTAGACAGGACAATGATCGGGATATCGCGGGTGTCGGGATGGTTACGGTACTCGCGCACCAGGCTCAGGCCATCCAGGCCGGGCATCACCAGGTCCTGGAGAATCACCGTCGGCTTGATGCGAACGGCCTGGGCGATGGCCTGGTGAGGGTCGGAGCAGAAGTGGAAGTCGATGTTTTCTTCATTTGACAGCCCGCGCCGCACCGCCTCGCCGATCATCGCCTGGTCGTCGATGAGCAAGACCATGGCGGCGTTTTCATCGCGCTTGAATTCGTCGAGCTGCAGATCATTCATGGTGGCTTACCTGAATACGGCCTGGGGCAACGCTGACGGGGTTCTTCATGGGGTAAAAATCTCCAACAACCGAGGCGCGATAGCGTCCAGGGCGAGAATATGGACGGCGGCGTCGATGGCGGCAGCCGCTTTGGGCATCCCGTACACCGCACTGCTGCGCTGGTCCTGGGCGATGGTCACATAGCCCTGCTGGCGCATGAGTTTAAGCCCTTGTGCACCGTCGCGACCCATGCCGGTGAGCAATACGCCCACCGCGTCACCGCTCCAGTACCGGGCGACACTGTCGAAAAACACGTCGATGGACGGCCGGTAGATCTCGTTCACCGGCTCGGCGGTATAGGCCAGGGTGCCGTCCTTCAACAAGCGCAAATGATGGTTGGTCCCCGCCAGTAACACCGTGCCGCTCTGCGGCGTCTCGCCGTGCCGGGCCAGGCGCACCGTGTGGCCCGACACACTGCCCAGCCACTCGGCCATGCCTGCGGCGAACACCTCGTCCACATGCTGGACCAGCACGATGGCCGGGGCAAAGTCACGCGGCAGCGCCTTGAGCAGCACCTCCAGCGCCGCCGGCCCGCCCGCCGACGACCCGATGGCGACCAGGCTCTTGCGCGACACCGCCGCACGCTGCACCGCCGGCGCGGGTCGCTCACGCTTGTTGCGCTCACCGATCAGCCAGCCGATGTTGGTGATCTTGCGCAGTAGCGGCGCCGCCGCGTCCGCCGGGTTGCCGACGCCCAGGGCCGGGGTATCGACCACATCCAGCGCACCGTGACCCATGGCCTCGAACACCCGGTGGACGTTCTGCTGGCTGTCACCGGTGACGATAACGATAGCGCATGGGCTGGCGGCCATGATCCGCCGGGTGGCCTCCACGCCATCCATGATCGGCATGAGCAGGTCCATGAGGATCAGGTCCGGGGTGTATTCGGCACAACGCTGCACCGCCTCGCCCCCGTTGGTGGCCACCCAGACCAGTTGATGCGCCGGCTCGAACGCCAGGGCACGGCGCAAGGCCTCGACCGCCAGGGGCATGTCATTGACGATGGCGATCTTCAAGCGCGAGCCCCTCCGATCAATTCAACCACGGCGTCGAGCAAGGCGTCGTCGTGGAAGCTCGCCTTGGCCAGATAATAGTCGGCGCCGGCATCCAGGCCACGACGGCGATCCTCTTCGCGGTCCTTGTAGGACACCACCATCACCGGCAGCGATTGCAAGCGGTTGTCATGCCGCAACAGCGACACCAGCTCGATGCCGTCCATGCGCGGCATGTCGATGTCAGTGATCAGCAGGTCGAAATCCTCCGAGCGCAAGGCGTTCCAGCCGTCCATGCCATCCACCGCCACCGCCACGTCGTAGCCGCGATTGAGCAACAACTTGCGTTGCAGCTCGCGCACGGTCAGGGAATCATCCACCACCAGGATCCGCTTGCGCGGGGCCTGGGCCTGGTTCTGCCGGGCGATGCGTTCCAGGCGCCCGGTATCGAGCAGCTTGTCCACCGAACGCAGCAGGTCTTCGACATCGACAATCAACACCACCGAGCCATCGTCGAGCAAGGCCCCAGCGGAAATGTCCTGGACCTTGCCCAAGCGTTCGTCCAGGGGCAGAACCACCAGGGTCCGCTCGCCGATGAACCGCTCCACCGCCACGCCATAGATCCTCTCGCGCTCGCGTATCACCACGACCTTGAGGGTCTGGCTACTGCCTTGCGGCGCCGGCCGATTGAGCAATTGGCTGGCGGCGACCAGCCCGATATGCCGGCCTTCGTGCCAGAAATGCTGGCGGCCTTCAACCTGGACGATGTCCTCCGGCGCCAGGTCGCACATGCGTTCGATGTGGGCCAGGGGAAAGGCATACGCTTCATCGCCGACTTCCACCACCAGGCTGCGCACCACCGACAGCGTCAGCGGCACCTCGAGATGGAAACGACTGCCCTCGCCCGCCGTCTGCTCCAGCACCACCGCACCGCGCAACTGCCGGACCATGTGCTGGACGGCGTCCAGGCCGACGCCGCGCCCGGACACTTCGGTGACTGTGTCGCGCAGGCTGAAACCGGGCAGGAACAGGAAGGTCAGCAGTTCCTCTTCACTCAGGCTGGCGGCGGTTTGCTCAGGGGAAAGCCCGCGCTCGACGATGCTGCGGCGCACCCGCTCCAGGTCCACCCCGGCGCCGTCATCCGCCAGTTCCAACACCAACAAGCCAGCCTGATGGGAAGCCCGCAGGCGGATCAGGCCTTCGGCCGGCTTGCCGGCCAGTATTCGTTGCTCCGGGGATTCGATGCCATGGTCTACGGCGTTACGCAACAGGTGGGTCAGCGGCGCTTCTAGTTTTTCCAGCACATCACGGTCGACCTGGGTCTTCTCGCCTTCAATCTCCAGGCGCACCTGCTTGCCCAGGCTGCGGCCCAAGTCCCGGACCATGCGTGCCTGGCCCGAAAGCACATCGGCGAACGGTCGCATACGACAGGCCAGCGCCGTGTCGTACAGCACCTGCGCCCGCTGACTGGCCTGCCAGGCGAACTCATCCAGCTCGGCGGTTTTCTGCGCCAGCAATTGCTGGGTTTCGGCAAGCAAACGGCGAGCATCGCCAAGGGCTTCCTGGGCTTGCAGGCTCAGGGCGTGGTCCTTGAGGTGTAGGTTCAGCTCTTCAAGGGCGCGCAGGCCTGTGCTTTGCTGGCGCTTGAGCCGTTGCAACGTCGCCAGCCAGGGCTTGAGGCGCTGGGTCTCTACCAGGGACTTGCTCGACAAATCGAGCAAGCTGTTGAGGCGTTCGGCAGTGACCCGCAAAACCCGTTCGCCGCCTTCGGTGACCCGTTTGCGCTTGGCGGGCGGCTCCGTTGCTGTGGGCAGTTCCACTTCCGGTAGCTCGACGTGTAGCGGCTCGGCCGGTGTTTCGACGCTCGGTAACGCCACTGCCGGCGCCTGTGGCGCGTTGGGATCAAGCAGGCGCCCCATCAACGCTACATAGGCGTCGATGTCCGGGGCGCCGACACTATTGCCCGGGGTGGCGATGCGCGTCAGCAGGTCCGTGCCTTGCAGCAAGGCATCAATGTGTTCAGCGCCCAGGACCAGACGCCGCTCCTGGGCACTGACCAGGCAATCTTCCATCACATGGGCCACGCTAACCCCGGCGTCCACCCCGACAATGCGCGCCGCGCCCTTGAGGGAATGCGCCGCGCGCATGCACGACTCCAGGTAATCGGCCTGGGTCGGATCGCGCTCCAGGGCCAGCAGGCCGGCGCTCAGCACCTGGACCTGGGCTTCGGCTTCCAGGCTGAACAGTTCCAGCAACGAGGCGTCGCGCATCTGATCAGGGGTCATGACAGGCTCCGAGCCACGGCGCACAGCAGTTGTTCTTCATCCAGCCAGCGCAGACTGCGGCCCTTATAGGGCAGCACGCCACGGGTGTACTTGCCCGTCGATTGCGAAGCGCTCGCCAGGATGCGTTCATCGATGGCGTGGATGCCGTCCACCTCATCCACCGGCACCACCACCGGCCCGCCCTTGGCCGCGACAATCAACATGCGCGGCATGACCCGTGCGCCGGAAACCACCGCCGCGCCGGGCTCCAGGTCCAACAGCTCCACCAGCGACAGGCAGGCCACCAGCGCCCCGCGTACATTCGCCACGCCCAACAAGGCCCGCGAGCGCTGGTGGGGCAAGGAATGGATCGGCTGCAACGGCGCCACTTCCACCAGGCTGCGCGTCGTCAGGCCCAGCCATTCCTCGCCGAGGCGGAACATCAGCAGCGAGCGCGTGACCACATCGGTGTCCACGGGGGCAAGGGACAGATCCCGCTGATCCTGCGGCAAGGCATAACGATCGAGCAGCCGGGTAGCGGCCGCTGAATACACCGAACAGTTGCGGCAGTGGATATGCTCGACCAACAACGGACAGGATTTGTCGCCATGCACCCCGATGCGATTCCAGCAGTCGTCGATAGCTTGGGCATCGTCATGGGTGACGGTGTAAGAAGCCGAACCGCTCATTGTTTATGCTCACTGTCTGCCGTGCGTCCGCTGCGAGCGGCGCGTTCCTGCAATCGACGGGCTCCGGCCGCGTCTCCCTGGGAAGCCAGCAGCGCCGCCAGATGCACCAGTGCCTCGGCGTGTTGCGGTTCAAGATAAAGCGCCTTGCGATAAAAACCCTGGGCTTCAAGGGCGCTGCCGGCCATGTCGCTGAGCAGGCCCAACCAATAGAAAACCTGGGCGTTTGGTGCGTGGCTGCGCACGTAGGCTTCGCAAGCCTCGCGGGCCTCGGCGCTTTTGCCGCCGTTGGCCAGGGCGGCGATATTGGCCAGCAAGGTCGCGGTGTCGCTGCTTTTGGGTTCGGCAATCGGCGTCACGCTCGCCGTAAACGGCCGCGGTCGAATCACCGGCGGGACGACGCGGGGCGGTGGCTGACGAACCGGCAACGGGGTCGGCATCAAGGCCGGCAACGATTGTGGCTCAGGGGCCCCTTGGCGGCTGAAGGCGAACGATTGGGCGATCCCGATCGAGCGCATGCCCAGGCGTCCCAGCAAGCTGCCCTCGGCGGGGCCGATAAACAGCACACCGTCCTGATGGGTCAGGCGCTTGAGTACCTCGAACACCTGCTGCTGGGTCGGCTGGTCGAAATAGATCAGCAAGTTGCGACAGAACACAAAGTCATAAGGAGCCTCGTTCACCAGCAAAGCCGGATCCAGCAGGTTGCCCACTTGCAAACGCACCTGTTCGCGCACCCGCTCGCTGAGGCGGTAACCCTCGTCTTCGGCGTCGAAGTACCGCTCGCGAAAACCCAGCTCCGCGCCACGGAAGGAATTCCTGCCGTAACGCGCTTCCTTGGCCCGCGCCACCGACAGCGGGCTGACGTCCAGGCCGTCTACCTTGAACTGATGCGGTCCCAGGCCTGCGTCGAGCAAGGCCATGGCGATCGAATAAGGTTCTTCGCCGGTGGAACACGGCAGGCTGAGAATGCGCAGCGCGCGCAGGTGCTTGATCTCGGACAGACGCTTGACGGCCAGCCTGGCGAGGGTCGCGAAGGATTCCGGGTAGCGGAAGAACCAGGTCTCCGGGACGATCACCGCTTCGATCAGCGCCTGCTGCTCCTGGGCCGAATGCTGTAGGCCGCGCCAATATTCATCGACGGTTCGCCCGGGCACGGCAGCGATGCGCTGGCGCACAGCTCGCTCAATGATCGCGGTGCCGACGGAGGTCACATCCAGGCCGATGCGCTCCTTGAGAAAATCAAAAAAACGTTGGTCGTTGTTCATGGCGTTGCCTCGAGGTCGTCGAGGCTCAGCGGCGGCGCAGGGAACAGCAGCGCTCGAACGGATTCATCGAGCAGGTCATTGACCCTTACCCATTGCAGCAACCCCTGGGCATCTTCGCGTACTGGGCCAAGGTACGGTGCCTGGTGGTTGTCCAGGCCATAGGGTTTGAAATCGGCTGGGTCACAGCGCACCATGTCGGTCGCCTGTTCCAGAATCAAGCCCAGCACCTGTCCCGTTTGTTGCGTGTCGCCCTGATAGCGCACCAGCACCAGTCGCGTACTGGTCCGGGCCTCGGCGCTCTGGCCAAAGGTCAGGGCGCACAGGTCGATCACCGGCACCACCGTGCCACGCCAGGCAAACACCCCCGCTACCCAGGACGGCGCCCGGGCGATCGGTTTGAGGGGTAGGCGCGGCAGCACTTCCACCACATCGATGGCCTGCAGGGCGTAACGTTCGTTGTCGATGCTGAACACCAGGAACAACGTCTGGCGGGCCGTCGGAGCGACGCCACGCCGGGTCTCGAGTTCGCCCATCAGACTTTGAAACGCGAGACGCCGCTGCGCAGCCCCACGGCTACCTGGCTCAGCTCGTCGATGGCGGAACTGGCCTGGCGCAGGGACTCCACGGTCTGGCTGCTGGCATCGCCCAGTTGCACCAGGGCGTGGTTGATTTGCTCGGCGCCGGTGGCCTGGGCCTGCATGCCTTCGTTGACCATCAACACCCGCGGTGCCAGGGCCTGGACCTGATGGATGATCTGCGACAGTTGCTCACCCACCTGCTGCACTTCGGCGATGCCCCGACGCACTTCTTCGGAGAACTTGTCCATGCCCATCACCCCGGCCGACACCGCGGACTGGATCTCGCGCACCATCTGCTCGATGTCATAGGTCGCTACGGCGGTCTGGTCAGCCAGGCGTCGTACTTCAGTGGCGACCACGGCAAAACCGCGACCGTATTCGCCGGCCTTTTCGGCCTCGATGGCCGCGTTGAGGGACAACAGGTTGGTCTGGTCGGCCACTTTGACGATGGTCACCACCACTTGGTTGATGTTGCCGGCCTTCTCGTTGAGGATCGCCAACTTGGCGTTCACCAGGTCGGCGGCCCCCATCACCGAATGCATGGTTTCTTCCATGCGCGCCAGGCCTTGCTGACCGGAACCGGCGGCCACCGAGGCCTGGTCGGCGGCGGTGGACACTTCGGTCATGGTGCGCACCAGGTCTCGGGAGGTGGCGGCGATTTCCCGGGACGTCGCGCCAATCTCGGTGGTGGTGGCAGCGGTTTCGGTGGCCGTAGCCTGTTGCTGGCGCGAGGTGGCGGCGATTTCAGTGACCGAGGTGGTGACCTGCACGGAGGAGCGTTGGGCCTGGGACACCAGTGAGGTCAGCTCGGCCATCATGTCGTTGAAGCCGGTTTCCACGGCACCGAATTCGTCTTTACGCGCCAGGTTCAGGCGCCCGCTCAGGTCGCCGCTGCGCATGATCTCGAGGATCTCGACGATGCGGTTCATCGGCCCCATGATCGCCCGCATCAGCAACAGGCCACAGAGCACAGCAATGATCAGCGCGACCAGTAACGACAGGCCCATGGCGACCTTGGCCGCCGTTACTGCATCGTCGATGGTCTGGGTGGCGTTTTCCGCCAGCTCACGATTGCGCTCGATGATGTGATTCAAATGCTCGCGGCCGCCGATCCATGCTGGCGTCAGCTCTTTGTCCAGAGCCTGCCGCGCACTTTCGTAATCCTTGCGCTGGTACAAGTCCAGGACCTTTGCCATGGCCTGATTGAACGCCAGGTGATTGGCCTCGAACTCGTCGAAAGAGACTTGGTCGGCCGGGTTCTGGATCAGTTTTTGATAGTTCTGTATTTCTTCGCGCAGGTGCTGCTCGAAGCCCTGGTAAAGGGCCTTGTCCTCAGCGGTGATTTCCCGATTGCCCGAATGGCCGACGATTTGTTGGGTCAAGACGTAGCTGTCAACCCAGCCACCGCGAATCATGGAGCTGTAATACACCCCTGGCACCGCCTCGACCCGGACGTTTTCTTCACCGTCCTGGATCTTCAACAACCGTGAATAGGAGACAACCACCATCAACAGCATAATGGCGATGATCACTGCAAAACTCACCAGGATGCGTTGGCGTAATGTCCAATTCTTCACAGTAAAACCTCAGGCACTTGAAATGCCGGGGAGTATAGCCGAGGGCGGTGTCAGGCCTGTATGGCGGTGTGAGAAGATTTTTGACGAAGGCGAAGCCTCGTAGTTTTCTCAAGATGAGCAATGTCTCCTGCTCGCGACAGCGCAGTGTCAGGCAACGAAGCTGTGACTGACCGGGCCCCATCGCGAGCAGGCTCGCTCCCACAGGAAATGCGTTGGACACAGGAGTATCAGACGACACAAAACCACTGTGGGAGTTAGCTTGGGACTGTTCTATACAGTCGCCTGGCGTACCTGTTTCTCCAACTCCACCTTCAGCCCTGGCTCCAGTTTGAGTTGGCGCGCCAGTTCATCGAGATAGGATTTCTCCATGAAGTTTTCCTCATCCACCAACATCACGCTGGCGATGTACATTTGCGCCGCCATTTCCGGGGTACTGGCGGCGCGGGCGACGTCGGTGGGGTCCAGGGGCTTGTTGAGTTCGGCGTGCAGCCAGTGTTGCAGTTCCTGGTCGTTGTCGAGCTTGGTGAATTCGCCTTCGATCAACTGGCGCTCGCGCTCGTTCACATGGCCGTCGGCCTTGGCCGCCGCCACCAGCGCCTTGAGGATCGCCTGGCTGTGCTGCTCAACCTGCGCCGGGGGGACGCGGTCGAGGGTCTGCGGTTCGGTTTTCGGCGCGGTGCCTTGCTGGGCCTGCCAGTTGCCGTAGGCCTTGTAGGCGATCACGCCCAAGGCCGCGAGACCACCGTAGGCCAGGGCCTTGCCGCCGAAACTGCGGGCTTTCTTGTTGCCCAGCAACAGGCCCATGGCCCCGGCGGCCAGTGCCCCACCACTCGCACCGGAAAGCATGCCGCCCAGGCCGCCGGACGACTTGCCCTGGGCGCCGCCGGCCTTGTTCTGCAACATTTCCTGGCCGGACTTGAGAAGCTGATCGAGCAATCCACGGGTGTTCATTTGTTGCCTCCACCTATTCGGGTCAACTTGAGGCCACCAGCCTAGATCGAAAATGCTTTGGCGCCGCGGGCGAGATTGCTTCCAGATGTTGCCTGACGCCTTCAGCGAAGCGCTCACCTGCCCTTCTAAAAAAACGATATACACTCCAGTACATCGATAAAATCGCCCACCGGGGATTCGACCATGATGACCCTGCGTCAGATCCGCCATTTCATCGCCGTGGCCGAAACCGGCTCCATCTCTGCCGCTGCGCAAACGGCGTTCATTTCCCAGTCCACCTTGACCCTGGCCATCCAGCAACTGGAGCAGGAAATCGGCGTCAGCCTGTTCAACCGCCATGCCAAGGGCATGACCCTGACCCACCAGGGGCATCAATTCCTGCGCCAGGCCCACCTGATCCTGGCCACCGTCGAGAACGCCAAGCGCAGCCTGCAACAGAGCACCGACCAAGTCGCCGGCCAGGTCACCATTGGCGTCACCAGCCTGGTCGCCGGGTATTACCTGGCGGACCTGTTGACCCGCTTCCAGCGCGCCTATCCCAATGTGGAAATCCGGGTGATGGAGGACGAGCGACCCTACATCGAGCATTTGCTGGTCAGCGGCGAAATCGACGTCGGGGTGTTGATCCTGTCCAACCTGGAAGACCGCGACGCCTTGCAGACCGAAGTCCTGACGCACTCACCACACCGCTTGTGGCTGCCGGCGCAGCACCCACTGCTGGAACACGACAGCATCAACCTGGCCGACGTGGCCCGCGAGCCGTTGATCCAACTGAACGTCGACGAAATGGACCGTAACGCCCAGCGCCTGTGGCGCGGTGCCGGCCTGCAACCGAAGATCAGCCTGCGTACTGCCTCGACCGAAGCGGTGCGCAGCCTGGTGGCGGCAGGGTTGGGGGTGTCGATCCAGCCAGACATGACGTACCGCCCCTGGTCGCTGGAAGGCGACATCATCGAAGCGCGACCGATTGCCGATCTCAACCAGACCCTCGACGTCGGCCTGGCCTGGCGCCGGGGCACGGCGCGACCGGCCTCGGTCGACCCATTCCTGGCCGTCGCCCGGGAACAACCCCATGGTGGGCGCAAGCCATCTATTTAATCGAACGCAGCCTTGAGTATTTCGAATTTGTCGGCCTTAAAGCTGGGCACTAGTCTTGCTGCATCGCCGCAATCCATTGTGGGGGCGAGCCTGCTCGCGAAGCGGCGGTACAGATAGACCGCTATCGCGAGCAGGCTCGCTCCCACAGGTTTTGTGTTGTAACTGATAGCAGTAGTCATCCCCCTTAAAAGAGAAGGCGAACATGGCTGGTACGCAAACCCCGTTGTGCACCGCGCTGCTGATCGACGGAGAACTCGTTCCCGGTGAAGGCATTGTCGAGCCGATCCTCAACCCGGCCACCGGTGAAGTAGTGGCTCACATCGCCGAGGCCAGCACCGAGCAGGTCGAAGCCGCGATCCTCGCCGCCCATCAGGCCTTCGACGGCTGGTCGCGCACCACGCCGCAACAACGCTCGAACCTGCTGCTGGACATTGCCAGCGCCATCGAAAAGAACGCCGATGAGCTGGCCCGCCTCGAATCCCTGAACTGCGGCAAGCCGCTGCACCTGGCGCGCCAGGACGACCTCAGTGCGACGGTGGATGTATTCCGTTTCTTCGCCGGCGCCGTGCGCTGCCAGACCGGCCAGCTCAGTGGCGAATACCTGCCCGGTTACACCAGTATGGTGCGCCGCGACCCGATCGGCGTGGTGGCGTCCATTGCGCCATGGAACTACCCGATCATGATGGCTGCCTGGAAAATCGCCCCGGCCCTGGCCGCCGGCAATACGCTGGTGTTCAAGCCATCGGAACACACGCCACTGTCGATCCTGGCCCTGGCGCCGACACTGGCCCAGATCCTGCCACGGGGCGTGATCAACATCCTTTGCGGGGGCGGCGAAGGGGTCGGCAGTCATCTGGTCAGCCATCCCAAAGTGCGCATGGTCTCGCTGACCGGCGATATCGTCACCGGACAGAAGATCCTCCAGGCAGCGGCAAAAACCCTCAAGCGCACGCACCTGGAGCTGGGCGGCAAGGCGCCGGTGATCGTGTGCAACGACGCCGACATCCAGGCTGTGGTCGAAGGCGTGCGCACCTACGGTTATTACAACGCTGGGCAAGATTGCACCGCGGCATGCCGGATCTACGCCCAGGACGGGATTCACGACCGCCTGGTGGCCGAACTCGACGCGGCGGTCAGCAGCCTGCGCTTTGCCGGCAAGCGCGACGCCGACAATGAGATCGGCCCGCTGATCAGCACCCGCCAGCGCGACCGAGTGGCCAGTTTTGTCGAACGCGCCCTCGGCCAGCCACACATCGAACGCATCACCGGCGCGGCCGTGCATTCCGGCGCCGGTTTCTACTACCAACCCACGCTGCTGGCCGGCTGCAAGCAAAGCGATGAAATCGTCCAGCGCGAAGTCTTCGGCCCGGTCGTCACCGTGACCCGCTTCGACGAACTCAGCCAGGCGGTGGATTGGGCCAACGATTCCGAGTACGGCCTGGCGTCTTCGGTATGGACCCAGAACCTGGACAAGGCCATGCAGGTGGCGGCGCGGCTGCAATACGGCTGCACCTGGATCAACAGCCATTTCATGCTGGTCAGCGAAATGCCCCACGGCGGCCTGAAACGTTCGGGCTACGGGAAAGACCTCTCCAGCGATTCGCTCCAGGACTACAGCGTGGTGCGCCACATCATGGCCCGCCACGGCCAGCATCTGTAGATAACAGCACTACTCTAATAACAGGCCATCCATGGCGCTTCACACTGTTCGAACACTGCCCCGACCATAATTAAAGCAAGAGGGATTTCCATGTACGCACACAAGACCGTATTGCTCAGTGCAATCACCACGGCGCTGCTGACCAGCGTCAGCCTCCAGGCCGCCGAACCGCTCAAGGCCGTTGGCACTGGTGAGGGCCAATTGGATATCGTCGCCTGGCCGGGTTACATCGAACGCGGCGAAAGCGACAAGGCCTACGATTGGGTCACGGGTTTCGAGAAGGAAACCGGCTGCAAGGTCAATGTGAAAACCGCCGCGACATCCGACGAAATGGTCAGCCTGATGAGCAAGGGTGGCTACGATTTGGTCACCGCCTCGGGCGACGCCTCGTTGCGGCTGATTGCCGGCAAGCGCGTGCAGCCGATCAACACCGCACTGATCAGCAACTGGAAAAACCTCGACCCGCGCCTCAAGGATGCGCCGTGGTACGTGGTCAACCAGCAGACCTACGGCACCCCGTACCAATGGGGCCCGAACGTGCTGATGTACAACACCGATGTGTTCAAGCAGGCACCCACCACTTGGGGCGTGCTGTTCAACGCCCAGGATTTGCCCGACGGCAAGCCGAACAAGGGGCGCGTGCAAGCCTATGATGGCCCGATCTACATCGCCGACGCGGCGCTGTACCTCAAGACCGCCAAGCCTGAGCTGGGCATCAAGGACCCGTACCAACTCGACGAAACCCAGTACAAGGCCGTGTTGCAATTGCTGCGGGCCCAGCAACCGCTGATCCACCGCTACTGGCACGACACCACCGTGCAGATGAGCGATTTCAAGAACGAAGGCGTGATCGCGTCCGGCGCCTGGCCGTATCAGGTCAACGGCCTGATGAACGAGAAGCAACCGATCGCCTCGACCATTCCGAAAGAAGGCGCCACCGGCTGGGCCGACACCACGATGCTGCATGCCGAGGCCAAGCACCCCAACTGCGCGTACAAGTGGATGGATTGGTCACTGCAACCGAAAGTCCAGGGTGACGTCGCCGCGTGGTTCGGTTCGTTGCCGGCGGTGCCGGCGGCGTGCAAAGGCAGCGAACTGCTGGGCGCCGAGGGCTGCAAGACCAACGGCTTCGACCAGTTCGACAAGATCGCCTTCTGGAAAACCCCACAGGCCGAAGGTGGCAAGTTCGTGCCGTACAGCCGCTGGACCCAGGACTACATCGCGATCATGGGCGGGCGCTAAATCGGAGCAACCCTGTGGCGAGGGAGCTTGCTCCCGCTGGTGTGTAGGAGCTGGCGAAGCCTGCGATCTTTTGATCTTGATCTTTCGCTCTCGATTCAATGGGTAGTGCAAAGATCGCAGCCTCGTTGTACTCGACAGCCCCTACCGTCGCCACTCAGCGGGAGCAAGCTCCCTCGCCACAGGATCGAATTCCAATCATTGAAGGTTCATACCCGCCCCGCCTTTTGGAGCCCCGCACCATGACGCTTGCAGTCCAGTTCACCCAGGTATCCCGTCAATTTGGCGAAGTGAAGGCCGTTGACCGGGTTTGCATCGACATCCAGGACGGCGAGTTCTTTTCCATGTTGGGCCCGTCCGGCTCCGGCAAGACCACCTGCCTGCGGCTGATCGCCGGGTTCGAACAACCCAGTGCCGGCTCGATCCGCATCCACGGCGAAGAGGCCACCGGGCTTGCGCCCTATCAGCGGGACGTCAACACGGTGTTCCAGGATTACGCCCTCTTCCCCCATATGAACGTGCGCGACAACGTGGCCTACGGCCTGAAAGTCAAAGGCGTCGCTAAGGCCGAGCGCATCCAGCGTGCCAACGAAGCGCTGGAGATGGTTGCCCTGGGCGGCTACGGCGAACGCAAGCCGGTGCAGCTCTCCGGCGGCCAACGCCAACGCGTGGCCTTGGCCCGAGCGCTGGTCAATCGCCCGCGGGTGTTGCTGCTCGATGAACCCTTGGGCGCCCTCGACCTGAAGCTGCGCGAACAGATGCAGGGCGAATTGAAGAAGCTGCAACGCCAGCTGGGCATCACCTTCATTTTCGTCACCCACGACCAGACCGAAGCGCTGTCGATGTCCGACCGCGTAGCGGTGTTCAACAAGGGCCGCATCGAACAGGTCGATACCCCACGCAACCTGTACATGAAACCGGCGACCACCTTCGTCGCCGAATTCGTTGGCACCTCCAACGTGATCCGTGGCGAGTTGGCCCGGGAACTGAGCGGTTATCCACAGCCGTTCTCGATTCGCCCGGAACACGTGCGTTTCGCCGAGGGCCCGTTGGCCAGTGGTGAGATCGAAGTCCACGGCCTGCTGCACGACATCCAGTACCAGGGCAGCGCCACGCGCTACGAGCTGAAACTTGCCAATGGCCAGACCCTGAACCTCAGCCAGGCCAACACCCAGTGGCTCGACAACACAGTCCAGCACCAGACCGGCCAGCACCTGAGCGTACGCTGGGCGCGGGAGGCGATGGTCGCGCTGCACGACACCGTCAGTGGCGAGGTCTGAGATGAACACCCAGGCCATCACCCAAACGCCCACGCCCGGCTCACCGTTGCGACGGTTTTCCAACCTGCTGTACCGGCGCCCCAACCTGTACCTGTTGATGTTGCTGGTGCCGCCGCTGATCTGGTTCGGCGCGATCTACCTGGGCTCACTGCTGACCTTGCTGTGGCAGGGTTTCTACACTTTCGACGACTTCACCATGGCGGTCACGCCGGACCTGACCCTGGCGAATTTCGCGGCGCTGTTCCAGCCGTCGAACTTCGACATCATTTTGCGCACCCTGAGCATGGCGATCGCGGTGTCCATCGCCAGCGCCATCATCGCGTTCCCGGTTGCCTACTACATGGCGCGCTACACCAGCGGCAAGACCAAGGCATTTTTCTACATCGCGGTGATGCTGCCGATGTGGGCCAGCTACATCGTCAAGGCCTATGCCTGGACGCTGCTGCTGGCCAAGGGCGGCGTGACGCAGTGGTTCGTCCAGCACCTGGGCCTGGGGCCGGTGTTGCAGTTCGTGCTGGGGATCCCGGGCGTGGGTGGCAGCACCTTGTCCACCTCACACCTGGGCCGTTTCCTGGTATTCGTCTACATCTGGCTACCGTTCATGATCCTGCCGATCCAGGCGTCCCTGGAGCGTCTGCCGCCATCGCTGCTGCAAGCCTCGGCAGACCTGGGCGCCAGGCCACACCAGACGTTCATGCAGGTGATCCTGCCGCTGTCGATCCCCGGCATTGCCGCCGGCTCGATCTTCACCTTTTCGCTGACCCTGGGGGATTTCATCGTGCCCCAACTGGTGGGCCCGCCGGGCTATTTCGTCGGCAGCATGGTCTACGCCCAGCAAGGCGCCATCGGCAACATGCCCATGGCCGCGGCCTTCACCTTGGTGCCCATTGTGCTGATCGCCCTCTATTTATCCATCGTCAAGCGACTGGGAGCTTTCGATGCGCTCTGACTCTCAAGACCGGGCCTCGTGGGGCTTGCGGATCGCGGCGTGGGGCGGGCTGGTGTTCCTGCATTTCCCGATCCTGATCATCTTCCTCTACGCCTTCAACACCGAGGACGCGGCGTTCAGCTTCCCGCCCAAGGGCCTGACCCTGAAGTGGTTCAGCGTCGCCTTCTCGCGCCCGGATGCGCTGGAGGCGATCAAGCTGTCGTTGCAGCTCGCGGCCATCGCTACGCTGATCGCCATGGTGCTTGGCACCCTGGCCTCCGCGGCGCTGTACCGGCGCGATTTCTTCGGCAAGCAGGGCATTTCGCTGATGCTGATCCTGCCGATTGCCTTGCCGGGCATCATCACCGGCATTGCGCTGCTGGCCACCTTCAAGACCCTGGGGATCGAGCCGGGCATGTTCACCATCATCGTCGGTCACACAACCTTCTGCGTGGTGATCGTCTACAACAACGTCATCGCCCGCCTGCGCCGCACCTCCCACAGCCTGATCGAGGCCTCGATGGACCTGGGGGCCGACGGCTGGCAGACCTTTCGCTACATCATCCTGCCCAACCTCGGCTCGGCGCTGCTGGCCGGGGGGATGCTGGCGTTTGCGCTGTCATTCGACGAGATCATCGTCACCACCTTCACCGCCGGCCACGAACGCACCTTGCCGCTGTGGCTGCTCAACCAGCTCAGCCGTCCGCGCGACGTGCCTGTGACCAACGTGGTGGCGATGCTGGTGATGATGGTCACGATGTTGCCGATATTGGGCGCGTATTACCTGACCCGAGGCGGTGAGAGCGTGGCCGGTAGCGGCGGGAAATAGATGTCACTGTGAAACCGGATCCCCTGTGGGAGCGAGCAAGCCCGCTCCCACAGGCGTCACAAACAAGATTCAAGAGGACATGGACATGCAAACCAAACTGCTGATCAACGGCCATCTGGTGAACGGCGAAGGCCCTGGCCAGGCGGTATTCAACCCGGCGCTGGGGCGGGTGCTGGTGGAGATCAATGAAGCCAGCGAAGCTCAGGTCGATGCCGCCGTGCGCGCCGCGGACGCCGCTTTCGAGTCTTGGTCGCAAGTACCGCCCAAGGACCGTTCCCTATTGCTGCTCAAGTTGGCCGATGCCATCGAAGCCCACGGCGAGGAACTGGCGAAGCTGGAGTCGGACAACTGCGGCAAACCCTTGGGTGCCGCGCTGAATGACGAGATCCCGGCGATTGCCGACGTGTTCCGCTTCTTTGCTGGCGCCAGTCGCTGCATGAGCGGTTCGGCGGGTGGCGAATACCTGCCGGGGCACACCTCGATGATCCGCCGCGACCCGGTGGGCGTCATCGCCTCCATCGCGCCGTGGAACTACCCGCTGATGATGGTCGCCTGGAAAATCGCCCCGGCCCTGGCCGCCGGTAATACCGTGGTGCTCAAGCCGTCGGAGCAGACCCCACTGACCGCGTTGCGCCTGGCGGAACTGGCGTCGGAGATTTTCCCAGCCGGCGTGCTCAACGTGATCTTCGGCCGTGGGCAAACCGTCGGCAACCCGCTGGTCATCCACCCGAAAGTGCGCATGGTGTCGCTGACCGGCTCCATCGCCACTGGCTCGAACATCATTTCCAGCACATCCGACAGCGTCAAACGCATGCACATGGAGCTGGGCGGCAAGGCCCCGGTGATTATTTTCGACGACGCCGATATTGACGCGGCGGTGGAAGGCATCCGCACCTTCGGTTTCTACAACGCCGGCCAGGACTGCACCGCCGCCTGCCGCATCTATGCCCAGCAGGGCATCTACGACCAGTTTGTCGAGAAGCTCGGCGCCGCGGTGGGCAGCATCAAGTACGGCCTGCAAACCGCGCCAGACACCGAGATGGGCCCTCTGATCACCGCCCAGCACCGCGACCGCGTGGCCGGTTTCGTCGAACGGGCCATCGCCCAGCCGCATATCCGCCTGATCACCGGTGGCAAGGCCGTGGAAGGCAACGGGTTTTTCTTCGAACCGACAGTATTGGCCGACGCCCAGCAGGACGACGAAATCGTTCGCCGGGAAGTCTTCGGGCCAGTAGTGTCCGTCACGCCGTTCCTCGACGAAGCACAAGTACTGACCTGGGCCAACGATTCGGACTATGGCCTGGCCTCATCGGTGTGGACCGCCGACATCGGCCGTGCCCATCGCCTATCGGCACGCCTGCAATACGGCTGCACCTGGGTGAATACCCACTTCATGCTCGTCAGCGAAATGCCCCATGGCGGCCAGAAACGTTCCGGCTATGGCAAGGACATGTCCATGTATGGACTGGAGGATTACACGGTGGTGCGGCATGTGATGTTCAAGCATTGACGACCAGACAACCTTGACAACACAGGCTCGCGCTTGCCCTGTGTTCGTCCTACTAAGGTTTTCGTCGATCGGTGCACGCTCGCCGGTTGACGGAAATCCTGGCAGCACCTAGGGTGTCTACAACGTATACACCTTGGAGATCAGCCATGGCCTCGCCCGTTTTGTCCTTTCGTGTGGAAGAAGGTCTGGCCCAACAGCTGGACTTACTGGCCGCCGCCACCGACCGCGACCGTCAATATCACCTCAAGCGTGCACTGGTCCGATATGTGGAGGCCGAATCCTGGCATCTGCAAGCCATCAGCGAAGGCATAGCCGATGCCGACGCTGGAAACCTGACCGATCTGGACGCCGTGAAGGCTAAGTGGGCAAAACGTGCCGAGCATCGTACTGACCGACAGAGCACAGAGTGACCTCGACTCGATCCACGGACATTACCTAAACGCTATCGGTGCAGAAGGCGCCGATGACGTCATCAGCGCCATCCTGGATACACTGCGCCAACTGCAACGCTTTCCCGGCTCGGGCCGTCCTTCGGTCGCTCCCGATATTCGAGAGCTGGTGCTGACGCGCTACCCATTCGTAGCCCCCTACCGGCTCAAGCAGGGGCAACTGCAAATCCTGCGAATACTGCACCAACGCGCCGAACGTCCCCAGGACTGGTCGGTGGAGTGATGTCGGCCGGCGCTCCTGCCCCGACCGCGCACCTGCGTCACGCTTCAAAACCGCGAAACACTGCGCATTGCATCCACCAGATAGCGCATGGCGATGCGGTCGTTTTCCGACAACTCCCGATAGCGCTCCACCAGTCTCAATTCTTCCAGGCTGAGCCGGCGTGTCCTGCGCGGGTTGGTCAGGCCTGGAAAGATCCCCAGCATTTCGGTAATGCCCTGTATTTTTGTCATGAGTTGTCCTTCTTTACGTCGTGATTGGCCTGATAGCGCCTGCTGAACCCGGGTTAAATCGCTTATCACGCTAAAGAATAGGGAGGATTCAAAGCGTGAAAAGAGGGTTTTAGAGTAATTAGTCAAAAAAAGTCGAAAACGACATAAAAAAAGAAATAACTGTAAGAAAATTTGACCACGCCACGCTTTCCTTTCTCTCCAAGCCCGACTTTCACCTATGATTTTTCGCCTCGGTGAACCGATCCAGCGCTCAGGCATCTGTTCTTACGTTCGTCGCGTTTGGCCAAAGGCATGTCCGAACTCCCTTATCAGTCTCTATTGCCAGGATCGGCTCGGGATTGTTTCGAGAAAGGTTGTATTTATGCACCGCAGGAATTTGCTCAAGGCCTCCATGGCCTTCGCCGCCTACACCGGGCTGTCGGCCTCCGGGCTCATGGCCGCACGCGCCTGGGCCGCCGATCAGACGGCCGACGGCGAAGCCCGTCCCTTCGATTTCAACGGTTTGAAGGATCAGGCCCGACGGCTGGCCGAGAGCCGCTATGTCGACACCAAGCAAGTACTGCCAGAAACCCTGGCCCTGATGTCGCCGCTGCAGTTCAACGCCATCCAGTACGACGCCAACCACTCCCTGTGGAATGACTTGGACGGACGGCAGTTGGACGCGCAGTTCTTCCACGTTGGCATGGGTTTCAAACAGCCGGTGCGCATGTACAGCGTCAATACGAAGACCCGTATGGCCCGTGAGGTGCACTTCCGTCCGGAACTGTTCAACTATGAGAAAACCACGGTCAACACCGCGCAACTGACGGGTGACCTGGGCTTCGCCGGTTTTCGCGTCTTCAAGGCGCCGGAGCTGGACCGGCACGACATCGTTTCGTTTCTGGGGGCCAGCTACTTCCGTGCCGTGGACGCCCGCGGCCAGTACGGGCTATCGGCCCGCGGCCTGGCCATTGACACCTATGCAAAGAAGCATGAGGAGTTCCCGGACTTCACCCAGTTCTGGTTCGAAACCCCGGAAAAGAACAGCACCCGGTTCGTGGTCTATGCCCTGCTCGACTCCCCCAGCGCCACCGGTGCCTATCGGTTTGACATCGATTGCCAGCCGACCCGGGTGGTGATGGAGATCGACGCACACATCAATGCCCGTACCGCCATCGAACAACTAGGGATCGCGCCCATGACCAGCATGTTCAGCTGTGGCACCGTCGAGCGGCGCATGTGCGACACCATTCACCCGCAAATCCACGACTCCGACCGGCTGGCCATGTGGCGCGGCAACGGCGAGTGGGTGTGCCGTCCGCTAAACAACCCCGCCACCCTGCAATTCAACGCTTTCGCCGACAAGGACCCGAAAGGCTTCGGCCTGGTGCAGACCGACCACGACTTTGCCAGCTACCAGGACACCGTGGACTGGTACAGCAAGCGCCCAAGCCTGTGGGTCGAACCGACGACGGCCTGGGGCGAAGGCTCGGTGGACTTGCTGGAGATTCCTACCACCGGCGAAACCCTGGACAACATTGTCGCGTTCTGGACGCCGAAAAAGCCGGTGGCCGCCGGTGACTCGCTGAACTATGGCTACAAGCTCTACTGGAGTGCGCTGCCGCCGGTCAGCACGGACCTGGCCCGCGTCGACGCCACCCGCTCAGGCATGGGCGGCTTCGTCGAAGGCTGGGCACCGGGCGAGCATTACCCAACCGTCTGGGCCCGTCGCTTTGCCGTGGACTTCAGCGGCGGCGGCCTCGACCAACTGCCGCCGGGCACTGGCATCGAACCGGTGGTGACCTGCTCCCACGGTGAAGTGAAGGACTTCAACGTGTTAGTGCTGGATGCGATCAAGGGCTACCGCATCACCTTCGACTGGCACCCGACCGACGACAGTGTGGAGCCAGTGCAGATGCGCCTGTTCATTCGCACCGAGGACCGCACCTTGAGCGAGACCTGGTTGTACCAGTACTTCCCGCCGGCGCCGGATAAGCGTAAGTATCCCTGAGCCCTGCTGCGTCAGGAATGACGCCTTCGCGAGCAGGCTCGCTCCCACATTGAGTCTTGTTGTGAACACTCTCTGCGCCACACAACAGATCCACTGTGGGAGCGAGCCAGCTCGCGATGAGGCCGGTACAAGCACTAAATCTTTCAATCAAATAAACAAAAAGCCCCGGCCAAATCGACCGGGGCTTTTTGTTTTAGCGTGACACTCAATCGCGCAAATCCGACTCATGAATCGGCTGGTCCCGATGCGTGGCCCGCTGGTACTGTGCCGGCCACGTGGCCTTGCGGCCGCCCAGGTCATCATCGGCATGCAGGGCCCAGTACGGATCGCGCAACAATTCGCGTGCCAGGAAAATGATGTCGGCCTGGCAGGTGCGCAGGATGTGTTCGGCCTGGGCCGGCTCGGTGATCATGCCGACGGTGCCGGTGGCGATTTCCGACTCTTTGCGCACCCGTTCGGCAAAGCGTGTCTGGTAACCCGGGCCGGTTGGAATTTCCGCATTGGCGGCCGTGCCACCCGATGACACATCGATCAAGTCCACCCCCAATGCCCTGAATCGCCGCGCCAGCTCCACGGTCTCATCCGGGTTCCAACCGTCCTCGACCCAATCGGTGGCGGAGACGCGAACGAACACCGGCAGCTGTTCAGGCCATACGGCCCGGATCGCCTCGGTGACTTGCAGCACCAAGCGGATGCGGTTCTCGAACGAGCCACCGTATTGATCGCGCCGCTGATTGCTCAAGGGCGACAGGAATTGATGCAGCAGATAACCATGGGCCGCATGGACCTCGATCACTTTGAAGCCGGCCGTGAGGGCGCGCTTGGCCGACTCCACGAAGGCCTGGATCACACCGGCGATCTGCCCTTCGTCCAACTGCACCGGCTGAGTGTGTTGCGGGTCGAAGGCAATCGGCGATGGGCCGACCGGAACCCAGCCGCCGTCCGCCGGTTTTACGCTGCCATGCTTGCCCAGCCAGGGTCGCCAGGTGCTGGCCTTGCGTCCGGCATGGGCCAGTTGTATGCCCGGCACGGCCCCTTGGGCGGTGATGAAACGGGTGATGCGTTGCAAGGGTTCGATCTGCTCATCATTCCACAGCCCCAGGTCTTGGGCGGTGATGCGCCCCTCGGCGGTGACGGCGGTGGCTTCGGTGAACACCAGGCCGGCACCACCCACGGCACGGCAGCCCAAGTGCACCAGGTGCCAATCGTTGGCTAGGCCATCGGTGCTCGAATACTGGCACATCGGCGATACCGCGATACGATTGGGCAGGGTCAATTGGCGAAGGGTATAGGGTTCCAGCAGCAGACTCATGGGGCACCTCTCGAATCAGTGGGCAGGCTCCAGGGTTCTGTTTGAAAAGTCGACGAGTGACAAAAGGTGCAACACCCGCCCCCGCGGGCAAAAAACTCGACAAGACGTCACAAGGGCTATCAAGCAGTGCTTAGAGCCTAGTCGACAACCCGCAAGGACGGAGGGTTCAGAACTTAAAAATCGACGGTGTGGCGCATTGGGTCTGTAGGCGCTGCCGAAGGCTGCGATCTTCTGATTTTGAGCTTTACTGAATACTCAATTGAATTTGGAAAGATCGCCGCCTCGCTTCGTGAGGCAGCTCCTACAGCCTCCAGTGGGAGCAAGCTCCCTCGCCACAGAGTCCGGACGCCAGATCAGGGCTGTGCCTATCGCGGCTCGATATGGGCAATCATCAACTGCACCGTTTCCTGACCGCGGAACTCGTTGAGGTCGAGTTTGTAGGCCAGTTCCACCCAACGCACCGTAGGGTTGGGCCAGATCTCGCGGTCGATGCCAAAGGCAATACCATCGAGTTTCACCGAGCCGCACTCGCTCTTGAGGATGACCTTCAGGTGCCGTTCGCCCACCACGCGCTGTTCGACCAACTGGAACACGCCATGAAACATCGGCTCCGGGAAATGCTGGCCCCAGGGACCGGCATGACGCAGCGCCCGAGCCAGCTCCAGGTGGAATTCCTCCACCGCCAAGGTGCCATCCGACAACAGTCGGCCGGTCAGGTCTTCTTCGCGCAACTGCCGGCGCACCTCCGCGTCGAACGCCTCGGCAAACAACGGAAAATTCGCTTCCGGCAGCGTCAGCCCCGCCGCCATGGCGTGACCGCCGTACTTGCTGATCAGGGTGGGATGCTGCGCCGCCACCACGCTCAGCGCATCGCGAATGTGAAAGCCCGGCACCGAGCGCCCCGAGCCCTTGAGCAAACCGTCCCCGGCATCGGCAAAGGCAATGGTCGGCCGGAAATAGCGCTCTTTCATCCGCGAAGCGAGGATGCCGATGACCCCTTGGTGCCACTGCGGATCGAACAGGCACAAACCGAATGGCATCGACTCCACCGGCAGGTCCTTGAGCTGAGCCAGGGCTTCGCGCTGCATGCCCTGCTCGATGGATTTGCGGTCCTGGTTCATGCCGTCCAGTTGCGCCGCCATCTCCCGCGCCAGGGCCGGGTCGTCGGTGAGCAGGCATTCGATGCCCAGGCTCATGTCGTCCAGGCGCCCCGCCGCATTCAGACGTGGCCCGAGGATAAATCCGAGGTCGGTGGAGGTAATCCGCGACGCGTCGCGCTTGGCGACTTCCAGGATCGCCTTGATACCGGGCCGGGCACGCCCGGCGCGAATCCGTTCCAGACCCTGGTGCACCAGGATGCGGTTATTCGCGTCCAGCGGCACCACGTCGGCCACGCTGCCCAGGGCCACCAGGTCGAGCAATTCACCAATGTTCGGCTGAGGTGTACTGGCATACCACCCCAGGCTGCGTAAACGGGCGCGCAGCGCCATCAGCACATAAAAAATGACGCCGACACCGGCCAGGGCCTTGCTCGGAAACTCGCAACCCGGCTGGTTCGGATTGACGATGGCATCGGCAGCCGGCAGTTCGAGGCCGGGCAAGTGGTGGTCGGTGACCAGTACCTGGAGCCCTGCCGCTTTCGCCGCCGCCACACCTTCCACGCTGGAGATGCCGTTATCCACGGTGATCAGCAACTGCGGTTCGCGGGCCAGGGCAACTTCGACGATTTCCGGGGTCAGCCCGTAGCCATATTCGAAGCGATTGGGCACCAGGTAATCGACATGGGCCGCACCGAGCAGGCGCAACCCCAGCATGCCCACGGTGCTGGCGGTCGCGCCATCGGCATCGAAGTCCCCCACGATCAGGATACGCTGGCGCTGCTCCAGCGCCGTCACCAGCAGATCCACCGCGGCCTCGATCCCCTTGAGACGCTGAAAGGGAATCAAGCGCGCCAGGCTCTTGTCCAGTTCAGCCTCTGACTGCACACCACGCGCCGCGTACAGGCGGGTCAACAGGGGCGGCAGGTCACCGAGAAATGGCAGGGTGTCGGGCAGTGGGCGGGGTTCTATGCGCATGGGGAACGGACGTTTCTCTATTTTTTTGTAGGAATCGCAGACTGTGACAAGAGCGCTTGCTCACGCTGGACCCCGTAGGAGCTGCCGAAGGCTGCGATCTTTTGATCTTTCGCGAGACTCAAGCCCCAGGGGAAAGATCGCAGCCTCGCTTCGCTCGGCAGCTCCTACAGGGCCCAGTGGGCTCAACCACGCTCGCCCAGCAACCATTGCAGTTGGACTTCATGCTGGCCACGGTCGTCGGTCACGAAAATCGTGCCCTCGCTGATCATCACGTCCCACTTGATCACCCGGGGCATGTCCTGGGCCAGAGTTTCGAGCACTTCCTGGGGCACGGCGGCGATGTTGACGTTTTTCAGGTTCTTGACCGCCGGGATCACCTTGCCTTCCCAGACCCGCAGGCTGCCGTAGGCCAGCAGGCTGGTGCGCTCGGTCCGGCGCGAGCACCAGGTCAGGCGATCGGCATCCGGCTGACCGACTTCGATCCAGTGCAGCACACGGTCATCCAGGCTTTTTTCCCACAGCGCAGGCTCGTCGACGTCTGACAGACCACGACCAAACGCCAGCAGTTCGTTGTACCAGAACGCGTAGGCCAGCAGGCGCACGGTCATGCGCTCTTCGGTTTCCGAAGGATGGCGGGCGATGGTCTGCTTCACATTCTCATACACATTGCGGTCGAGATCGGTGAGGTTCAGTTCAAACTTGTAAGTCGTGGACGGCTGGGCCATGAACGGGCTTCTTGATACGAGGAAAGGCGGCAAGTCTAACCGATGACACGGACAATCCACGAATTGCCGACCATCAACCTGCGGCGACCAGCCTTGGCCTATGATAAAACGCTCTATTCGTTCTGCCTTTGTCCTACAGGATCTGTCATGTCGATTACTGTCAAACCCCTTGCCGGCGTCAAAGTCATCGAACTCGGCACCTTGATCGCCGGGCCCTTCGCCTCGCGCATCTGCGGCGAATTCGGTGCCGAAGTCATCAAGGTCGAATCGCCCGACGGCGGTGACCCCCTGCGCAAGTGGCGCAAGTTGTACGAAGGCACCTCGCTGTGGTGGTTCGTCCAGGCACGCAACAAGAAGTCCCTGACCTTGAACCTCAAGCATCCCGAAGGCCTGGCGATCCTGAAAAAACTGATCGGCGAAGCCGATATCCTGATCGAGAATTTTCGCCCCGGCGTACTGGAAAAGCTCGGCCTGGGCTGGGATGTCCTGCATGCACTGAACCCGAAACTGGTGATGGTGCGGCTTTCGGGCTTCGGCCAGACCGGGCCGATGAAGGATCAACCGGGGTTTGGCGCGGTGGGCGAATCCATGGGCGGCCTGCGCTACATCACCGGGTTCGAGGACCGTCCGCCGGTACGCACCGGGATTTCCATCGGCGACTCCATCGCCGCCCTCTGGGGCGTGATTGGCGCATTGATGGCCCTGCGTCACCGCGAGATCAATGGCGGAACCGGGCAAGTGGTGGACGTGGCCTTGTACGAGGCAATTTTCGCCATGATGGAAAGCATGGTGCCGGAGTTCGACGTGTTCGGTTTCATCCGTGAGCGCACCGGCAACATCATGCCCGGCATCACCCCTTCGTCCATCCACACCAGCGCCGACGGCAAGCACGTGCAGATTGGTGCCAACGGCGACGCGATCTTCAAGCGCTTCATGCAGATCATTGGCCGTGACGACCTGGCCAATGACCCGCAACTGGCCAGCAACGATGGCCGTGACAGCCGCCGCGACGAGCTGTACGGCGTCATCGATCGCTGGGTCAACTCGCTACCGCTCGACAGCGTTATCGACCAATTGAACCAGGCCGGGGTGCCGGCCAGTCGGATCTTCAGTGCCGAGGACATGTTCAGCGACCCGCAGTTTCTGGCCCGTGAGATGTTCCTGCAGGCCAAGTTGCCGGACGGCAAGGCGTTCAAGATGCCGGGGATCGTACCGAAACTTTCCGACACCCCGGGCACCTCTGAATGGGTCGGGCCGGCGCTGGGTGAACACAATGCACAAGTGCTCGGTGAGCTTGGCTACGATGCACAGCAGATCGCCAAGCTGCGCACCGACGGGGCGATTTGACGCCCTGTAGGGGCCTGTCACCGAAGATCAAACGGTGGGAGCGAGCTTGCTCACGATAGCGTCCGCTCAGTCGACTTGATGTTGACTGACACACCGCAATCGCGAGCAAGCTCGCTCCCACATTAGGATTGGTTTCACCCGGGAGAATCAGGTCGGCTGTCAGGCCGCCTTCGCGAGCAAGCTTTGCTCCCACAGGTCCTGCTCAAACAGATCTGAGGGGTGTACGACCAGGAGAGCCAGGCCGGCTACTAGGCCGCCTCGCGGTGGACGTTGATCTCGGCGCCCCGTTAACCACGCTGGCCGAACGCAGGCATTGCGCAGTGGGCATCCCGGCATGGATGCCGGGATAGCCGCGCTGGGCCATGGATGGCCCTTCGCGGCGGGCCCACGGAGCAATGCCTTCGTTCGGGCATGCCGAGCCTAAGCGAGGCACCGAGTGGTGGGGCAAAGCGTTTTTGGTTACTTTTGGCGCTCTTCCAAAAGTGACCCGCCGTCAGGGCGGAACCCTAAGCCGCCGTTACCGCAGCAATGGATATGTACCGACCGTCAGGCCGCCATCGCGAGCAAGCTTTGCTCCCACAACGGCTCCAGCGCCTGACAGAACACGCTAAAAACACAATCGTCAGGCAAAAAGAAACCCCGAGAAGTGGGGAGACAACTCGGGGTTAAACGTGACCACTCATGGTCCGTACAACAAGCGACAAGCACCGGAGCACAATGCTCGCTCTTGTTGTAAAAGATCTGACTCATCAGAGCGTAGGAAGGTTCCCACGAAAGCCCGGTCCATTCCCCCCGACCATGACCTTGTCACGCGCCAGATTGCGCAACGCCGCAATCACACTGGGCTCCAGGCGGCCCTCGGCAATCAGCACATCGCGATGCAGGCCATCGACCACATCCGTCAACTGACGCTTGTCGGTCAATTGGGCCTGATTGAACACTCGCTCGACCATGATGGCCCCGGAAGCATTCTTCAGCGTCACCAGGCATTCGCCCTTGGCGTCGGAGGGAGTCAGCGTGACCTGATACGGGCTCAAAGCCTCACCCAGCAATAGGCGGATACTTTCCATTCGCTCACCCTTCAATAGTCCGAAAACAACTGCGTGCTCAAAACAAGTGACCGTTGGCCGCAGCAGAAAGTTCGTCAACGCACCGAACCGGCACGCCTTCAACCTGTTCAACCGAGCATGCGCGCCCAATATGACAGGCAAACAACAACCTTCTCTTGATGACTTGATGTGGTGACGGTCGGCATCAGGCCGTGATGTCGCAACGGCGCCACCGACGCCCGGCATCAGTCCAGCCCCCCAGAATGCCGCGCAACTGCCCGTCGGCCCCATAGAAAGGCACCGACCAATGATAGATTTCCCGCAACCCGCTGCGGAACATCAATTGCCGGTTGGCAAACCGAGACTGGCCGGTGCGCAATTGTTCCATCACCTCCCCATGGAGCAACTCGGCGGTGGCCGCCGGAAATGCCGCCGAATCCGTTAGCCGCGTGCCACGCAGCTTTTCGAAGCGGGTCGCAAACCGGTCCTCATAGCTTTTGTTGCACATGATCAGGCGCCCTTCCAGATCTCGGATGAAAACCGGGTCGGGAATGGCATCCATCAAGGCCCGCTGGAGCATCAACTGGTCCTTTAGAACCGCCTCGGCCTTTAGGCGCTGGTCAACCTGTATCTGCAGCCGGCGGTTCCACAACAGGGACAAGAGGCCGAACATCACGACCACGGTCACACACCAATAACCCCAGCGAGACAGCCGCTCCCACACCGATGGCGTCTGTACGGGAGTGATGCCGGCCATCCACTTGGAACGCAGCGCGCGCATGTCCTCGGCCGGGAAGGCTTCCAGGGCTTTATTCAAGATACTCAGTAGCACGGTCAGGTCTTGGCGTACCGCGAGGTAATCGGGTTCCCACTTGCCCTCAAGGCCCCTTCCTACCTGCAATTGCCCCGCCGGATAGAGATGCACCCCGGTTTCATTTTCGATGGTGGCATAGGCTTCCCGGCTCTCGACCAATGCCCGCGCCTCGCCAAAGGTCTTGGTCGTGCGCAATTCGATGGCCGGGTGATCGCGCCTGATCTCCGCCTCCAATGCATGCCGTGCCGGTAATACCAGGACCTTACCCTCCAACTGCTCCAGCGAATGAAGGATCGACTCTCCGTCACGGCCGACGAATACCCAGCCAGAGCCGCCAAATGCGTGACTGAAACTCAGGAAATCCCTGCGTTCGTCATTCATCGCCAAGAGGGTCGTCATGTCGGCTTCGCCGTTCTCCAGCATCGTCAGCAACTCAGCGGGAGAGAACGACTCTCGATGCACGAACTCAAGGCCGGTCATTTGCGTAATGCGTTGGAGGACGTCGTGGTTCAGGCCACTCCACTGCCCCAGCTCATTCTTGAACAGGTACAACGGAAACTGCATCGTGGCCACGATGACCCGGGGGTTCTCCTTGATCCACTTCAATTCCTGCGCATCCAACTCCAGCCGTTCGCCAGGATTGAACGCCGGCGTTTCGAAAGCCGCCAACTGCGCTGCATTCCCCCCCTGCACCCAGTACATCAGGGTCAGCCCCATTAGCCAGCCCAGGGCGGGCTTGCCTTTGCTAAAAAACGACATCTGCATTTCCTTCGAGATGACTCGCCCGTCCCTCCAAGGGCGAAAACCCGATCAGTTTGGCATGCAGAAACAAGAAAGCCCGTCAGGAGACGGGCTTCAAAATGTGACAGGTTTGCGCGGTCAGAGCGGCTTGCCGCGGCTCCCATGCTGACTGACAAAGGCCTGCACGGCTTTCAAGTCGTTGGGCAACACGGTGCAACGCTCATCTCGCTCAAACAAATCAGAAAGATGCGCAGGCAGTTCGAGCGCTTTTCCTACACCGGCTTTCTCCACGGCTTCCGGGAACTTGACCGGATGCGCCGTGCCCAGGATCACCATCGGAATGTCCAGACTGCGACGGCATTCACGGGCGGCCCTGACACCGATGGCCGTGTGCGGATCGAGCAGTTCACCGCTCTGCTCGAACACCTCGGCGATGGTTTCACAGGTCTGCTCATCGTCTACGGCCAGGGAGTCGAACAACTTGCGAGCTTCGGTCCAGCGCTCAGGCTCGACGCTGAAACCGTCGCCCTGGCGGAAGCTGTCCATCAGGCCGGCAATCGTCGCACCATTGCGACCGTGCAGGTCGAACAGCAGGCGTTCGAAGTTCGACGACACCATGATGTCCATCGAAGGCGACAGCGTGGCGTGCAGGGTTTCCTTGACGTACTGGTTGCCGCTCATGAAGCGGTGCAGGATGTCGTTGCGGTTGGTGGCGACGATCAATTGATTGATCGGCAAGCCCATGTTGCGCGCCAGGTAGCCGGCGAAGATATCGCCGAAGTTGCCGGTCGGCACCGAGAACGACACGGAGCGGGCCGGGCCGCCCAATTGCAGGGCCGCATGGAAGTAATAAACGATCTGGGCCATGATCCGCGCCCAGTTGATCGAGTTCACCGCCACCAGCCGCGTGCCCTTGAGGAAGCTCTGGTCGGCGAAACTGGCCTTGACCATTTCCTGGCAGTCATCGAAGTTGCCTTCGATAGCGATGTTGTGGATGTTATCGCCGAAAATCGTCGTCATCTGCCGACGTTGCACTTCCGAGACCCGGTTGTGCGGGTGCAGGATGAAAATGTCGACGTTCTCGCAATGCTTGCAGCCTTCGATGGCCGCCGAACCGGTGTCGCCAGAGGTGGCACCGACGATCACTACACGCTCGCCACGCTTTTGCAGCACGTAGTCCAGCAAGCGACCGAGCAATTGCAGGGCGAAGTCCTTGAACGCCAGGGTGGGGCCGTGGAACAGCTCCATGACCCATTCGTTACCGTTTAGCTGACGCAGTGGTGCGATGGCGTTGTGGGAAAAAACGCCATAGGTCTCTTCCAGGATTTTCTTGAAGTCGGCGTCCGGAATGCTGCCGGTGACGAATGGGCGCATGACCCGGAACGCCAGTTCGTGATACGGCAGGCCGGCCCAGGAAGCGATTTCTTCCTGGGTGAAGCGCGGCAGGTTTTCCGGCACATAGAGACCGCCGTCCGTGGCCAGGCCGGCCAGGAGGACATCTTCGAAATTCAGGGCCGGTGCCTGGCCGCGGGTGCTGATATAGCGCATGGGGCAAACCTTCGGTTTGGGCTTCAAGCGTTGAAGCTGCAAGCGACGCATTCAAAGGCAAGTTTGCCTTCGTTCGCCACCTGCAACTTACCGCTTGCCGCTAAATTAATTCAAATGTTCAACGCGGATACGGACCACCGGGCCAACGACACCCGGGAGCGCTTCCAGCGCCGCAATCGCGTCGTTGATGCGCTGCTCGACCACACGGTGGGTCAGCAGGATCATCGGCACCAGGCCGTCGTGTTCCTCGACTTCCTTCTGCATGATCGACTCGATGTTGATGCCGCGTTCCGAGAGGATACTCGCCACTTGGGCCAGCACACCCGGATGGTCCTTGGCCTGGATGCGCAGGTAGTAGGAGCTTTCGCATGCCTCGATCGGAAGAATCGGGTGAGCCGACAGTGAGTCTGGCTGGAAGGCCAGGTGCGGCACACGGTTTTCCGGGTCCGAGGTCATGGCACGAACCACGTCCACCAGGTCGGCAATCACCGAAGAGGCCGTCGGTTCCATGCCCGCACCGGCGCCGTAGAACAGCGTCGAGCCGGAGGCGTCGCCGTTGACCATCACCGCGTTCATCACGCCGTTGACGTTGGCGATCAGGCGATCGGCCGGGATCAAGGTCGGGTGCACGCGCAGCTCGATGCCGTTGGCGGTGCTGCGCGCCACGCCCAGGTGCTTGATGCGATAGCCCAAGGCTTCGGCGTAGTTCACGTCAGCGGTGGTCAGCTTGGTGATGCCTTCGGTGTAGGCCTTGTCGAACTGCAACGGAATGCCGAACGCAATGGAGGCCAGGATCGTCAGCTTGTGCGCTGCGTCGATGCCTTCCACGTCGAACGTCGGATCAGCCTCTGCGTAGCCCAGGGCCTGGGCTTCGGCGAGCACGTCTTCGAAGGTGCGACCCTTCTCGCGCATCTCGGTGAGGATGAAGTTACCGGTGCCGTTGATGATCCCCGCAACCCAGTTGATGCGGTTGGCCGACAGGCCTTCGCGGATCGCCTTGATCACCGGGATACCACCGGCCACGGCAGCTTCGAAAGCCACGATCACGCCCTTCTCGCGGGCCTTGGCGAAAATTTCATTACCGTGAACAGCGATAAGCGCCTTGTTCGCGGTGACCACATGCTTGCCATTCTCGATGGCCTTGAGTACCAGCTCACGGGCAACGGTGTAGCCGCCGACCAGCTCTATGACGATGTCGATCTCAGGGTTCGTGGCCACTTCGAAGACATCGTTGGTAATCGCAATACCGGTCGTCTGGAACTGAGGCTTTGGCGTGCGCATGGCAATTTGTGCCACTTCGATCCCACGCCCGGCACGACGAGCAATTTCCTCGGCGTTGCGCTGAAGTACGTTGAAGGTGCCGCCACCGACGGTACCTAACCCACAGATGCCTACTTTGACCGGATTCACTCTTGACTCCCCATGAAACGGCCGACGCAAGGTCGGCCGTGAAATACAGCCGCGCAGCAACGCGACTTTGTGTTTAACGGCCCGACGAAGGTTTTCGCCGAGCCGTGATCTTCAGAAGCGGATCGCCGATGATCATTTTGCGCCCAGGGCCAGTTTGGCGACTTGTGGCGCCGGCTGGTAGCCCGGAATCACCTGGCCGTCGGCCAAAACGATGGCCGGCGTGCCGTTCACACCAATGGACTGGCCAAGGGCGAACTGCTTGGAAACCGGGTTCTCGCACTTGGCGGCCTTGATTTCCTTGCCATCGACCATCTTGTCCATGGCCGCTTTCTTGTCCTTGGAGCACCAGACCGCCTGCAACTGCTCATCGCCCGGCGAGCCCAGGCCTTGGCGCGGGAACGCAACATAGCGCACTTCGATGCCACGCTTGTTCAGCTCCGGCACTTCGGCATGCAGCTTGTGGCAATACGGGCAGGTGGTGTCGGTGAACACGGTGATGTGGGACTTGGTTTCACCAATCGCCGGATAGACCACGGTTTCAGCGACTGGAATGCCGTTGATCAACTTGGAAATGCCCTGGCGCTCGGTCATCTCGGTGAGATTGACCGGCTTGCCGCCCTTGAGCTCGAACAGGTTGCCCTGGACGATGTATTGACCGTCGGCGCTGGCGTAGAGCACGCGGCTACCCTTGAGCTTGACCTCATACAGGCCGGCCATGGGACTGGCCGAGATGGTTTCGATCGGCACTTCGAGCTGAAGGTTTTCCAGGCTCTTGCGGATAGCCTTGTCGGCCGCGTCGTCGGCGATGGCAAAGGTACTGGCCAACGCAATGGCGGCGGCGGTGAATATCTGGATCAAACGCATGGGGACTCCTGAGGCGAACAAATGAGACGGGAAACGCCGACCCGCAGATTCGGGTTCCAACCGCCCACTGTGCAAACTGACAGAGCCTACCACATAAGGTCTGCGTGACCGAATGCCGCTGACGCACGACAACACACAACGAACAGTTATCAAAATCCTGTGGCGAGGGAGCTTGCTCCCGCTCGGCTGCGCAGCAGCCGCAAATGGAACTCTCTTTTTTGGAAAGCAGTGGCGTCTGTAACAGGGGCGCTTCGCGCCCAGCGGGAGCAAGCTCCCTCGCCACAAAAACGGAGCACCGTTCAGCCCCGCGGATGATGCTTGGCATGCAAGTCCTGCAACCGCGCCCGGGCGACGTGGGTGTAGATCTGGGTGGTGGACAGGTCGCTGTGGCCGAGCAGCATCTGCACCACCCACCTGGTTTTGCAATGCTGGATAACAGATGACGTGAACGGCCACCCGGTCTGACGACAACCCTGGGCTCCCACACGGCCATAAGGCCGCTCCCCAAATAAGGATCGTCGTGCATCGAGTTCTCATCGAAGCGCGGGGCCTATACCCCCTCTCAGACGCCGGATAGATGAAAGCAAGCCAAACACGCATCAAGAACAGCGTTGCAGAAAAGGGGGTAACCATAGATATGGGAGCTGAGCTGCTCGCGATGGCGGTGGGTCAGCCGCCGCTGTAGGCCGATTCCGCAAGCGGCGTCAGACTCATCTAATTAAGGCGCCCATGGAAATACTTGTTCTCTATTCCCCTAACATTTACGCGAGGCCAAAAAGACAAGGAACGCCAAAATGCAGGAAAAGGATCTAGCGACCGCAATCATGCAGAGCACTTTCGAACTCAAGCGCGAAGGCATTGATTTGGGGCCTCATACGCGCATCGCATTTGACATCAACAGTTCATTGACGAGCTGCCCCGCCGTGATGTTGTTGCCAACGCCTATCGGGACAATTTCTGCACGCAACTACGAGGTTTTCGAATCTTTCAGTACTGTACAACGGACTCCCGACACTACTATCGAAAATCTCTGGAAATGCACTCAGGATCATTATGGCCTGACGGCCGCAACAGCTTTAACGGCAGCTGCCGGGATACCTATCAGTAAGGTATCGGTGGGAGCCTGGACTCATGTCGGCGCCAGTAAAACGACGAACTTGGCGAGCTATATCGGTTGGAGATTTTTCCCACGGACCTTGATCAGGCAACCTGCCGCGGCTCGAGTGGCAAAGGCGACGTTCGGTACTGTACGTGTTTTCGGCATTATTGGACGAGGCATCCCGTTTGTCGCTGCGGGCCTGGCAGTCTTTGATCTGGTCAGTATCGGCCTATGTGCCTACGAGGCAAAAAATGGAAAATAACCAAAGTCGGGAAGTACTCACCAAGAGAGTCATCCAGTTGTTCGTCGAAACAATCGGTTTTATCGACTCGGCGCAAATGACAGAGCAGACCGATTTCATTCATGACTTCAAGATCATCGATGACGACCTGGCTTGCTTTGTCATGCAAGTGGAATGGCAGTTCGAGTTGCGATCCTCGCAGGAAGATTGGAATTCCATAACAACAATTGGACAAATCGTCGACTTGATACTCCGTCAATCCAACAACCTGGAATCCTGATTACTTGGGCAATGCTTGGCGTGATCCTGCACCACGCCCGGGCGACAAGGGGTGTACATCCCTCACATGCGTTCCAGGTGCTCGCCGATTTTGCGCCCACCACAAATTCCCCGTGGAGCTGAGCTTGCTCGCGATGGCGGTGGGTCAGCCTGCATTGATGCTGAAGATACCGCTGTCATCACGAGCAAGCACGCTCCCACATGGAGATCTTGAAGCACTCATCAATCAGAGGCTCACCCTGAGGATTTCTTCAGCCCCGCGGATGATGCTTGGCATGCAGGTCCTGCAACCGCGCCCGGGCGACGTGGGTGTAGATCTGGGTGGTGGACAGGTCGCTGTGGCCGAGCAACATCTGCACCACCCGCAAGTCGGCGCCGTGGTTGAGCAGGTGTGTGGCGAAGGCATGGCGCAAAGTGTGGGGCGAGAGGGATTTGTTGATCCCGGCCACCTTGGCCTGGTGCTTGATGCGGTGCCAGAAGGTCTGGCGGGTCATCTGCTCGCCGCGCAGGCTGGGGAACAACACGTCGCTGGGGCGCCCGCCCAGCAGTTCATGGCGGGCATCGCGCATGTAGCGCTCGACCCAGACGATGGCCTCTTCACCCATCGGCACCAGGCGCTCCTTGCTGCCTTTACCCATCACCCGCAGCACGCCCTGGCGCAAGTTGACCTGCTCCAGCGTCAAGCTGATCAACTCGGTGACACGCAGGCCGCAGGCGTACAAGACCTCCAGCATCGCCCGGTCGCGCTGGCCGATGGCTTCGCTGAGGTCGGGTGCCGCCAGCAGCGCCTCCACATCGGCTTCCGAGAGGGACTTGGGCAATGGCCGCCCCAATTGCGGCATTTCCACGCGCAAGGTCGGGTCCACCGCAATCAGCTTTTCCCGGAGCAAATAGCGATAGAACCCACGCAAGCCAGAGAGAAACCGCGCGGTCGAGCGCGGTTTGTAGTTCTGCTCCAGACGCCACGCCAAGTGATCGAGGATCAATTCCCGGCCGGCGTTGATCAGTTCCAGGTGGTTTTCCTGCAACCAACCGTTGAACAGCGCCAGGTCACTGCGATAGGCGTCGCGGGTGTTATCGGACAGGCCCTTCTCCAGCCAGAGGACGTCAAGAAACTGGTCTATCAGCGGATGATCAATGGCTGGCATAAAAACTCTTGAAGGATGCGGGCACACACGGCATCGAAATGGCAAATGAAGCTATGCAGGGTGCTCAAAGAGCAAATCGCAGGCAACAAAAAAGCAGCCCGCAGGCTGCTTTTTTTGCATCGGAAGCTGGACTTAAGCCAGTTTTTCCTTGATGCGAGCTGCTTTACCCGACAGGTCACGCAGGTAGTACAGCTTGGCTTTACGCACGTCACCGCGACGCTTGACAGCCATGCTGTCGATTTGCGGGCTGTAGGTCTGGAAAGTACGCTCTACGCCGACACCGTTGGAGATTTTACGAACGGTGAATGCACTGTTCACGCCACGGTTACGCTTGGCGATAACGACGCCTTCGAACGCTTGCAGACGGGAACGATCGCCTTCCTTCACTTTCACCTGAACGACAATGGTGTCGCCTGGGGCAAAGGTAGGGATTTCTTTGGTCATCTGCTCTGCTTCGAGTGCAAGGATGATTTTGTTAGTCATGCTGTGCTCCTAAGGCAAGTCGTCGGACTTACCATCGATACGTTGTTAACTATCGTCCCGCTCGCGGATGTATTCCTCGAGCAGCTTCTTCTCTTCTCCAGAAAGCGAGCGGCTTTCCAGAAGATCGGCGCGTCGTTCATAGGTCCGACCAAGGGACTGCTGTAAACGCCAACGCCGGATGTGCGCGTGATTGCCACTTAGCAACACGTCGGGAACACGCTGATCCGCATACACCTCCGGTCGGGTGTAGTGCGGGCAATCCAGCAGACCATCCGTAAAGGAATCTTCCTCAGCGGAATCTGCATGCCCTAAAGCTCCAGGCAGCAGCCGTGTAACCGCATCGATCAGGACCATCGCCGGCAGCTCGCCGCCAGACAGTACATAGTCGCCAATCGACCACTCTTCATCGACATGAGCTTCAATGAAACGCTCGTCAATGCCTTCATAACGGCCGGCAATCAGGATCAATGCATCCGAATTCGCCAGCTCGCGTACCGCCGACTGAGTCAGTTGGCGGCCTTGGGGCGACAGGTAGATCACCTTCGCACCCTCCCCGGCTGCCGTCCTGGCCTGAACCAGCGCATCTTCCAGGGGTTTGATCTTCATCACCATACCCGGACCACCGCCAAACGGGCGATCGTCCACAGTGTGATGTCGATCCGTGGTGTAGTCCCGCGGATTCCAACAGGTGAGCTGCAACAGCTCCTGTTTCACCGCGCGGCTGGTTATGCCGTACTCGCTGATGGCGGAAAACATCTCGGGAAACAATGTGATGACTTCAACGCGCAAATTAGCCACGTTTAGAAATCCGCATCCCATTCCACCTTCATCTCGCCTGCGGCAAGGTCGACGGCCAACACGCATTGCTCGGTATAGGGCAACAGGCGTTCGCGATCATCCAGGCTGCCAACGCAAGGCTTGACCACCATGACATCGTTCGAACCGGTCTCGAGCAGGTGATCGATTTTCCCGAGCAATTGCCCGAGGTGGTCGATGACCTTCAGACCCACCAGCTGGTACCAGTAGTACTCGCCGTCGGTCAGTTCAGGGAACAGGTTGCGCGGCACGCAGATCTCATAACCGGCCAGAAGACGTGCTTCTTCACGATCATCGAGACCCTTGAGCTTTGCGACCAGGAACTTGTCGTTCCCGCGTCCGCTGACCAGCTCCACCTGTTTCACGCTACCTTCGCGCTTGAGCGTCCAGGTTTTGTAGTCCAACAGGTTCTTGATCGGATCAGTAAAGGAATACACCTTCACTTCGCCGCGAACGCCATGTACAGAGTAGATTTTGCCGATAACGATCAAATCATCAGCATCTTTTGGCGTCGCGTTCATATTGCTCAGGCCGCAGCCTTAGCCGATTCCTTCAACAACTGAGCAACGCGCTCAGAAGGTTGTGCACCAACGCTCAGCCAGTAGGCTACGCGCTCTTGGTTCACGGACAGACGAACTTCCTGACCACGGGCAACAGGGTTGAAGAAACCAACCTGTTCCTTGTGGGAACCGTCACGCGGGTTGCGGCTGTCGGTTACGGTCAGGTGGTAAAACGGGCGCTTTTTGGAGCCGCCAAGGGCAAGACGGATTGTTAGCATGTGAACATCGTTCCTGTAGTCGGTGCTGCAAATCTAAATGCACAGCGGGCATAGGTGCCCGAAAGGCCGCATATTCTAAGGAATATCCGGACTTTTGCAAATGTCTTTTTCCGGCGCCTGGCGCCATGCGATCAAGATTTGCCGTAGAGCCGTCATGAAAAACGGCAAGTCAGCTCCCGCTTAGCGCGGGTTTGCTGGAGATCCCCGCATCCGTGCGGGGCAACGCCGACATGACAGCCGGCGCAGATTCTTTACATTTTCGGCATGCCGCCGCCGGGCAACATACCGCCCATGCCGCGCATCATCTTGGCCATTCCGCCCTTGGCGGAGAATTTCTTCATCATTTTCTGCATCTGCTTGTGCTGCTTGATCAAGCGACCGATGTCCTGCACCTGGGTGCCGGAGCCCATGGCGATACGGCGTTTGCGCGAACCACTGATCAACTCAGGGTCGCGACGCTCGGCCGGGGTCATGGAGTTGATGATGGCTTCCATCTGCTTGAACTGCTTTTCAGCCGCGCCTTGGGCATTGCCCATCTGCGCCAGGTTCACGCCACCCATGTTCGGCAGTTTGTCCATGAGGCCGCCAAGGCCGCCCATGTTCTTCATTTGTTGCAGTTGGTCGCGGAAGTCTTCGAGGTCGAAGCCCTTGCCCTTCTTCAGTTTTTTGGCCAGTTTGTCGGCCTTGTCCTTGTCGAGGGTCTGTTCGGCCTGCTCGATCAGGCTGAGTACGTCGCCCATACCGAGGATGCGCGAAGCGATACGCTCAGGGTGGAACGGTTCGAGCGCCTCGCTCTTCTCGCCCATACCGATGAACTTGATCGGCTTGCCGGTGATGGCGCGTACCGACAACGCGGCACCGCCACGGGCATCACCGTCGACCTTGGTCAGGACCACGCCAGTCAACGGCAGCGCATCACCGAACGCCTTGGCGGTGTTGGCCGCATCCTGGCCGGTCATGGCATCGACCACGAACAGGGTTTCCACCGGGTTGATCGCGGCATGCAGCGCCTTGATCTCGCCCATCATCTCTTCATCGATGTGCAGGCGACCGGCGGTATCGACGATGACCACGTCGATGAATTTCAGTTTTGCTTCTTTAATAGCCGCTTGGGCGATGTCCACCGGCTTCTGGCTCAGGTCGGACGGGAAGAACGTCACGCCGATGTCGCTGGCCAGGGTTTCCAGTTGCTTGATCGCTGCCGGACGGTAGATGTCCGCCGACACCACCATCACCGACTTCTTCTTGCGCTCTTTAAGGAAGCGCGCCAGCTTGCCGGCCGTCGTGGTCTTGCCCGCGCCCTGCAGACCAGCCATCAGCACCACCGCTGGCGGTACGGCGCTCAGGTTCAGGTCTTCGTTGGCGGCCCCCATCAGGCTTTCGAGTTCGGCCTGGACGATCTTCACGAACGCCTGGCCCGGTGTCAGGCTGCGCGACACCTCGGTGCCGACGGCACGTTCCTTGACCGAATTGACGAAGTCCTTGACCACCGGCAGGGCGACGTCGGCTTCAAGCAACGCCATGCGCACTTCGCGCAGGGTGTCTTTGATGTTGTCCTCGGTCAGTTTCGCCTTGCCGGTGACATGGCGCAGCGTCTGCGAGAGACGGTCGGTTAGGTTTTCAAACATGCGCGATCCTTTCAGGCCCAGATGAGACCGGGATAATGGCGGCCCAGACCGTGAAAAATGTGCTCGGCGAGCCTGCGGCGTGGGCAGGTCGCGGATTATAGCGAAGAAGCGGGCGACGTACACCTTACTGTCAGTTGCTGTGGTCTTTCGTGCGGAGGGGGTTCTATGCCAAACTCAGCGCCTTTCGGGCTTGCCTAACAGGATTTATGCTCCCCTTGTCACCCAGCTTGCTTGCCACCCTCGCCGCCGCTTGCCTTTATGCCGCTGCGACCCTCTATCAAGGCACCCGCCTGGCCACCGGCGCCAAGGCGAACAAACGCCTGCTGGTCACGCTTGGCGTGCTGGCGGTGCTCGGCCACGCGGCCAGCCTTTATACCCACCTGATGACGCCGATCGGCCTGGGCCTGGACTTCTTCAACGCTGCCAGCCTGATCGCCGTCGCCGTGATCGCCCTGACGCTGCTGGCCTGCTCGCGCATCCCGGTGGAAAACCTGCTGGTGCTGCTGTTCCCGCTGGGACTGACCACGGTGCTGCTGGCACAGTTCGCGCCGTCGGGTACAGTGCAGGTCATCGACGAAGAGCCGGGCATCCTTGCCCACATCCTGTTGTCGGTCCTCGCCTATGGCCTGTTCACCATCGCTGTGTTCCAGGCCTTGCTGGTGCTGGTGCAGGACCACCAACTCAAAAACAAGCACCCGTCCGGGCTGATCCGCAACTTCCCGCCATTGCAAACCATGGAAAGCCTGCTGTTCGGTTTCCTCTGGGCTGGCTGGAGCCTGCTGTCGCTGTCGCTGATCTCCGGCTGGTTGTTCGTCGAAAATCTGTTCGCCCAGCACCTGGTGCACAAGACCCTGCTCGCCTGCCTGGCATGGATCGTCTTCAGCGTGCTGCTGTGGGGCCGCAACCGCCTTGGCTGGCGCGGCCACAAAGCGATTCGCTGGACCCTGGCCGGTTTCTGCCTGCTGATGCTCGCGTACTTCGGCAGCAAGCTGGTCCGCGAATACATCCTGCATGTGTGACGGACGGCCCTGATGGACACATTGCCCGTGGCGCCGCTGCTTGCCGTGCTGGTGGTGCTGATCCTCTGGTCGGCCCTGTTCACCGCCATCGAAGCCGCCCAGCAACACCTGCTGGCCCAGCGCACGGCCTCGCGCGCCAATGACAAACCGCTGGCAACGCTGACATTCCCGCTGGCCAGTCTGATCCTGTGCAATACCCTCTGCCGCACCCTGGCCGTGGTCATCGGCACCTTGCTGGCAATTTTTACCTGGCTGGAAAACGGCCCCTGGGTGGCCTGGCTCGGCACCAGCGCCGCCCTGCTGGTGTTTGCCGACTACCTGCCACGCACCTTGGCCACCCGCCAGCCCGAAGCGGTGCTGGCACTGGGCAACGCCTTGCTTGGCATACCGTTGAAGATCCTCTATCCGCTTGCCTGGCTGTTGAATAGTGCCTGCCAATTGTTGCTGCGCCCCTTTGCGCGCAAAGCCAGCATGGTGCAACAGAGCGACAACGAAATGCCCGCGCCACCACGCAGCGAACACGAACCTGAGCATGGAAGCGGCCGGCCGCACCCGATTTCCGGCATCCACGCCCTGGACGACATCACCGTCAACGATATCCTCGTGCCCCGCAGCGAGGTCGATGGGATTAACCTCGACGAGCCCATCGGTGAGATCATCGAACAACTGCGCCTGAACCGTCGCACCCGCCTGCCGGTGTTCCACAGCGACATCAACCAGGTCGAAGCCGTGCTCAACACGCGCCAGATCCGTCATTTGCTGGCGGATGCGAGCCTGACCCAGGAAGCGCTACGGGCCGCCTCCCACGAGCCTTACTTCGTCCCTGAAAGCACGCCACTGCAACTGCAATTGCTGAACTTCCATAAGCAGCAGCGGCGCCTGGGCATGGTGGTGGACGAATACGGTGAAGTACTGGGCATCGTCACCCTGGAAGACATCCTGGAAGAAATCGTCGGCGAATTCGAAAGCGAGCACAGCCTCGATAACCCCCACGTCCACCCCCAGCCCGATGGTCGCCTGATGATCGATGGCGCGGCGTCGATCCGCGAATTGAACAGGACCCTGGGCTGGCATCTGCCTTGCGACGGCCCCAAGACCCTCAACGGGCTGGTGACCGAAGCCCTGGAAACCATCCCCGAAAGCCCGGTGTGCCTGAAGATCGGCCGTTATCGGCTGGAAATCATCGAAACCGTGGACAACCGTGTCAGCCAGGTCCTGGCATGGCATAACAGTTCGGTGCCTGCCGTTTCCTGACATCCCCTGTGGCAAGGGAACTTGATCCCTATGGGGTACGTGTAGGAGCTGCCGAAGGTTGCGATCTTTTGATCTTGATCTTGATCTTGATCTTGATCTTTCACTCCCGACTCAATTGTCTGGCACAAGATCGCAGCCTCGTTGCACTCGACAGCTCCTACACGGCTCCTACACGGCTCCTAGAGTGCAGCGCCGCTCGACGCAGCCCAGCGCTCGCCACAAAAGCTCATCGCAGGTGGCGTTATTGTGCGCGGGCTGTCTTGTTGATTCGTTAGCCTCCTTCCTATACTCAAGCCGCTTACCCAGCCCCGCCCGAGCCCCGTGCTTATCCGCACCCAGCCGGTTCCGGCCCGACCATCGGCACAATCCGCATCAGTCCTGCGCCTGTTCCTACCCGAAGCAGCGAAAGGATACCCGCCCACATCCCTGGGGGTTCGACCATAATAATTCGCTCCAATGGAGCCATGACTGTCAGGGATAACCGCATGACGACTGCTACCTGCAACGAGACTGTGTCTGCCCAGCCGACAAATTCGACCACCCGCGTGGCCACCGCGAGTTTCATCGGTACCGCCATCGAGTTCTACGATTTCTATGTCTACGCCACGGCTGCGGCCCTGGTGATCGGGCCAGTGTTCTTCCCGCAAACCTCAGGCACGGCACAGATGCTGTCGTCCTTCCTGACGTTCGGCATCGCCTTCCTTGCCCGTCCGCTGGGCTCTGCGCTGTTCGGCCATTTCGGCGACCGGATCGGGCGCAAGTCGACGCTGGTGGCGTCCCTGCTGCTGATGGGCGTGTGCACCACCCTCATTGGTGTGCTGCCCGGCTACGCCAGCATTGGCGCCTGGGCGCCGATCCTGCTCTGCGTGCTGCGTTTCGGCCAGGGCCTGGGGTTGGGCGGCGAGTGGGGCGGCGCGGCGCTGCTTGCCACCGAGAACGCGCCCAAAGGCAAGCGCGCCTGGTTCGGCATGTTCCCCCAACTGGGGCCTTCCATCGGCTTCCTGGCGGCCAACGGACTGTTCCTGACCCTGGCCATCAGCCTGGACGATGAACAATTTCGCGCCTGGGGTTGGCGGGTTCCGTTCCTGCTCAGTGCCGTGCTGGTGATGGTCGGCCTCTATGTACGGCTCAAGCTCCACGAAACGCCGGTGTTCGCCAATGCCATGGCTCGCCAGGAGCGGGTGAAGATGCCGTTGGTCGAACTGTTCAGCCAGCACTGGGCGCCAACCTTGCTGGGCGCGGCGGCGATGGTGGTGTGTTACGCGCTGTTCTATATCTCGACGGTGTTTTCCCTGAGCTACGGTGTGTCCACCCTCGGCTACAGCCGCGAGACCTTCCTGGGTCTGCTGTGCTTTGCCGTGCTGTTCATGGCCGCCGCTACGCCCCTGTCAGCCTGGGCCAGCGACCGCTACGGCCGCAAACCCATATTGATCCTCGGTGGTGTACTGGCGATTGCCTCGGGTTTCCTCATGGAACCCTTGCTGACCCACGGCTCGACCGGCGGCGTGGCGCTGTTCCTGTGCATCGAGCTGTTCCTGATGGGCGTGACCTTTGCCCCCATGGGCGCCTTGCTGCCGGAACTGTTTCCGACCCACGTGCGCTACACCGGTGCTTCGGCCGCCTACAACCTGGGCGGTATCGTCGGCGCCTCGGCTGCGCCATTCTTCGCCCAGAAACTGGTGGCGATGGGCGGTTTGAGCTATGTCGGGGGTTATGTTTCAGCGGCCGCGCTGCTCAGCGTAGTCGCCGTGCTGTGCCTGAAGGAGACGCGTCATAACGACTTGAACCGGGTTGCCTGACGCGCCTCCCGTAGGAGCTGCCGCAGGCTCGGGCCGCGTTCGGACGATCTTTTGATCTTTCACTTGAGACTCAAGCCTCAGGGGTAAGATCGCAGCCTCGCTTCGCTCGGCAGCTCCTACGGGGTAAACCCGCCAATGAAATAACCGCTAACAGTCACCCACCATTGAAACCACCCCCCACCTGCCCCATCTAAGACCCATACCCCATTGCGCAGGTGCCCCATGAGCGACCAGCACTCTACCGAAGCCACGAACGAATACGCTGATTCCGAACACATCGAACATACCTCCTCCGGCACCGACCTGGCCCTGCCTGGCCAGAACTTGCCAGACAAGGTCTACATCATCCCGATCCACAATCGCCCCTTCTTCCCGGCCCAGGTGTTGCCGGTCATCGTCAATGAAGAACCGTGGGCCGAGACTCTGGAGCTGGTGGCCCAGTCCGAACATCACTCCCTGGCGCTGTTCTTCATGGAATCGCCCCAGGAAGACCCGCGCCATTTCGACACCTCGAAACTGCCGCTGTACGGCACGCTGGTGAAGGTGCACCACGCCAGCCGGGAAGGCGGCAAACTGCAATTCGTCGCCCAGGGCCTGACCCGCGTGCGTATCCGCACCTGGCTCAAGCACCATCGCCCACCGTACCTGGTGGAAGTCGAATACCCGCACCAGCCGAGCGAGCCGACCGACGAGGTCAAGGCCTACGGCATGGCGCTGATCAATGCGATCAAGGAACTGCTGCCGCTCAACCCACTGTACAGCGAAGAGCTGAAGAACTACCTCAACCGCTTCAGCCCCAACGACCCTTCGCCGCTGACCGACTTTGCCGCCGCGCTCACCTCCGCCACCGGCAATGAACTGCAGGAAGTGCTCGACTGCGTACCCATGCTCAAGCGCATGGAAAAAGTCCTGCCGATGCTGCGCAAGGAAGTCGAAGTGGCGCGGCTGCAGAAAGAGATTTCCGCCGAGGTCAACAACAAGATCGGCGAACATCAACGCGAGTTCTTCCTCAAGGAACAGCTCAAGGTCATCCAGCAGGAACTGGGGCTGACCAAGGACGACCGCAGCGCCGATATCGAACAGTTCGAGCAGCGGCTCGAAGGCAAGGTGCTGCCGGCCCAGGCGCAGAAGCGCATCGAAGAGGAAATGAACAAGCTCTCGATCCTGGAAACCGGCTCGCCGGAATATGCCGTCACCCGCAATTACCTGGATTGGGCGACCTCGGTGCCGTGGGGCGTGTATGGCCAGGACAAGCTTGACCTCAAGCACGCGCGCAAGGTGCTCGACAAGCACCACGCCGGCCTGGACGACATCAAGGACCGCATCCTGGAGTTCCTCGCCGTCGGCGCCTACAAAGGCGAGATCAGTGGTTCCATCGTGTTGCTGGTGGGGCCGCCGGGCGTGGGCAAGACCAGCGTCGGCAAATCCATCGCCGAATCCCTGGGGCGACCGTTCTACCGCTTCAGCCTCGGCGGCATGCGTGACGAAGCCGAGATCAAGGGTCATCGGCGCACCTACATCGGCGCCCAGCCGGGCAAGCTGGTGCAGGCGCTGAAAGATGTCGAAGTGATGAACCCGGTGATCATGCTCGACGAGATCGACAAGATGGGCCAGAGCTATCAGGGCGATCCGGCTTCGGCCTTGCTCGAGACCCTCGACCCGGAGCAGAACGTCGAATTCCTCGACCACTACCTGGACCTGCGCCTGGACCTGTCGAAAGTGCTCTTCGTCTGCACCGCCAACACCCTGGACTCGATCCCCGGCCCGCTGCTGGACCGGATGGAAGTGATCCGCCTGTCGGGCTATATCACCGAAGAAAAAGTCGCCATCGCCAAGCGCCACTTGTGGCCCAAACAACTGAGCAAGGCTGGCGTGTCCAAGGGCAGCCTGAGTATCAACGACAGCGCCCTCAAGGCCCTGATCGACGGCTATGCCCGTGAAGCCGGGGTGCGACAGCTGGAGAAACAGCTGGGCAAATTGGTGCGCAAGGCGGTGATGAAGCTGATCGACGACCCCAAGGCCGTGATCAAGCTCGGGCCAAAAGACCTCGAGGCCTCTCTGGGCAAACCGGTATTTCGCAACGAACAGGTGTTGTCCGGCATCGGCGTGATCACCGGCCTGGCCTGGACCAGCATGGGCGGGGCGACCTTGCCGATCGAAGCGACGCGCATCCACACCCTCAATCGCGGCTTCAAGCTGACCGGGCAACTGGGGGACGTGATGAAAGAATCGGCGGAAATCGCCCACAGCTACGTCAGTTCGCACCTGAAGCAATTTGGCGGTGATCCGAAGTTCTTCGACGAGGCCTTCGTTCACCTGCACGTACCGGAAGGCGCCACGCCCAAGGACGGTCCGAGCGCCGGCGTGACCATGGCCAGCGCCTTGCTGTCCCTGGCCCGCAACCAGCCACCGAAAAAAGGCGTGGCCATGACCGGCGAACTGACCCTCACCGGGCACGTCCTGCCAATTGGCGGGGTGCGCGAAAAGGTCATCGCGGCGCGGCGGCAGAAAATCAACGAACTGATCCTGCCGGAAGCCAACCGGGGCAACTTCGAAGAACTGCCGGACTACCTCAAGGAAGGCGTCACGGTGCACTTTGCCAAGCAGTTTGCGGATGTGGCGAAGGTGTTGTTCTGATCGTCCTCTAGCGCTTGTGCGGGCCCCGTCGCGGGCAAGCCTTGCTCCCACAGGGTTAATTGTCGCCCACAGATTTTGTGCGCAACAAAGGTCCATTGTGGGAGCAACACCACATTCTCACCTGACACACCCAGTAGCATCTTCGGTTATGCTCGCCGTTCGTCGTGAATGCCGGAGCCGTTGCCCTTATGTCCCTCACCCGCCTGCTCGTCCCCTTCAGCCTAGCCCTGCTGAGCGCCTGCGCCACGCAACCGAAACACAGCGTGACCGTGGAAAAACTGAGCCAGTGCCCATTAAGGCTCAATAGCGGGCAGAACCTGATCCTGAGCCTGCCCAGCAACCCCAGCACCGGTTATCGCTGGGCGATCCAGGATTCGGCCGGTGGCGTGCTCAAAGGCTTGGGCCCGGAGGTTTATCGCAACCCGGAAGACGCCGGCATCGTCGGCGCCGCGGGTGTCTCGACCTGGCGCTTCCAGGCGTTCAGCGCCGGCACCGGGCGCTTGCGCCTGACGTATCAACAACCCTGGGCCCCGGAAGTGCCTCCCGTGGAAACCTTCGACTGCGCCATTTCGGTGAATTGACCGTGGGCTGGCTGATCCTTGCACTGATGGGCGCAGCCACCTACCTGTACGGCCTGACCGTGCACGCTACGCTGTTGTGCCTGCTGGTCAAACCCATGCCGGTCCTGGCCCTGCTCGGCTGGTTGCACGATGCGCCGCCCAGTGACTATCGACGCTGGATCAGCCTCGGGCTGATTTTTTCACTGATGGGTGACGTGTTGCTGGCCTGGCCGGGGGATCTGTTCGTGTTCGGCCTCGGCGCGTTTCTGCTGGCGCACCTGGCCTACCTGAAAGCCTACCTCAGCGACTGCCGCCGCCCAGCGCTGCTGCCCTTGGCCCTGGCCTTGGGCATCGGTGCGATGCTGTTGGGGATCCTGGTGTCGAACGGCCTTGGGTCGTTGCTGGTGCCGGTGATTGTCTACGGCCTGACCATCAGCGCCATGCTTTGGCGTGCGTTGGCGCGCCTGGGCACCAGCGTGCCGAAACGCTCGGCCTGGCTGGCCGCCTGCGGGGCGCTGGCGTTTGTGTTCTCCGACAGCCTGATCGGCATCAACCGGTTCGTGCAGCCCTTCCACGCCGCGCCTTACCTGATCATCGTCAGTTATTGGCTGGGCCAATGGGGGATTACGGCGTCGGCGTTTACCCAAAAACCGCACTGAACAAAGATGAATGTGGAAGCAAAGCTCTGTGGGAGCAAGGCTTGCTCCCACAAAGCTCGCTCCCATAGTTTTTTTGGTTAAAATGCCGGCCTTTTCACCACCCATCCCGCTGGAACTGCCGTGAGCAAAGACCCCGATCGCCTATTCGCCCAACCCCTGGCCCAAGTGCCGGACTTCGCCTTCAACGAGGACGTGGTGCGGGTGTTTCCGGACATGATCAAGCGTTCGGTGCCGGGTTACCCGACCATTGTCGAAAACCTCGGCGTGCTCGCCGCGCAATTCGCTCAGCCGGGCAGCGTGCTCTACGACCTGGGCTCGTCCCTGGGCGCTGTGACCCAGGCCCTGCGCCGCCATGTGCGCACCGACGGTTGCCGGGTGATCGCGGTGGATAACTCGGCGGCCATGGTCGAGCGCTGCCGTGAATACCTCAACGGCCAGGACTCGATGTTCCAGGAGCTGCTGCCGGTGGAAGTGATCGAAGGCGACATCCTCGCCCTGGCGTTCCAGCCGGCCTCGGTAGTGGCACTGAACTTCACCCTGCAGTTCATCGCGCCGGACCAGCGCACCGCACTGTTGAGCCGCATCCGCCAGTCCTTGCTGCCGGGTGGCGCCCTGATCCTGTCGGAAAAGTTGCGTTTCAACGATGCCGAGGAACACGCTCTGCTCACCGACCTGCACGTGGCGTTCAAACGCGCCAACGGTTACAGCGAGCTGGAAATTGCCCAGAAACGCAGCGCCATCGAAAACGTCATGAAGCCCGACAGCCTCGAAGAACACCGCGAGCGCCTGCTGGCGGCCGGGTTCTCAAAAGTCGTGCCGTGGTTCCAGTGTCTTAACTTCGCCTCGTTGATTGCCCTGCCATGATTGATCTGTCCCCCCTCGCCCGCCATCTGGCCGGCACACCCCTGGCCGATTGGGCCGCGACGCTGCAGACGCAACTCGACAACAAGATGGAAAAGGGTCATGGCGATCTTGAGCGTTGGCAAAGCGCGCTCGATGCGCTGCCGGCCTTGCAACCCAGCACAGTCGACCTGCTGAACGGCCTGACGCTCGACACCGATTGTTCCGACGAAACCCGTGCGCAAATGCGTACCGCGTTAATGGGCCTGTCGCCTTGGCGCAAAGGACCTTTCGACCTGTTTGGCGTGCACGTGGACACCGAATGGCGCTCGGACTGGAAGTGGTCGCGGGTGGCCCCGCACCTGGACCTGAAAGGCAAGCGCATCCTCGACGTCGGCTGCGGCAACGGCTACTACATGTGGCGGATGCTCGGTGCCGGAGCTGACACGGTGATCGGCGTCGACCCCAACTGGCTGTTCTTCTGCCAGTTCCAGGCGGTGCAGCGCTACCTCTCGCAGCCCAACGCCTGGCATTTGCCGTTCCCCTTCGAAGCCCTGCCAGCGGAGCTGGAAGGTTTCGACACGGTGTTCTCCATGGGCGTGTTCTACCACCGGCGCTCGCCAATCGAGCACCTGCTGGCCTTGAAGGACTGCCTGGTCAAGGGCGGCGAACTGGTGCTGGAAACCCTGGTGATCGAGGGCGACGAACACCAGGTGCTGGTGCCTGAGGACCGCTACGCGCAGATGCGCAACGTGTGGTTCCTGCCGTCGGTCCCGGCCCTGGAACGCTGGCTACGCCGCGCCGGATTCAGCGATGTGCGTTGCGTGGACGTGAGCCTGACCACCGTGCAGGAACAGCGCAGCACCGAGTGGATGAAGTATCAGTCGCTGAGCGACTTCCTCGACCCCACCGACCACAGCAAAACCATCGAAGGGTTGCCGGCGCCGATGCGGGCGGTGATTGTGGCGCGTAAGTAAATCGCCTAAGCCGCCTGTGCGAGAGCTTCTGTGGGAGTGAACTCCTACAGAAGTTCGCTCCCACAGGGGGTCGGTGTCAGTCTTGGGACTTGGCTCTTCGGGCCTTGAAGAACTCACTCAGCACGGTGCTGCATTCCTCAGCCAACACCCCGCCCTCGACCATCACCCGATGGTTCAAAAAGCCCTGACTGAAAAACTGCCCCTGGCTCTGCACGATGCCGGCCTTGGGCTCCAGGGCGCCGTAGACGACCCGGGCGATACGCGAATGGACGATCAGCCCAGCGCACATGCTGCACGGTTCCAGCGTCACATACAGCGTGCTGCCGGGCAGGCGATAGTTGCTCACCGCCAGTGCGGCGGCGCGGATGGCGACCATTTCCGCGTGGGCGCTGGGGTCATGGCCACTGATCGGGCAGTTGAAGCCGCGTCCGATGATCTCGCCGTCCTGCACCAACACTGCGCCCACCGGCACTTCGCCCAGGGCCGCGCCTTGTGCGGCGAGGGCCAGGGCTTCGCGCATGAAGTCCTGGTCACGGCTGCGGTCAATGATCCTGGCAGGGCGAATCTGGCGCATCACGCCACCTCGATGGCGGCCATCAGGCCGGTTTCCATGTGGTCGATCACATGACAGTGGAACATCCATACGCCTGGATTATCCGCCACCAACGCCACCTGCGCCCGCTCGTTCTTGCCCAGCAGGTAAGTGTCGGTGAAATATGGGATAACCTTGTGCCGGTTCGACGCGATCACCTTGAAGCTCATGCCGTGCAAATGGATCGGGTGCTGGTACTGGGTCATGTTCTTCAATTCGAAAATGTAGCTCTGGCCTTTCTTCAGCGTGGCAATCGGCCGGTCGGCGCAGGTCTTGTCGGTGATGTCCCAGGCCTTGCCGTTGATCTGCCACAGGCTCGGCGGCTTGCCATTGTCGACATTGACCGACACCGAGCCGACCCATTCGAAATTGAAGTTGAGTTTCTCGGCATTGGCCAGGTCCGGTTCCGACACCGGGTTGGGCGGCAGCGCCTGCGGCCATTGGCTTGGCGTGTCACTGTTGGGCACCGAACGCAAGGTCCCCAGGCGCACCGGGCCATTGCGCAACGACAACTCTTCGCCGGCTGGCGGCGCCTTGATCGCCAGGCAAATGCGCATGCCCGGGCCAAGCCAGTATTCCTTGCCCAACGGCCGCGGTTCGATGGGGTTGCCGTCCAGCGCATAGATCTGCGCTTCAACGCCTGGGATATTGATGCGATAGGTCAGGGTGTTGTCCAGGTTGAGCAAGCGTACCCGGGTGATCTGCCCGGCCGGCAGATCAATCACCGCTTCCGGTACGCCGTTGATCGTCGCCAGTCGTCCGGCCGTGCCGCCACGCGCCGCCTCACGGGGAATGCTGAAAGCAACGAACTCGCCCTGCTCATCCACATGCCAGCTCTTGAGGCTCAACGTCTGCTCGTATTTGAAACCGGTGGGCTCACGCTCTTCGATGATCAACGGGCCCACCAGCCCACGCCCGAGCTCTTCGCTGCTGTTGACGTGAGGGTGATACCAATAGCTGCCGGCGTCTGGCACGCGGAACTTGTAATCGAAATACTCGCCCGGCAACACCGGCAATTGCGAGACATACGGCACGCCGTCCATCTCCAGTGGCAAACGGATCCCGTGCCAATGAATGGTGGTAGCGACCGGCAGGTGATTGATGAAGCGAACCCGCAGCCATTCACCCTGGCGCGCCCGCAGCTCGGTGCCCGGTGCCGAGGGGCCAAACGCCCAGGCCTGGGTCTTGTGCCCGGCCACCAGCTCGACGTCCAGCGGTGCGGCGATCAATTCATAGTCGTGACCGGCCTCGGCATCGGCGCGCTTGCCTAACCAGTACCGCGACGCACCTCCTGCACCCACGCCAACGACAACAAGACCGGCCAGGCCACCGAGTATTTGGCGACGGGTAAAGGACATGAACGCAACCACCTATTGAATCTGCGGCGAACCGTTGGGCCCGCAAAAGGCGAATACGATACACCCGCAGATGAGAAACGGTAAGGGCTGCAAAAATGAAAAAAACCAGAGGAGGTTATCAACAGGTTTTTTCTGTACCCATCGAGACGGTGCTCAATCGTGCAGCGAACGTGCCTTCTCGCCCCGAGGCATGAAAGAAGCCAGTGCCGCCGCGACGATGAACAGCGCCGGCACATCGCCGAGTAAATGCCCCATATGCCGGGTCCCATCCGTCTCGACGTCGAAGGACTGCACGGCCATGATCACGCCGTGCACGATGCTCGACCATACCGTGAACCAGATCAGGCTCAGGTGTTTCATCGGATCGCACGACGCCATCAGCAGGAACACACCGAGGGTGGCGTAGATTCCGACAATCATCAACGGATAGTGGGAATGGCCGCTGTGCCACGCCCAGCCAGACGGCCACAGGTTCATCAGCGGCAGATCGCGAAGACGGCGATCAGGCCGACAACGATCAAAACCATACGCAAGGCGGCAAGTCGTTGGGTGTCGTTCATGGCCGGCTCCTTGTTGCGGCATGGCTGTCGCCGGAATGGGGTGCCCGGGGTATAGAACGCGCCAGGGACGCACGCCGGCCAACCCATGCCGTCAGTCGCCTGGGCCGTCTTCGAGCGCCTTGTCGATCATTAAGCCTCGCTCACCCGCTCCAGCCAGGCCTTGTGCGCAGCACTTGTATCGTCGGGCAAGTGGCGCAGGTAAGCGTGTAGCTCCGCCTGCATACCGAACACCTTCCATATCAATGGCGCCAAGCGCGATGCAGGGTTGCCCGCCTGCTCCAACTCACGCAGCCACTGCAGGCTGCGCTCTTTGTATTCGGCGAGTACGTCTGACTGGTAATCGTGGGCCTTGCCCAACCCGGAGATGTACATCAGCTTGGCGACTTCTACCGTGGGCCAATGAAGGGCCATGTTGAGCGGCCAATCGAGCATGGCACGCTCACCCCACATTGCGGATTTAGGCAGACGCCCGTTCGCCAGCAGCGTCAGCATGAAGGCCTGGCCCAACTCGGTCAGGTAGACCGGCAGGACCTCGGCGGTGGGATGCAGGTAGAACGAATCAATGGGTGTCTCGCGCCTCAGGCCAATGCGGGCAAGCAAGCGCTGCTCGAGGTCGAGTACCAGAGCGCCGATGCCGGCCTTCGCCGCGCTGCCGCTTTCGGTCGTTTGCCTGGTGCGGGTTGCGCAGTCCCAGAGGCTCAGGGAAAGCTGCCATTGGCCTTGATCACCGTCACCCGAACAGCCGATCTCACCGGTGATGAAAGCCTTCATCGTCGGCGGCACGACATCGAAGAGCGCCTGGCCGTCGGCTTCACACCCCGATAGCACTGGGCCGCCGCCTTCCACGATCTGGATATAACAAGTGCCTACATGGTCGCTCCAGTAGTGCACGGCTTCGGCCAGGTATAGAGGAATGGCGCGCGAGAAGCGTCCCAGTTCGTCCTCCCGTTGCGATTCGGCGCGTACTACAGCGTCTGTGCTTTTGGACAGCGCGAAGAAACCGATTTGCGCTGCCCCTTCCGGTTTCTGCGCGAAGAACCAATCGGCGTTGCGCAAACCGTAGTGCCAGATCGGCTGGCTCAATGCCAACGTCGCGAACTTCAGGTTTTCAGGATCCACCGGCACGCCTTGGGCGTCCTGCTTGTGCATTTGCTGGAAGGCTTGGGCAAACTGGTCGAGCTGGCTTTTGATCGGCGCAAAACCCAGGGCATACAGGCGGGCGAGCAGCGCCTCGCCTTCGGCCGCCTGGCCAAGTTCCTGGTAGGCGCGCAGCAAGTTGATACCGGCCATGGGGTCGTGTTTGTGCTCATCGTAGACAGGCCCGACCAACTCGACGATCAGTGGAATCTGGCCGTTGTTACCCAAGTCACCCGAGATCATCATCAGCGCACTGCCGTCGAACGTACCCGCCGTCAGCACCTGCGCGTAAAACACGCGCGCCGACTCGACGTCCTTCTGTTCCAGGCAATGACGCGCCAACCACAAGGGCGCACGCCAACTGTCGGGTAACGCAGCCACGGTACGCAGCGCCTCGAGATAGCCCGCCTCGCCGGCCCTTTCCCGCTGAATGGCCGCCCACCACAACAGGCCATTCTCTTGATTGGGGTCAGCCTGGATCGCGTGCCAAAGCGTCTCATCGGTAAGCGCCTGCTCGCCTCGCTTGCTGAAGACCTTGGCCAGGTTAGTCAGCAAGGTGCCTGTCGCGCCGACTTTCGCCATCCCCGTGCGCAGCGCATTTTCGGCGGCATCGAGTTGGCCGTTCTCCAGCAGCACAATGCCCTGAATGACATGGCTGCGCTCGGGATGGCTGTCGATCTCGATTAGTTGTGCAGCGGCCGGGATCAAGTCAGCGACAAAGCCATCATTCAACCCCGAGATAATCAGGCTGTAGAGCTCGTCGGCAGACTTCCATTTCTCTCGCAGGTTTGGCAGGAAAACGTTGTCGCGCCACTCGTTGCGGGTGATCTGCATCTCACGACCGTAGCTGTCGTAGACCGTGATCAATTCACTCTCGTCCGGCTGGGGCGGCGGCGCATCAGTGTGCGCGGAAGAAACCGCTGTCGAGGTGCTGGATTTCTTACCGCTCAGAGCGGATAGGATGCGTTTGAACATAAAGGCGGTGACACCGTTTCTGAGTGGGTCGGCACGGTGTTCTTGGATGGAGGTTTGCAGTCTTCTTGTGAGCGGCCGACAGCTGTGCGCATTCACTTGCAGAGAGCGACGGACAAACGAGGACAAGCCAAGAGCAACGATGGGGGCGTTGGCATTTAAGCACAATTTAGAACCCGACTTTGCGCAGCGGCTGGGCACAGACACCTGGGAAACACCTCCCCTTGTGGCGAGGGGATTTATTTCCGTTGGGCTGCGCAGCAGCCCCCGGAACCGTTATCGCCATGTGCCAGGTTCGGTTCAGCCTCGCAAGCCGGTGATCAGATGCACCACACCGTTGTCCAGCGTCATCACGCCAGCCACACCGGCGGCGCTCAACCCTATCCGGTCGATCCGCGCCGCATCTCGCAGTTCCACTCGCAGTCGCGTCAACGCCACAGGCTGATGCGCCTTGAGGTTATCCGCACCGCCCAACGCGGCGATGATGGCCGGCGCCAGTCCCTCTACCGAGCCAGGCCGCTTGGGCTCTTCCGGTACCAGGTCCGGGGTCAGGGCTTTCCAGAATGCCTGTTGTAGTTTGTCGAACATGTTCAATGCTCCATGGCCAGGGTGGCCGAGGTGGCCGTGGATGAGTGAATACGCAGGAGCTCACGCACCTGCTCGGCGCTTTCCTGGCCCAAGGCCTGTTGAGCCAGCGTGCGGCACTCGCTCAGGTTCCATTCACGCACGCAGGCCTTGATCGCCGGAATCAGCGGCACACTGACCGATAACTCATCCACGCCCAACCCCAGCAACACCGGCAGCGCCAGGGGTTCCGAAGCCAACGCACCACACACACCGACCCATTTGCCATGGGCACGGGCGGCCTCGACCGTACGGGTGATCAGGCGCAACACCGAGGGATGCAGGCTGTCGGCCTGGCTGGCCAGCCGTGGGTGGTCACGGTCCATGGCCAGGGCGTATTGGGTCAGATCGTTGGTTCCGATGGAGAAGAAATCCACTTCTGGGGCAAACAGGTCGGCCATCAGCGCCGCCGCCGGCACCTCGATCATGATGCCCAGCTTCGGCGCCTGTTTGAGTCCCAGGTGGCAGACCTCTTCGTCCAGCATTTGCCGCGCCAGGCGCAGCTCCGCCAGTTGCGTGACCATGGGCAGCATGATGTGCAGCCGCGCCAGCCCCGAACAGGCAAGAATTGCCCGGAACTGTTCACGCAACAACTGGGGACGTTCCAGGCACAGGCGAATACCGCGCATGCCGAGGAATGGGTTGGCCTCATGAGCCATTGGCACATAGGCCAGCGGCTTGTCCCCGCCCACGTCCAGGGTACGTACCACCAGATTGCGTTCCGGTCCCAGGGCCCGGGCGACGGCACTGTAAAGGGCCGCTTGCTCGTCATGGCCAGGTGGCTGAGCGCGATCCAGGTAAAGCAGCTCGGAGCGCAACAGCCCGACACCTTCGCCACCCAGGCTCATGGCCTGCTCCACGTCCCGCAGCGACCCGACATTGGCGCTGACCTCGACTCGATGACCGTCAAGGGTACGAGCCGCCAGGGCCGCTTGTTCAAGGTCACGCTGATGCCGCTGGCGCTGCCGGTCCCGAGTGGCCTGGCGTTGCTCGACCAGGGCTTGATCCGGATTCACGTGCAGCTCGCCACTGTCGGCATCCAGCAACACCCGGGTGCCGTTGCCCAGGGCCAGCACGGGGTGCGCCACGCCACACAACGAGGGCAGGCCCAGCGCACGGGCCAGGATCGCGACATGGCTGGTGGCGCCGCCCCCCACAGTGACGAAACCGGCGATGCGTGAGGTGTCGAGGCTGGCGGTCTGGGATGGCGTCAGTTGCTCGGCCACCAGGATCGCCCGTTCAGGCAGGTTCCAGGCGTTATCCTCTAGCCCCAGGATCAGCTTGAGCACCCGTTGTCCGACGTCGGCCAGGTCCGCAGCCCGCTCGGCCAGCAAAGCGCTGCCCAATTGCTGGAACAGCGCAGCGCTCGCCTCGGTAGCGGTTCTCCAGGCGAATGCCGCGCTCTTGCCCTCGGCGATCAAGGCTTGGGCCTGCTCCAGCAAAGTGGGGTCTTCCAGCAACTCTTGATGGGCCCGAAAAATCTGCGCCTGGACACTGCCTGCCGCCTCGTCCTGCAACACCTTCAAGGCTTGCGTCGCTTGCTCCAGGCCTTGATCCAGGGCGGCCTGCTCAACCTCGATACCGACACCCGCCTCCTCAATGTCCAACACCTGGGAGGCGACCTGGACCACTTCACCAAACGCCGAACCGGGCGACGCACAAACACCCCGTAGCCGGCCGGGCATCGACGGCTCGACAGTGACGGGCGGCGCCGCCGTCAGCGGCGCTTGCACCGTCTCGCCGCACCCCGACAACAGCAATTGTTCCAACGCTTCGATGGCCTGTCCGGCCTGAGGGCCGGCGGCGCTGATCTGCACGCTGTCGCCCTTGACCGTCTGCAACGCCATGATCGCGACCAGTGACTTGCCGTTGGCGCTGGCTTGCTGCTTATGCAGTTGGATATTGGCATCAAACCCTTTGGCCGCCTGGGCGAACACCGCAGCAGGACGGGCATGCAGGCCACTTTCATTGGGCACGATCAGCGACCCGGAAAACAGCATCGAACCCTGCTGCGCCTCGTCGACGGGTCCTTGTTCCGTCGGACACACACGCAGCAACGGCGCACCACTCTCGATACAGCTCGTCTCGTCCCCGAGCAGGCTGAAGGGTTCGCCGCTGACCACCAGCATCAGCGTCAACAGGCTGCGCGCATGCAGGGCGATGTAGTCGGCATCAAAATCGATCAGCGGCTGGCCGGCCTCGACCCGTTGCCCCATGGTCACCCGCGAGGTGAACCCCTTGCCCGCCAGGTTGACCGTGTCCAGACCAATGTGCATCAGCACCTGGACGCCGTTGTCAGCGGTGACACTCACCGCATGGGCGCTGTCCTGAAGCGTGCCGATGACACCGCAAAGCGGCGCGCAAAGGGTCTGCGAGGTCGGATCGATGCAGATGCCATCCCCCACCACACGGCTCGAGAAGACGGGGTCCGGCACACTGTCCAAGGGCATCAAGACCCCGGACAGCGGTGCGAGCAATTGCAAAGGTTGCGTTGTGTTCATGAGACTTCACCTGCTGCTGTCTGTTCTTTTTGGCATCGCGGGCACGCAGAGATCAGCGACCCGCGCTACACGGGTCATTTCCACCAGTATTCGACCTGCAGGCCCACGTTGGAACCATGTCGCGCACCGCCGAATACACCGGTGTCCGACAGCGCCGAGCCGGCTGCCAGTTCATTGGCTGCACGCTTGGCCGCCTCGTTCCAACTGGCGTAGGTGTAATAGAGCCGTATTTCCGGACGAGCCCAGAATTCCGGGCCCTTGGGCGACCAGGTGGGCGCAAAGGTAACTTTGCTCAGTTTGCGTGTTCCACCGCTGGCCTGAACCTGGTCATGACCCAGTTCGGCCACCAACTTGAATTGATCAGTGATGGCGTACGCCGGGCGAACCCCCAACGACAGCCAGTCCTGGTCGGCGCCATCGGTGCGGATGTCCTTCTGGTACACCGCCTGCACCTGTCCGCCGAAACGCGGCGTGAGCTGCCAATCGAAAAACTCCACCAGACGATAACTCTTGTTGCTGTCGTCCAGTCCGGTATCGCCGGTATACCCCAGCCCAGTGCCGGGGCCCTCACCGTACTGCAAGGCCAGTTTATTCTTGCCGCCCAGGAAGTCCTGCTGCACATGCTGGGCGGTCAGGGCCCAACCGCGATGGGCGTCACGACGGTCCGCCCGGTCGATGAAGCTCAGGCCAAATTCCAGCTCGCCGCCGGGGTTGGTCCTGAAACCGGCGACGTTGAAGTCATGCCGGTTGACCGGGTCTTTCTGGTAGAGGTTGTCCTTGCGCGAGAAGGCGTAGCTGTATTTCAGCCCGCCGATCAGCACGTCCTCGATCCCGCCACCGGTAGCACTCTGGTTCCAGTAGTAGAAATCCGAGATATGGATGTCGTTACGTTTGTAATAACGCCGACCAGCCCACAGCGACCCGCCGTTCAGACTGGGCATGTTCGACCATTGGGCATACATCTGCGGCATGCGCGCCGAGCCGTTTTCACCCTGGAAAGTCGGCGTGCGGTCATAGCGGTTGTACAGCGATGCCATGCCGTCCACGCTCAACACCGAGCCATCGTCGAGAGTGAAAAGATCCTGGCGCAGCTCCAGTTCCCCATACTGCTCGCACTCATTGCCCAATCGGTATTTAGTCTGTGCCCCGGGCAACTGGAAGCAGGATTGGGAACGGCCATTGGTCGCACTGCCGACGCCGCTGCGCAGATAACCGGAAAACTCCAGCGCCTGAGCCGGGAACGGCAGCGCCAGGCAGATACAGGACGCGGCAAGGCCACGGTTTATAATTGTTTTCATACACCCACCTCTCCATTATTTCTTATTGTTTTTTGCTCCATAACTTCCCTCCTTGACCGCCATTTAGCTGACGACAAAGGGCCCACGATGCGTCTGGCGCAACGTGTTCGCTGTCAGGCATTGCCTGGGTCAGGGAAAGCTGTTTATTCAGTCGCTCAGGTGCAACACAAACGACTCATAGGGCCGCAAGCGCAGCCGTCGGTATCGGTGTTCGCCGGCCTCGTAGTTGCCGATCACCCAGCGTTGTTTCGTGTCATGGCTGAGGACGCCTTCGGGCAGCTCCACGTCGCAGTCGCCTCCATAAAAATGGCTGACCACCAACAGGCGCTCCCCCTGCCCTTCACGCAGGTACGCCCACACCTGCGGATGTTCGGGCAAGAGCAGGCGGTAGACACCGTCCTGGATCAAAGCTTCGCTGCGGCGCAGGGCGATCAATTGACGGTAGTAATGCAGCACCGAGGCCGAGTCTTGCTGTTGCTGCTCGACGTTGATGGAAGTGGCGCTGACGGGCACACCGATCCAGGGTTCGGCCCGGCTGAAACCGGCGTTCGGCCCGGTATTCCATTGCATCGGCGTGCGCCCGTTATCGCGGGACTTCTGGATGATCGGCGCCATGGCCTCGGCCTCCGGCACCCCGGCGTTGCGCTTGAGGCGATAGATGTTCAGGGTTTCCACATCGCGATACTGCTCGATGTGCTCGAAGCCCGGATTGGTCATCCCCAACTCCTCGCCCTGGTACACGAACGGGGTGCCCTGGAGAAAGTGCAACGCCGTGGCAAGCATCTTCGCCGAAGGCTCGCGGTACTCACCGTCATCGCCGAACCGCGACACCACCCGCGGCTGGTCATGGTTACACCAGAACAGCGCATTCCAACCACCACCGGCCTGCATGCCGACTTGCCAGTCGGACAGGATGCGTTTGAGTTCGAGAAAATCGAAGTCGGCCCGCACCCACTTTTGCAAGTTCGGGTAATCCACCTTCAAATGATGGAAATTGAACGTCATCGACAGTTCACGGGACGCCGGGCACGAATAACGAACACAGTGTTCAAGGCTGGTGGACGACATCTCGCCGACATTGATCAGGTCGAACCCCTCGAAGACTTCCCGATGCATTTGCTGCAGGTAGCGATGCACGTTGGGACCGTCGGTATAAAAACGCCGGCCATCAGTGTGGTCGTCAGGAAAGTCGGCCGGCTTGGAAATCAGGTTAATCACATCGAGACGAAAGCCCCCCACCCCCTGGTCCCGCCAGAAACGCATCATCTTGAACACTTCGGCACGCACCTGGGGGTTGTCCCAGTTCAGGTCGGCCTGGGTGTGGTCGAACAGGTGCAGGTAATACTGGCCGGTCTGCGCTTCGTACTCCCAGGCCGAGCCGCCGAACTTGGACTCCCAGTTGTTCGGCTGGTCCCGCCAGATATAGAAATCGCGGTACGGGTTGTCGAGGCTGCTGCGGGCGGCCTGGAACCAGGGATGCTCAATGGAGGTGTGATTGACCACGATGTCGAGCATCAGCTTGATACCGCGCTTGCGCGCCTCAGCGATCAATAATTCGCAATCGGCCATGGTGCCGTAGCTGGGGTCGATGGCGTAGTAATCACTGATGTCGTAGCCATTGTCCCGTTGCGGCGAACGCAGGAACGGTGTCAGCCACAGGTAATCCACACCCAGCCAGTGCAAGTAGTCGAGCTTGTCCACCACCCCTCGCAAATCACCGGTGGCCTGGCCGCCATGGCTGTAGAAACTCTTCGGATAAATCTGGTAGATCACTGAGCGTTGCCAGTCTTGCATGGCGAGATTCCTTCATTCTGTCTGGTACTGGCCCTGCGGGCCTCATCGCGGGCAAGCCCGGTTCCCACAGGCGTCAGGCCACCCGATACCCCGGCCGGACGATCTTCATGCTCAACGCGCAGGTCAGGGCAAAGGGCACGCTCATGGCGATGACCATGCCGACCACGAACATCGGTATGTAGTCGGGCACGATCGAAATGAAACCCGGCAGCCCCCCGACGCCAATCGCCGAGGCCTTGATCTTGTTCAGCGACAGGAAAATGCAGCCCAGGGCCGAACCGGCCAGGGCGCAATAGAAGGGGAACTTGTAGCGCAGGTTGACCCCGAACATTGCCGGTTCGGTGATGCCGAAATAAGCGGAAATCGCCGACGTGGACGCCATGCTCTTGTCCCGCGCATTGCGGGTCATGTAGAACACCGCCAGCGCCGCGCTGCCCTGGGCCAGGTTGGACATGACGATCATCGGCCAAATGAAGGTGCCGCCCTGGGTCGAGATCAATTGCAGATCCACCGCCAGGAACATGTGGTGCATGCCGGTCACCACCAGCGGCGCATAGAGCAGGCCGAAAATCGCCCCGCCAATCACCGGCGCCAGGTCGAACAACGCCACCATGCCTTCGGTAATCAGGATGCCCAGGTGCCGGGTGACCGGACCGATGATGGCGAGGGCCAGTACACCGGTAACCACAATGGTGGTGATGGGGATCACGAGTAGTTGGATCGCGTTGGGCACCCTGGCCCGCAACCATCGCTCGATCACGCTCATGACATAGGCCGCCAGCAGGATCGGCAGGATCTGCCCCTGGTAGCCGACTTTCTCGATCCGGAACCAGCCGAAGATGTCGAAGTACGGCAGGCTCTGGCCCTCCAGCCCCGCCACGGCCTTGCCGTAGTTCCAGGCATTGAGCAGGTCCGGGTGGACGAGCATCAAGCCCAGCACGATGCCAAGGATCTCACTGCCGCCGAAACGCTTGGCCGCCGACCAGCCCACCAGGGCCGGGAGAAAGACAAAGGAGGTATTGGCCATGAGGTTGATCAGGCTCCAGACGCCATCCAGGTTCGGATAGGCATCGAGCAACGTCTGTCCGGCAATGAACATGCCCTTGGCGCCCAGCAGGTTGTTGACGCCCATCAGCAGGCCGGCGATCACCAGGGCAGGCAGGATGGGCATGAACACATCGGACAGCACCCGCACCAGGCGTTGCATGCCGTTGCCCTTCTGCGCGCCCTGGCGCTTGACGTCGGCAATGGTCGCGGCGGCCAGGCCCGTCAATTCGCGCAGGGCGGCATAGACCTTTTCCACCTCGCCCGGCCCAATGACCACCTGGAACAGGCCACCGGTAAAAAACGAACCCTTGACCAGGTCGATCTGGTTCAGCGTGGCACTGTCCACCCGGGCCGCGTCCTTGAGGGACAGGCGCAGGCGCGTCACGCAATGGGCCGCCTGCTCGATATTGTCGGCGCCACCCAAGCTTTGCAGCAGCTCGCTGGCGATTTTTGAGTAATCGTGGCTCATGCTTTTTTCTTCCGCGTCATTCTTGTTATTGAGAGTCGACAGCACGTGGAAGGGAAAGTACTCGTCTGTACGAGTTAAATCAACAACTCGTACAGACGAGTTTTGTTTTTGTTTATGATGAACCCCCGAAAAACCAGGAAACGTCCTACGCTCCTGTCGTCAAATAATGACAGCCGAATGGACAACTCCCCCACTTGGCCCGTAAGGTTCCGCCCCGGTGAACAGCGCGGTACAGAGCCCTCTCCATGAGTAAATACAACCAGATCTACAACGATCTGCTGACCAGCATTACCACCGAACGCCTGGAGCGAGGTGCCCGCCTGCCCTCCGAAACCGAACTGATGGACAGCTACCAGGCCAGTCGTGGCACGGTGCGCAAGGCCATCGAACAACTCCAGGAGCGCGGCTTCGCCCAGAAGATCCACGGCAAGGGCACCTTCGTACTGTCCACCCAGCCCATCGAATTCCAGCTCGGTGGCATCGTCAGCTTCCAGGAGACCTACCCGCGCCTGGGCAACGATGTCAGCACCGACGTGGTCGAATTCAGTCAGCTACCTTTGGAAGGCGCCCTGCTCGAGCACATCAAGGCCCCCGCCGGGAGCCCGATCACCCGCATCAAGCGGGTCCGACGAATCGACGGCAAGCGCGTGATCCTGGACATCAACCACTTCGTCAGCGACGTGATCCCCGGCCTGACCCGCGACATCGCCGTGCAGTCGATCTACGCCTTCATCGAACAGACCCTGCACCTGCAAATCGCCTATGCCCAGCGCACCATCGAAGCGGTCCGCTGCGCCAAGGACGATCAGCAGCACCTGGACCTCGACGGCCAGAGCCATGTGATCGTGGTGAGTAACCAGACCTTTCTTCAGGACGGCCGACAATTCGAGTACACCGAATCGCGGCATACGCTGGATAAGTTTTATTTTTCGGATGTGGCGCGGCGGTGAAGTCGGCGGTGGCCGCCTGAGCGGCGGCCAGGGCATGATTCAGTGGTTCAAACTACGTTGCCGTTTCCGTTGAGACGTTGGTTGCCCACTGCATCACGAATGCGGCCACCCGTTGTTCGATATGGCTTTCGACGGTACGCAAACGCAGTAAAGAGATACCACTTTTGCTCAAGATGCTGTTTTTCAAAGCATCGAGTTCCACCTGCTGTGGTGTGTCATGGCTGCCGCCGTCGACTTCTATCACGCCCAACGGCGTTTTCCCAACTTTGAAATAGAGCACGAAATCACAACTGGCGCCGTTGGCCATGAACTCCCGTTCTCTCGGCGTCAGGCTCGTGTTCACGGCCGAGGCCAGCAGGTTCAGCGCGATCTGCGAATGGAACTTGAGCCCCCGGCAAACCTCCTGGTCCAGCGTCTCACGCAGTATCTGCGCCACAATCTGCTCGGACTTGAAAACAGAGTCTTCCCGTCGTAATCGCTTATCGAGGCGTTCAAGCGATTGATCGTATTCGTTGTAGAGCAGGTCAAAGGCAGATACCACCGGGGCGCGATGCAACTGCCGGTCTTCCGCGTAATATTCGATGTAGCGCACCAGCGCCGCGATATGCCCGTTGTTCGCTCTGAAAACATCGTCTCCCGTGACCAAAGTAAAATGATTTTTAGCACGGGAAACCGCTACATTGACCATGCGTGGGTCATCCACGAATGACAGGAGTTTCGGCGTAATACTCTTTTTGTCCAATACGGTGGAGAAGACGATCTCGTCGCACTCTCGGCCCTGGAATTTGTGAACAGTGTCGTTGACGAAGTCAGCCGGTAAAAGCGTGCCAGACAAAGTGGCCTGTGCCCTGAACGGCGCAATAAACCCCCTGCCGTCCTCGCCCTCCCATGCGCTTTCGCCCTCCCCCTCAAGCACCACCAACAGAGAATCCAGCTCCCGCAGGTTAGTTGTCTTTCGCGTGTGATTGCCCTTGGCCGTGACCAGCAGCGACAAAGGCTTTTCCCCGTTGTCCTTCGTCATCGGAATCAGTTGGTCATCATAGAACTGCTGATTGCAAAACTGGATGATTCGCGGGTGACACCGATAGTGTTCTTTGAGCAGCGTCGTCGCAATAGAGCCATTGAACACTCTTATGCACGAATCGAGCAGACTGTGCTTCTCACAATCGTAGTTATCCTGGGGTGCTGCGAGGCCAAGCTTTGCTGGAATGTGCGCCAACTGTTTTCTATCACCAACGATAATCAGGTTTTTAGCGCAGCCCAACGCCAGTATTCCCGGAACGATATCTTGTTGCGAAGCCTCGTCGATAATCACGTAGTCAAGCATCGCCCCTGCTTGGAGGGAGTTGATGATTGAATGCGTGCTGCTGGAAATAATCGGGTAACGCTTAACAAACTCATCGAATCTGCGCTTGTAGTCCTTGGCGTCAAAGGGTTCAGGCGTCGGCACATGCTGATGCAGGTGCTGCTTGAGATACTTCATTGAAGCGCTGGTCAGTTCCTCCAGTAGCGCCTGGTAATTGCCAAGTCGCAACGTTTGCTGAAGGCTTTCCAGTGCCGCGTTTTTTTCCTGCAATGCCTTGTCGTAGTAGTGGAGTTGCAGGCCATAGAACATCGACTTGCGCTTTCCCCAGTTATCGAATGGCCTGATGCGCAGAATCCTGAAATTGAACAGCAGCTCAATCCTGTCCTTGACCCTGACGCGGCCACCCGCAAGATGGGCCAGATAAGCCATCAGGTCAGCGGCCTTTTGCGGGGTGAGCTTGTACTTGTCCAGGACCGGTATCTGCACGCCGTTATCCTGCTGCCATTGCCGCAGATAACGCCGTTATCCTGCTGCCATTGCCGCAGATAACGCCGCTCCACCTCCAGCTCATCGATTTCAATCTGCAACTGCGCCACCGCATTGCGGGCATGCAGATGCCCTTTGAGTTGCTGCAAGACAGCCTGGATGCGCTCCATCGAGGGGGCTGCTTCGGGAGCCGCCGAGGGCCGGGAGCACGGCTTAGCGAAAAATGTTTCGCGGTTGTCTTTACTGCCTAATTCAGCGACCAGGTAATTGAGGCCGGACTTGCCCAGCTTTTCACAAACATTCGCGACAGCTGAGTTGTTGTTGGAGACCACCGCCACGTTTTTTCCACACAGCAGGATATTGGCAATGATATTCAGAATGGTCTGGGTCTTGCCTGTACCTGGAGGACCTTCGATCAGACTGACTTGGGAGGTGAACGCCCGTTCGACGGCTTGGAGCTGACTTTCATTGATGCCAAATGGAAAGATGAAATGACCCGCTTGCACCTGCTGTCCATTCTGCCCGAAGCAATATGCGTGCAGCGCCGTGCCTGCAACTGAAGGTATTGCGTTCAACTGCCGCAGTACGTTTTCGGCGATCTCCTTGTCGCCAGGTTTCACGCTCTTATCGACCCGTCCATTGGCGACGGAACGGAAATATTGAAAGATCGGGTCGTCCTTGATTTTCGTCGACTCGACTAGCTCGATGGAGTCCAGCCTGAACACATACTTTGTCGTCTTCCCCGCATACTGAACGACCGCATATTTCTCGCCGTAGATCACAGCGCTCTCGATGGGGTTGACCATTGCACTGCCCTTCCTGCGCAGAAGCTGGCCACTCACCACTCGGGTAGGAATGATTTCACAGACTTCAAGCGGCCAGGAATAGCTCTTGCCGGAAGGAAAGAAGCCAGTGAGCAAGAACCCACCACTCCTGTCACTTTTGATTTTCCAATCGCTGAACTGTCGAGTCTTGTCTTCACCGCGTGCGCTGATAGAAACCATATATCCCTTATATTCAGGCTCGTTCAAAGCCTGGACACATCCATGTTGTCGGAGCCCCCCTTCAGCGACTCCCCCAAGGCTGTCACCCAACCAAAGCGTCCAACGCTTTGGAAGCCATACCCGGTAACCGTCGACCTTCTTTCGCAACGTTGACCTGCAGCGCCACCTGGGCCACATCCAACACGTTCTTGGTCAGCGAATAGCTGCCCTTGGCCTGCAGCCAGGTCAGCACGTCTGCCAAATGCCAAATAGATGCACTCCCCTCATGCACCGGAGTCGGGAAGCTGCTTGGATGAGCCAACATCAGCTTGCGCATATTCTGCCGAGACACACCGACGATCTCAGCTACATCAGTCAGCCCGACCAAATCAGGCGCAACCTCGATCAATTTGGCCGACGGTACCGCGCGATGGACATCGGCCAGAGCGCTATGCACTGCCTTGACCGCATCAGGAGCCTCGCGAGTGAACTCAAGCGCCAGCCGCCCCGGCTGCCCGATACCGACCAAGGCATCGTCACAGCCCGCTTCCCCTAGCCGTTCGACCAGTTCATCCATCGCACAGCCATCGTCAACAAGCTGATATTTCAAGGTAAAGGTAAATTCCATTGTTCTATTCCTTAGCATCGTAATCCGCATCGCGCCGATTGCGATGCGTCGAGCAATTGCCCACAACGCGTCGCAAGGCTCGCGCATGGTTGCCAGGGTTCTTCGGCGTGCTCCATATCGAGGTGATGCAGAACTCGCCACAACGGCACACCGCGTCTTTGTACGGGCAATAAACCCTCCCCCAAGCGTGATCGCCGCCGACTTCTATGCGCCATCCGTGCCCTTCGGCATGCCTGAGCGCTTCTTCGACCTCTTTCTTCGGGTGCGTTGGACGAATCATCCGTGATCTCCAGTATTCGCACGGCCCGCGAAGTTGTCAAATGACAACCTTCTCATATTTCAAAAAGCGCCACTGCGCAGCGTCTCGAAAAATGGAAAAATGGTTGGCATGCGAAAAATCTCCGCGAACCATGCCAGTGAAATACCCATGACTGCAGCCCGATGATAAGCGTTTCCCGGTGCACGCTAAGGCGGGTAATCGTAGCGAGAGGTGACGGCAGTGCCCTCCCAGCACCCTCACAGTCTGTCATTGCGGTTGGCAGCCTGAGGGAAGCCCGGAATTGGCCTGTAAAAATGAAAAAAGCCCTATGGAAGTTATCCAGAGGGCTTTTTTTCAAGGCAGGCGCCGGAGCCAATAGCGGCCGTCAGCAGTACAGATATTTATGCCTGACTCATTCCCACTCAATCGTCGCCGGCGGCTTGCTCGACACGTCATACGTCACGCGGGAAATGCCTTCGATCTCATTGATGATCCGCCCGGAGACGGTCTCCAGAAGCTCGTACGGCAGGTGTGCCCAACGCGCGGTCATGAAGTCGATGGTTTCCACGGCGCGCAGGGCGACGACCCAAGCGTAGCGACGGCCATCGCCGACCACGCCCACCGATTTCACTGGCTGGAACACCACGAACGCCTGGCTGACCTTGTGGTACCAGTCGGCCTTGCGCAGTTCTTCGATGAAGATGTGGTCGGCGCGACGCAGCAGGTCGGCGTATTCCTTCTTCACTTCACCGAGGATCCGCACGCCCAGGCCCGGGCCCGGGAATGGGTGACGGTAGACCATGTCGTACGGCAGGCCCAGTTCCAGGCCGAGACGACGCACTTCGTCCTTGAACAGTTCGCGCAGCGGCTCGACCAGCTTGAGGTTCATCTCTTCCGGCAGGCCACCGACGTTGTGGTGGGACTTGATCACGTGGGCCTTGCCGCTCTTGGCGCCGGCCGACTCGATCACGTCGGGGTAGATGGTGCCTTGGGCCAGGTACTTGATGTTGTCCAGCTTGCAGGATTCGGCATCGAACACGTCGATGAAGGTACGGCCGATGATCTTGCGCTTTTTCTCCGGGTCGGACTCGCCGGCCAGGTTATTCAGGAACTGCTCTTCGGCGTTGGCGCGGATCACTTTGACGCCCATGTTCTCGGCGAACATGGCCATCACTTGCTCGCCTTCGTGCAGACGCAGCAGGCCGTTGTCGACGAAGACGCAGGTCAGTTGGTCGCCAATGGCCTTGTGCAGCAGGGCGGCTACTACCGAGGAATCGACACCGCCGGACAGGCCCAGCAGCACGTTGTCGGTGCCAACCTGGGCGCGGACCTGGGCGATGGCGTCTTCAGCGATTTTCGATGGGGTCCACAGGGCTTCACACTCGCAGATGTCGAGGATGAAGCGCGACAGGATGCGGCCGCCCTGCTTGGTGTGGGTCACTTCAGGGTGAAACTGCACGCCGTAGTAACGGCGATCATCGTTGAACATGCCGGCAACCGGGCAGCTCGGGGTGCTGGCCAGGATGTGGAAGTCTTCCGGCATCTTGGTGACCTTGTCACCGTGGCTCATCCACACGTCCAGGCCGAACAGGCCGTCAGCGTCGACGTGGTCCTCGATACCGTCCAACAGGCGGCTCTTGCCGACTACGTCAACGCGGGCATAACCGAACTCACGCAGGTCCGAACCTTCGACCTTGCCGCCCAGCTGTTCAGCCATGGTCTGCATGCCGTAGCAGATACCGAAGACGGGTACGCCCAGGTCGAACACGGCTTGCGGGCAGCGCGGGCTGTCGGCTTCGTGCACGGACTCCGGGCCGCCGGCGAGGATGACGCCTTTAGGCGCGAATTCGCGAATCGCTTCGTCGTCCATGTCGAACGGATGCAATTCGCAGTACACACCGATTTCACGCACGCGGCGGGCGATCAGTTGGGTGTACTGGGAACCGAAGTCGAGGATCAGGATGCGGTGAGCGTGAATGTCGAGGGCCATGACTCATTCTCATGTAGTGAATCAGAAACAACTCGGGGCTGAATGAACAGCCCCGGTGATTAACGTTTTGCTGAAGGCCTTAACCTACGCGGTAGTTCGGCGCTTCCTTGGTGATCTGCACATCGTGGACATGGGACTCGGCCATGCCAGCGCCGGTGATACGCACGAATTCCGGCTTGGTGCGCATCTCTTCGATGTTGGCGCTGCCGGTGTAGCCCATGGAAGAACGCAGGCCGCCCATCAGTTGATGGATGATGGCGCTCAGGGTGCCTTTGTACGGCACGCGACCTTCGATGCCTTCCGGCACCAGCTTCTCGGCACCCGCGGAGGAGTCCTGGAAGTAACGGTCGGAGGAGCCCTGGGCCTGGGACATGGCGCCCAGCGAACCCATGCCGCGATAGGCCTTGTAGCTACGGCCCTGGAACAGTTCGATCTCGCCCGGTGCTTCTTCGGTACCGGCGAACATCGACCCCATCATCACGCAGGAGGCACCGGCTACGATGGCCTTGGACAGGTCACCGGAGAACCGGATGCCACCGTCGGCGATCAACGGTACGCCGGTGCCTTCAAGGGCGGCGGCGACGTTGGCGATGGCGCTGATCTGCGGCACGCCGACACCGGCAACGATGCGGGTGGTGCAGATCGAGCCTGGGCCGATACCGACCTTGACCGCGTCGGCGCCGGCTTCGGCCAGGGCCTGGGCCGCAGCGCCGGTGGCGATGTTGCCGCCGATCACCTGCACTTCAGGGAAGTTCTGCTTGACCCAGCGAACGCGCTCGATCACGCCTTTGGAGTGGCCGTGGGCGGTGTCGACCACCACCACGTCAACACCGGCACTGACCAGCGCGGCGACACGGTCACCGGTGTCCTTGCCGGTGCCAACCGCAGCGCCGACGCGCAGACGACCTTGGTCGTCCTTGCTGGCCAGCGGGTAGGCCTTGGCTTTTTCGATGTCGTTGACGGTCATCATGCCTTTGAGGGCGAATTTGTCGTCGACGATCAGCACGCGCTCGATGCGGTGCTTGTGCAACAACTCGCGGACGTCGTCCTTGTTGGTGCCTTCCTTGACCGTGACCAGACGCTCTTTAGGCGTCATCACTTGGCGGACGGTGGCATCCAGGCGGTTCTCGAAACGCACGTCGCGGGAGGTGACGATGCCGACCAGGTCACCATCGTGCAGCACCGGAACGCCGGAGATGTTGTGCATGCGGGTCAGTTCGAACAGATCGCGAACCGTGGCGTCAGCCTCGATGGTGATCGGGTCCTTGACCACGCCAGCTTCGAACCGCTTGACCTTGCGCACTTCGGCGGCCTGCTGTTCGATGGTCATGTTCTTGTGGATGATACCGATACCGCCTTCCTGGGCCATGGCAATGGCCAGACGGGCTTCGGTCACGGTGTCCATGGCGGCGGAAACCAGGGGGATATTCAGTTCGATGCCACGGGTGAGACGGGTTTTGAGACTGACTTCGTTAGGCAGTACTTCGGAATAACCGGGCACTAGGAGAATGTCGTCGAAGGTCAGAGCTTCTTGGCTGATACGCAGCATCGCGGGGGCTCCCGAGCGGGAAAATGGAAGCGCGCCATTATACTCATGCACCCCGTCTGGCTCAATGTAAAACTCTGTCTATTATTGCCGGGCTGATTGACGGGCTAAATCGCCGCCCGATTGCCAACACATTCCCCTGTGGAAGCGGGCTTGCTCCCACAGGGGTTATTGCGCCTCTCCTACAACTCCACCTTCACCCAACTCACCGGCTGATCGAGCCAATCGGCGAACTCATCGAGAAAGTCCTGCTTGAACCCCGCCTCCAACCAGTTGTTGAAGATGAACCCCAGATTGGAAAAGCCGCAGGGCTGCAGGAACAGGAAGCCGTTGATGTCATCTTCATGGCCGCATTCGGGGCAGGTGAAGTTGTCGGTGCGCGCCGGCATCCAGTCTTCCAGGCTTTCGAACAGCGCTTCACCGACTTCCTTGCGGCACTCGGCGCAACCGGCTTCCTCGAGAAAGCCCTTGGCCGGTGTATAGATGCAGCGCTTGGTGAGGATCTCCAGACCATTGATCGCCTCACCGAACGGCAAGGCCTCAGGATGCAAGACCACCTCGCGAGCACCGGGGGCGATGGCGTGGGCCATGCGATTGCCGGTGCGCCCGCAGGTGGTCAGTTGTTCTTCGACTATATTCTTGCGCACCAGCCAGCGCACGATCGCCCGGGCCCGAGGTTCGTGGACTGGCAGGGTGGAAATTTTCGGAACGATGATGCTTTGCGAATTCATGGCGAGGCCTGGCTGTTGCCCTGGCAGGGTCTGATCAAAGGCCGGCAGCTTAATCCCTGGCGGGGCCAGGTCAAGCACTCAGGTAGCGCCCGATCAACGCGAGACCGCTGGCAAGCACCAACCAGGTGACCAACCGCACGAATACCTCTCGCGATATCCTCATCGTCAAGCGACGCCCCGCCCACAACCCCAGCGCCATGGCCGGCAACAAACACAGCGCCAGTACCAACAAGGGTAGCTCGGCATACACCCCGGCCACGATAAACAGGCTCAAGCGCACCACCGTGCTGCAACTGATCAGGGCGCTTTGCGTGGCTCGGGCCGAGTCCTTCGGCAAGCGACTGTTCAGGTAGATGGCATATAAAAAGCCGCCACTGCCAAACAACGCACCGAACATCCCGCCCACCGTGCCCATCGCAAACGCCCACGGCGATGACAATTGTGTCGGCCGGGTTTTTATCAACAGGCTATAGATGGCATAGCTACTGATGAACAACCCCATCAGCAGCAACAACAGGTCGGACTTGAGGTTGAGCAGGAAAATCACCCCGAGGGTGCAACCCACCGCCATACAGGGCAACAACCGCAGCAACTCCGGCCGGGACACGTCCCGGCGCGAGGGCAGCAAGTTGCCGAAGGCCGCGACACAATCCAACACGACCAGCAGTGGGACGATTTTCGACAGTGGCATGAACAGCAGCAGGATGGGCGCGGCCACCAGCGCCGTGCCGAACCCGGCAATGCCGAACACGATGTAGACCAGGGCAATGGCCGAGCCGATCACCAGCCATTGCGTAGGGGCGAATGCCCACTGGTCCAACCATGGGAGAAGATTCATCCGGCACTTCCTTGATGAGGAGAGCGACGACTTTAGCCAGATGCCGGGGGGTACATCCAGGATTTGTGGGGACTGCACAGGAGGATTTGTCTGCACACATGGAGATTCCCCTGCGAATGCCCTTATCATGCCGCCCATGATTAAAGATCCCTTTGCCCGACTGGGCCTGGACCGCGAAGTCCTGACTGTCAGCCAGCTCAACGGCCGTGCGCGGGTGTTGCTTGAAGACGTGTTCAGCAACATCTGGGTCGAGGGCGAAATCTCCAACCTCGCCCGCCCGGCCTCCGGCCATGTGTACTTCACCCTCAAGGACAGTGGCGCCCAAGTGCGTTGCGCGCTGTTCCGGCAGAATGCCGCGCGGGTACGCCAGGCCTTGAAGGACGGGCTGGCGGTGAAAGTGCGCGGCAAGGTCTCGCTGTTCGAGGGCCGTGGCGATTATCAGCTGATCCTCGACACCGTGGAACCGGCCGGCGATGGCGCGCTACGCCTGGCCTTCGATGCCCTGAAGGAAAAGCTCAGCGCCGAAGGCCTGTTCAGTGCCGAGCGCAAGGTGCCGTTGCCGGCCCACCCGCAACGCATTGGCATTATCAGCTCACCCACGGGCGCGGTGATCCGCGACATCATCAGCGTGTTCCGCCGCCGCGCGCCGCAGATCGCCCTGACGCTGATCCCCACCGCCGTGCAAGGTCGCGAAGCCACCGCACAAATCGTCCGCGCCCTGAAGCTGGCCGACGCCCGTGGTTTCGATGCGCTGATCCTGGCCCGGGGTGGCGGTTCGCTGGAAGACTTGTGGTGTTTCAACGAAGAAGCGGTGGCCCGGGCGGTGGATGCCTGCGTCACACCGATCGTCAGCGCCGTCGGCCATGAGACCGACGTGTCCATCAGCGATTTCGTTGCCGACGTCCGCGCCCCGACCCCGTCCGCCGCCGCCGAACTGCTCGCACCGGATGCCGGAGACCTGATCCGTCGCGTCGAAAGCCTGCATCGCCGACTGGTGATGCGCATGCGTGACCGGCTGATGCGCGATCAACTGCGCCTCGAAGGCCTCACCCGACGCCTGCGCCACCCCGGCGAACGCCTGCGTCAGCAAGCCCAGCGCCTCGACGACCTGGACATGCGCATGCGCCGGGCGTTCGAACGCAGCCTCAATACCCGCCGTGAGCGCTTGATCCGCCTGGAAACCCGCCTGGCCGGGCAACACCCGGGCCGGCAACTGGCATTGCTGCGCCAGCGCCTGGACAGCCTGGCCGAACGCCTGCCCCGGGCCATGCGCGAAACCCTGAAAACACGCCGCGTGCAATTGCACAACCAGATGCAGACGCTGCACATCGTCAGCCCCCTGGCGACCCTCGGCCGGGGCTACAGCATTTTGCTGGACGAACGCGGCCATGCGATCCGCAGTGCCGACCAAACCCAGACCGGCCAGCGTCTGACCGCCAAGCTCGGCGAAGGCCAATTGCTGGTAAGGGTCGAAGACAATCACCTGACGCCGGTCACCCTTTCTTTACTGGATTGATTCATGCCGCGATATCTCGTCCCATTGCTCTTGCTGTGCCTGACCTTCAACGCCCACGCCGACAGTTACATCACCCGCCTGCTGAACAAACCAGTGCCCGGCGGTGTGGCCGTGGTGGACCTGGGCAGCGCAGCCAAGGCCCCGAAAGCCAGCTACCAAGGCAAGCCGGTGCTGGTGGTCAAGGAACAGGACAACTGGCTGGCGATTGTCGGCATCCCGCTGACGGTCCAGCCCGGCACCCAGCGGATCAGCAGTGGCGGCGGCACCCAGCCGTTCGTGGTCGGCTATAAAAAGTACCCCGAACAACGCATCACCCTGAAGAACAAGCGCCAGGTCAACCCGAACCCGGCGGACCTCAAGCGCATCAATGCCGAGCTGGCCGTGCAACTGAAAGCCTATCGCAGCTTCAGCCCGAACATCCCCAGCAACCTGCTGCTGGACAAACCGGTCAACGGCCCGCTGTCGAGCAAGTTCGGCGTGCGCCGGTTCTTCAACGGCGAAGAACGCAACCCTCACGCCGGCCTGGACTTCGCGGTACCCGCCGGTACACCGATCAAGACCCCGGCCGCCGGCAAGGTGATCCTCACCGGCAACTACTTTTTCAATGGAAACACCGTGTTCGTCGACCATGGACAAGGCTTCATCAGCATGTTCTGCCACATGTCGAAGATCGACGTGAAGGTCGGCCAACACCTGGCCCGGGGCTCCGTGGTGGGTAAGGTCGGCGCCACCGGCCGGGCAACGGGGCCGCATATGCACTGGAATATCAGTTTGAATGATGCGCGGGTGGATCCGGCGATTTTTATCGGGGCTTTTCAACCCTGAATATTTGCGGTGGGGCTACCGGCCTCTTCGCGAGCAGGCTCGCACACATTGGGTTCTCTGGTGAACACAACATTTGCAACCCATAGAGATCCCCTGTGGGGGCGAGGCTGCTCGCGATGACGGCAGCCGCAGCACCACTATCCTCGGAATTGCCAAGCCCTAAATATCGACGCAATCCTTAGGATACAAACTGTCTATATACGCGATTAAATCTCGCAAACCCGCCTAAAAGCAGAACTTCTCTCAATTTTTTCCGACTGCTTGCGATCCTCTCCTCACGCGGTTAGGGTTGAAGGCATGAAAACCTCTCACACCCTCATTCAGCTTCGCCAGCACCGCAGCCTGTGCCTCGTCAGCGCACGACTGCCGGGCTGAATCGCGGCACCTCGCCCCTGCTCTGAAGCCACCCCCATTCGAAACACCGGCAGGCCGCCTCTTTCCGGCCACTACAATAAGGATTTCCCCATGAGCATGCTCAAAGACCCGTCTTCCAAATACCGCGCCTTCCCGACCATCAACCTGCCGGATCGCACCTGGCCGTCGAAGACCATCACCGCCGCGCCGATCTGGTGCAGTTCCGACCTGCGCGACGGCAACCAGTCGCTGATCGAGCCAATGGATGCGGTGAAGAAGCTGCGCTTCTGGAAAACCCTCGTCGCCGTGGGCGTGAAAGAAATCGAAGCGTCGTTCCCAGCCGCTTCGCAGACCGACTTCGACTTCGTGCGCACCCTCATCGAAGAAGGCCACATCCCGGACGACACCACCATCCAGGTGCTGACCCAGGCCCGTGAAGACTTGATCGCCCGCACGTTCGAATCCCTGCGCGGCGCAAAAAAGGCCATCGTCCACCTGTACAACGCCACCTGCCCGTCGTTCCGCCGCATCGTGTTCAATCAGGACAAGCAAGGCGTGAAGGAAATCGCGGTGAACGCGGCCAAGCTGTTCGTCAAATACGCCGCGCAGCAGCCGGAAACCCAGTGGCAGTTCGAATACTCGCCAGAGACCTTCAGCGCCACCGAGTTGGAGTTCGCCAAGGAAGTCTGCGACGCGGTGATCGAAGTCTGGAACCCGACGCCCGAGCGCAAGGTGATCCTCAACCTGCCTGCTACCGTGGAAGTCGCCACCCCGAACATCTACGCCGACCAGATCGAGTGGTTCCACCGCAACATCACCCGTCGTGACAGCGTGCTCATCAGCCTGCACACCCACAACGACCGTGGCACCGGCGTGGCCGCTACCGAGCTGGGCCTGATGGCCGGCGCCGATCGTGTCGAAGGCTGCCTGTTCGGCAACGGCGAACGCACCGGTAACGTCGACCTGGTGACCGTGGCACTGAACCTCTACACCCAGGGCATCAACCCCGAGCTGGACTTCTCCGACATCGACGGCGTGCGCAAAGTGGTCGAGGAATGCAACCAGATCCCGGTGCACCCGCGTCATCCGTACGTTGGCGACCTGGTTCACACCGCGTTCTCCGGTTCGCACCAGGATGCCATCCGCAAAGGTTTTACCCAGCAGAAACCGGACGCGCTGTGGGAAGTGCCGTACCTGCCGATCGACCCGGCCGACATTGGCCGCAGCTACGAGGCGGTGATTCGCGTCAATAGCCAATCGGGCAAGGGCGGTATCGCCTACCTGCTGGAGCAGGAATACGGCATCAGCCTGCCGCGTCGCATGCAGATCGAGTTCAGCCAGGTGGTACAGCGCGAAACCGATCGCTTGGGCCTGGAAATGACCGCCCAGCAGATCCACGCCTTGCTGCAGCGTGAATACCTGCAAGCCAATACCCCGTACGCGCTGGTCAGCCATCGCCTGCAGGAAGAAAACGGCAACAGCGCCGTAGAAGTGGAAGTGGCGAGCAAGGGCCAGGGCGAGACCAACCTGCACTGGCGCGGCAAGGGCAACGGCGCGCTGGAAGCGCTGGTGGCCGGCCTGCCGGTTCCAGTGGAGATCATGGACTACAACGAACACGCCATCGGCGCCGGCACCAATGCCAAGGCCGCGGCGTATATCGAATTGCGGGTCAACGGCGAGCGTGCGGTGCACGGCGTGGGTATCGATGAGAACATCACCACCGCCAGCTTCAAGGCGCTGTTCAGTGCACTGAATCGCTCCCTGAGCCAACCGGAAGCCAAAGCCGCCTGATCGTTCGGCTAGAATACAAAAAGGCCCTGGGGTGAGAACCCTGGGGCCTTTTTGTTTGGCTTGATGTTGGGTTGGCTGTTCCGACGCCTTCGCGAGCAAGCCCGCTCCCACAGGAGGTCTTTGCCAGGCACAGAATTTGTGTCCGCCGCAGGTCCATTGTGGAGCGGGCTTGCTCGCGAAGGGGCCCTACCAGACGACCGGGCTATCAGGCATGGGTATCGATCGAGACTGTCATCGCCTGCAACAGCGCGGCCTGCAAGGTGTGCAAAGTCGCCTGAGTCGCCATGATCTGGGTCTGAACCGCCATGACTTCCTGGGCTTTTTGCTCCTGATCGGCCTGGCGTTTCTGGACCCGGGCCAACTGGGCTTGCTGTTCGGCCAGCAACTTCTCGGTCTGCTCGATCTGCTTCTTCAGCTGTTCGATGACATTGCTGCCGTTGCTGCCGCCTACGCCGGCGATATTCGCACCGCTGGTGTCAACTTCCAGTTTCTTGTCTTTGTCTTCACTGCTATCAGTCGATGCTACAGGACTGACCGCTTTCTCTTCTTCAGCCCCGCGAATGGAGACTTTAGGAGCGGACAACGGATAAGGATTAACGGTGGTTGCGCTGATACTGGTCATACGGACTTCTCCTTGGCTGACCGGTTATCGGCACGAGACACCGTTCCTTAAGGGCTGAATCGTTTCAATCAGATGAATTCAAACGAATCGGCATCCAGGTTCGCCGGAAACCGCGCGCGATAGGCCGCCAGGTCCGCCGCGTTCAAATACACGTTGAACACGCCATCCGCTTCGCCAGCGCTGAGCAGGGTTTCGCCCTGGAAGTCCAGCACCTGGCTGTCACCGGCGTAGGCGAAACCCTTACCGTCGGTGCCGACACGGTTTACCGCCGCCACGTAGCACAGGTTCTCGATCGCCCGAGCCGGCAACAGCCGATTCCAGTGCTGACGCCGCGCCCCGGGCCAGTTGGCGGTGTACAGCAGCAGGTCGGTGTCCTCGGCGTCGCGGCTCCAGACCGGGAAGCGCAGGTCGTAGCAAATCAGCGGACGAATCCGCCAGCCCTTGAGCTCGAACAGCACCTGCCGCTCACCCGGAGTGTAGTGGTTGTGCTCCCCCGCCATGCGAAACAGATGGCGCTTATCGTAATGCAGCACCTCTCCATCCGGCCGCGCCCAGAGCAAGCGATTGCGATGGCTGCCATCAGCGGCCTGGATGATCACACTGCCGGTGACCACCGCGTCCAGCTTCGCAGCCTGGGCCTTGAGCCATTGGTGCGTCGGGCCGCTTTCCGGTTCCGCCAGGGTCTCGGACTCCATGGAGAAACCCGTGGTGAACATTTCCGGGAGGATGATCAGGTCAGCCCCGCGCGCCTGCTCAAGCAGCGCTTGGAAATGCTCCAGGTTGGCCCTGCGGTCATGCCAGGCCAGGGTGGTCTGGACCAGGGCAATGTCGAGGTCTGGCAACGCGCTCAAATCACGCATAGTTTTTCCGCCGCTTCGCGCAGCGTCTCCTCGCGTTTGGCAAAGCACAGGCGCACCAGGCGCTGGCCTTGTGGTGGGTGCTGGTAGAACACCGAAACCGGAATCGTCGCCACGCCATGCTCACGGGTCATCCACACCGCCATGTCGACGTCATTCAGGTCCGGGCGAACCTGCGAATAGTCCACCAACTGGAAATAAGTGCCGGTCACGCGCTTGAAGCTGAACCGCGACGGGGCCAGCAGATCGCAGAACAGGTCACGCTTGGCCTGGTAGAAGTCCGGCAGTTCATCGACGTATTCCGGATGCTCGGCCATATAGTCAGCCAGGGCGTACTGCAACGGCGTCACGCCACAGAAGCTGACGTACTGGTGCACCTTGCGCAGCTCCGCCGTCAGCCCCGCTGGCGCCACCACGTAGCCGGTTTTCCAGCCGGTGACGTGGTAGGTCTTGCCGAACGAACTGACCACGAAGGCGCGTCGGTACAGCTCCTCATGGGCCAGGACACTGGCGTGGGCGACGCCGTCGAACACCAAATGTTCGTAGACCTCGTCGCTGACCAGGTAGATGTCACGGTCGCGAATCAGCGTCGCCAATTGATCGAGTTCAGCGCGGCTGATCAGGGCGCCGCTGGGGTTGTGCGGCGAGTTGAGGATGATCATGCGCGTACGCGGACTCAGAGCTTCGCCGAGCGTCTCGAAGTCGAGGGCGAAATCATCCTGGCCCAATGGCACGTGCACGCAACGCCCCCCGGCCAATTGCACGGCAGGCTCGTAGCTGTCGTAGCTGGGGTCGAAGACGATCACTTCGTCGCCGCTGTGGACCAGCGCTGCAATGGCACAGAAAATCGCCTGGGTCGCGCCGGGGGTCACGGTGACCTCCTGATCGGCATCGACACTGGCGCCATAGCTACGGGCGATCTTCGCCGCGATCTGCTGGCGTAGCGCCGGCAGGCCGGTCATGGGCGAATATTGGTTATGGCCTTGGGCAATGTGCCGGCCGACCGCATCGCGCAGGGCCTGCGGACCATCGAAGTCGGGAAACCCCTGGGACAGGTTCAGCGCGCCCGTTTGCGCGGCGAGCTGGGACATCTGGGTGAAAATAGTGATGCCGACATTCGGCAACTTGCTGGTGATCATCGGAGGTCCCTGCTCTGCACCCGGCTCTGTGCGGCGCGGGAGAGCTCGAGGATAGCCCAATCGCCGAGCATGAAAAAGGGTGCCACCAAGGGCACCCTTTTCTTGTCACCGAATCGCAGGAAAACTCTGTGGCGAGGGCGCTTGCTCCCGCTGGGCTGTGGTAGGAGCTGCCGAAGGCTGCGATCTTTTGAGCTTTCGCTTGAGACTCAAGTGTCAGGGGAAAGATCGCAGCCTCGTTGCACTCGACAGCTCCTACAACGCAACCTAGTGAGAGCAAGCGCCCTCGCCACAAAAACGGTCCTGAGAGAAGTCTGGGTCAGCGCTTGTCGCGGCGCTTCTTGTCAGCCTTCTTGTGGTGCGACATCAAGCGGCGCTTCTTGTTGACCTGGCGGTCGGTGAGCGTGTTCTTGTTGCCTTCGTACGGGTTCTCACCGCCCTTGAACTCGATGCGAATCGGCGTGCCGACCAGCTTCAGGACGCGACGATAGGTGTTCTCCAGGTAACGAACGTACGACTTGGGCACCTTCTCGATCTGGTTACCGTGGATCACGATGATCGGCGGGTTGGCACCGCCCAAGTGGGCGTAGCGCAGCTTGATCCGACGGTTGTTGACCATCGGTGGCGCGTGCTCGCCTACCGCATCTTCGAGGATCTGGGTGAGGCGGTTGGTCGGCCAACGAGTCACCGCCGACTTGAACGAGTTCTGCACCGAAGCGTAGAGGTTGCCCACGCCTGTGCCGTGCAGAGCCGAGATGAAGTGGATGTCGGCGAAGTCGACGAAGAACAGACGACGCTGCAATTCGATCTTCACGAAATCCCGTTCGCTCGGCGTCATGCCGTCCCACTTGTTGATCGCGATGACCAGCGCACGACCGGCTTCCAGGGCGAAGCCCAGCAGGTTCAAGTCGTGATCGACCACGCCTTCACGGGCGTCCATCACGAAGATCACCACGTTGGCGTCTTTGATCGCCTGCAGGGTCTTGACCACGGAGAACTTTTCAACTTCTTCGTGGATCTTGCCGCGCTTGCGCACACCGGCGGTGTCGATCAGCGTGTACTTCTCTTCGTTACGTTCGAAGGGAATGTAGATGCTGTCGCGGGTGGTGCCGGGCTGGTCGTAGACGATGACCCGGTCTTCGCCGAGCATGCGGTTGACCAGCGTCGACTTGCCCACGTTCGGGCGGCCGATGATGGCGATCTTGATCCCGTCTTTCTCGCTTGGGCCCGGAATGCGCTTGGCTTCCTCGCCTTCGGCAACGATCTCTTCCTCGCCCTCTTCCGGCTCTTCCAGGTCGTCTTTCGGGAAACTCTCCAGAGCGATTTCCAGCATCTGGGTGATGCCACGACCGTGGGCGCCGGCGATCGGGATCGCCTGGCCCATGCCCAACGGGGCGAACTCGGCGCGGGCCATGTCCGGGTCGATGTTGTCGACCTTGTTGGCGACCACGTAGGAACGCTTGTTACGCTTGCGCAAATGCTCGGCGATCATCTGGTCGGCGGCGGTAAAACCGGCCTTGGCGTCTACCAGGAACAGCACCACATCGGCTTCTTCAATGGCGAGCAGCGACTGCTCGGCCATTTTTTCGTCCATGCCGTGTTCATCACCGGAGATGCCGCCGGTGTCGACCAGAATATAGGTACGCCCTTGCCACTTGGCCTCACCGTATTGGCGATCACGGGTCAGACCGGACAAGTCGCCGACAATGGCGTCGCGAGTCCTGGTCAGGCGATTGAACAAGGTGGACTTGCCGACGTTCGGTCGACCCACCAGGGCGATTACGGGAACCATGCGGCTCTCCACTTCGTTATTTCAGAAAATACAAAAGCCGCTGCGAGGCAGCGGCTGGTGCTCGGGGCAGTCTGTGGAAGCACTGCAAGCCTTGTGAACAAGGCCGCTTGGGGGGATTAGCCCCAAGCATAGTCTTACTTGATGGTCAGGGCTTCCAGTTTGCCGCTGTTGCCATACACATAGATCATGTCGCCCACCACCAGCGGACGGGCACGCAGGCCGTCGCTGTCGATGCGCTCACGGCCGACGAAACGACCGTCCACCTGGCTGAGCAGGTGCAGGTAACCTTCCAGGTCACCTACTGCAACGTAACTGGAGAACACCTCCGGGGCCGACAGTTGACGACGGGCCAGGGAGTCGTTGCTCCACAATGCGGTGGTGGAACGTTCGTCAACGCCTTCGACGGTGCCCGAGGACAGGCTTACGTAGACGCTGCCAAAACCTTGGGCGACACCAGCGTAGCTAGACGCATCGCGCTGCCACAGCGGACGGCCGCTTTCCAGGTCCAGTGCTGCAACGCGACCCTGATAGCTGGCGACGTACAGTGTGCCGCCGGACAGCAGCAAGCCACCGTCGATGTCGACCACACGCTCCAGCTCCGAACGACCTTGCGGGATCGCTACGCGTTGCTCCCAGACCGGCACGCCGTTGGAAATATCCAGGGCCACCACTTTACCGGTCGACAAACCAGCCACCGCCAGGCGGTTGGTCACGATCGGCGCGCTGGTGCCGCGCAGGGTCAGTACCGCCGGGGTGCTGTCGTACAACCAGCGTTGGTCGCCAGTCGCGGCATCCAGACCGATCAGACGGTCGTCCTGGGTCTGGACCACTACCACGTCACCGTTGCTGGCCGGCGGTGCGAGCACTTCACTGGTCACGCGGGCGCGCCATCTCTCTTCACCGCTGCTCGTGTCCAGGGCAACGATCTCGCCCTTGAGCGTGCCGATCATGACCAGGCCATAACCCACGCCAACGGCGCCGGAAACAGGCAGCTCAAGATCTTTCTTCCATTTGACGTCGCCGTTGGTGCGGTCCATCGCCATCACCACGCCCGTGACATCGCCGGCATAGATGGTGTCGCCATCGATGGCCGGCACCAGCATGTTGTAGGTTTCACCCTGGCCATCGCCGATGGAACGGCTCCACTGCTTCTGCAGCACGACTTCTTCTTTGAAGTCGGTCAGTTCGGCCGGAGGCAGTTCTTTCTTGCTGTTGCTGCTGCAACCCGCGGCCAGAATGGCCAGAGCCAGCAATGCTGCATGTTTCCAACGGATCACGTCACGCATCCCCTTTGGCCAGGTCGTCCAGCTTGATTTGCAGGCCACCGACTGCGGCTTCATCCGACAGCGCAGCCTTGGCTTTTTGGTAGGCCGCATGGGCCTCATCGGCACGGCCCAGTTGTACCAGCAGGTCGCCCTTGAGTTCTTCGCGGGTCGCCAGGAATGCCTTGTCGGCATCACCGTCGAGCAGCTTCAAGGCGTCTTCGGCCTTGTTCTGTGCCGCCAGCACCTGCGCCAGGCGCTGACGCGCCACTTCGCCCAAGGTCGGGTTAGCCGGTTTGTCGACGATACCTTTGAGCTCGATGGCCGCGTCGTCCAGTTTGCCGGTGTCCACCGCCACCTTGGCCACGAACAAGCGACCGTATTGGGCGTAGGCGGTGCCGCCGAATTCCTGGTCCAGCTTGCCGGCCAGGTCCGCCACGCGGGCCGCGTCAGGCTTACCGTCCGGGGTCAGGGTGGTTTCCAGCAATTGCTGGTAGAGCACCGAGGCGCCTTGCGACTGGTTGCTCTGGTATTTCTGGTAGGCCTGCCAGCCGAACACGATGACCAGCGCCAACAGGCCGCCAGTGACCAGCGGCTTGCCGTTGCGCGTCCACCACTCCTTCAAATCCGCCAGCTGTTCATCTTCGGTACTCGACACCCCAATACTCCTTAATCGCTAAATCGGCTGTTTGACAGCTTCAACCCTGCACGACGCAGGTGGCCAGGTGTGCAGCAAGCGCATCCCAGGCAATGCTTTGTTGTTCGCCCTGGCCACGCAGGGGTTTGAAACCTACCACTTGTTGGGCCAGCTCGTCGTCACCGAGGATCAATGCGTACAGCGCACCGCTCTTGTCGGCCTTCTTGAATTGGCTCTTGAAGCTGCCGGCACCAGCGTTGATCTGCAAGCGCAGGTTGGGTAACTGGTCGCGGATCCGCTCGCTCAACGACAGGGCTGCCAGCTCGGCGGCCTCGCCAAAGGCGCACAGGTAGACGTCGACCTGACGGGACAGTTCTTCGGGCACCTTGTCCAAGGCTTCAAGCATCAGCACCAGGCGCTCGATGCCCATGGCAAAGCCCACGCCCGGGGTCGGCTTGCCGCCCATCTGCTCCACCAGCCCGTCGTAGCGGCCGCCAGCACACACTGTGCCCTGGGCGCCGAGCTTGTCGGTGACCCATTCGAAGACGGTCTTGCTGTAGTAATCCAGGCCACGGACCAACTTGGGGTTGATCACGTAGGGAATGCCCGCGGCGTCGAGGCGTGCTTTCAGCCCTTCGAAATGCACACGGGATTCGTCGTCGAGGTAGTCGGCCATTTTCGGCGCGTCGACCAGGACCGCCTGGGTGTCGGCATTCTTGGTGTCGAGCACACGCAGTGGGTTGGTCTTCAGACGGCGCTGGCTGTCTTCGTCGAGCTTGTCCAGGTGTGCGCAAAGAAATTCCACCAACGCTTCACGGTAGCGGCCACGGGACTCGCTGGTGCCCAGGCTGTTGAGCTCAAGCTTGACCGCGTCACGGATGCCCAGCTCGCCCCACAGGCGCCAGGTCAGCACGATCAGTTCAGCATCGATGTCCGGGCCATCGAGGTTGAACACTTCGCAACCAATCTGGTGGAACTGGCGATAACGGCCTTTCTGCGGACGTTCGTGACGGAACATCGGACCGATGTACCAGAGTTTCTGCACCTGACCGCCGCCGGTGATGCCGTGCTCGAGCGCCGCTCGCACACAGGCCGCCGTGCCTTCGGGGCGCAGGGTCAGGGAGTCGCCGTTGCGGTCGTCGAAGGTGTACATCTCTTTTTCGACGATGTCGGTCACTTCACCGATGGAGCGCTTGAACAGCTCGGTGAACTCGACGATCGGCATGCGGATCTGCCGATAGCCGTAGTTATCCAGCAGACGCGCCACGGTACCCTCGAAATAGCGCCACAGGGGCGTCTGCTCGGGCAGGATGTCGTTCATGCCACGAATGGCTTGCAGGGACTTGCTCACGTGTATTCCTTAATCTTTCGACTTAACCGCGCGCGATAACCGCTGCGTCGGCTTCGACCTTTTCGGCCGCTTTCTGGCGAATCAGCCGTTCCAGCTCATCCACCAGATTGTCATTCGTCAGTTTCTGCGACGGCTTGCCGTCGATGTAAATCAGGTTCGGTGTACCGCCAGTCAGGCCGATGTGGGCCTCCTTGGCTTCGCCCGGCCCGTTGACCACGCAACCGATCACCGCGACATCCAGCGGCACCAACAGGTCTTCGAGGCGCCCTTCCAGCTCGTTCATGGTCTTGACCACATCGAAGTTCTGCCGTGAGCAGCTCGGGCAGGCGATGAAGTTGATGCCACGGGAACGCAGGTGCAGGGACTTGAGAATGTCGTAGCCGACTTTCACTTCCTCGACCGGGTCAGCCGCCAACGAGATGCGGATAGTATCGCCAATCCCTTCGGCGAGCAGCATACCGAGGCCGACGGCGGATTTCACCGTGCCCGAACGCAACCCACCGGCTTCGGTGATGCCCAGGTGCAGCGGCTGGACGATTTCCTTGGCCAGCAGGCGGTAGGCTTCGACGGCCATGAACACGTCGGAGGCCTTCACGCTGACCTTGAAGTCCTGGAAATTCAGGCGCTCGAGATGTTCGACGTGCCGCAGGGCCGATTCCACCAGCGCCGCCGGGGTCGGTTCGCCGTATTTCTTTTGCAGGTCTTTTTCCAGGGAACCGGCGTTCACGCCGATGCGGATCGGGATGCCCCGGTCGCGGGCGGCATCCACCACGGCACGTACACGGTCTTCGCGACCGATGTTGCCCGGGTTGATGCGCAGGCAATCCACACCCAACTCAGCCACGCGCAGGGCGATGCGGTAGTCGAAGTGAATGTCGGCCACCAAGGGGACCTTGACCAGTTGCTTGATCTTGCCGAACGCCTCGGCGGCGTCCATGTCCGGCACCGATACGCGCACGATGTCGACACCGGCGGCTTCCAGACGGTTGATCTGCGCGACCGTGGCGGCCACGTCATTGGTGTCGCTGTTGGTCATGCTCTGCACAGCGATAGGCGCATCGCCGCCCACGGGCACGTTGCCGACCCAGATCTTCCGGGATTCGCGACGCTTGATTGGAGATTCGCCGTGCATGACTTATTGACCCAACTTCAGGCGAGCGGTCTCGCCACTGGTGAACGGAGCGATATCGACCGGCTGGCCGTTGTAGCTGACCTGCGCGCCACGGGCATAACCCAGGCGTACGGCAAAGGGTGGCTTGCCGTTGATGGAGGTGCTGTCGCCCTTGCGCTTGAGGCCACTGAACAGCACCTTGCCGTTGCCGTCGGTGATCTGCGTCCAGCAGTCGGCGACAAACTGAATCTGTACCTGGCCTTCACCTGCGACAGGCGCCACCGCAGCCACTGGCGCTGCCGGGACGACTGGCGCGGCGTTGGTCGCAGGCGCAGCCACGGTCGGCGCTGGCGCGCTCGGAGCGTCAGGTACGGTGGCAATCGGTGCGCTGTCGGTGATCGGTGCAGCCGGCGCTGTTGGTGCAGCGGGCGCAGGGGCTGGAACAGCCGGCTCGACACCCGCCTGGGCATCGGCGGCGTCCTGGCCTTGTGGCAACACCAGGACGGTTTCGCCTTCGGCCTGACCCGCCACGACAGCCTGGTCTTCCGGCTCGTCCAGCGGATGGATCTGAGTGGTACCGTCGGCGCCTTCGACCTCAACGTGTTCAGGGCTCATGGCGATTGGTTCCTTGCCACGCAAGGAAGCTTGGTCCTGCCACCAGACAAAACCGCCACCAATCACCGCGAGCAACAGCAACAGGCTGACGATTCGCAAAATCGTGTGGGAGACGCGAACCGGCTCCTCGATGCGACCCAGGCTGTGCACGCTGCTGCCCTGGGCATCGGAACCGGTGTACTGATCGAATTGCTGGACCAGCACGGTCTGGTCCATGCCGAGTAACTTGGCATAGGCGCGGATATAGCCCCGGGCAAACGTGTGCCCAGGCAGCTTGTCGAACGCGCCCGTTTCCAGATTGCCCAAGGAGGTCACGGTGAGATTGAGCTTGAGGGCCACTTCAGCCAGCGACCAACCATTGCTTTCGCGGGCTTGACGCAGGGTCTCACCGGGATTTACGCGAGTCGCTGCTACAACTTCGGGATGCGCCGCTTTCATCATTGCTCCGACAGGTATTGCTGATATTCCGGCGTACCGGGATAGAGTCTTTTGAGTTGCAGGCCGTAACTTGCAGCCTTGTCGCGATCTTCAAACACATGTGCCAGCCGAACGCCGAGCAATAGACTACGTGCATTTTGCTCGCTCAGCAGGCTAAAACGCTCATAGTAGTCACGCGCGGGCACATAATGCCTGTCTTCGTAGGACAACTCAGCCATTTCCAGCAGCGCCCGCGGTTGCTGGCGGTTGAGCCGCAGCGCCTTTTCCAGGTGCTGGCGGGCCAGGTCACGCTGGCCCAACTGCGCGGCTGTCATGCCGAGGTTTTCGAAAACCCGCGAACGCTCGGGGTAGAGGGTGTCGGTGGCAGCCTGCTCGAAGCGCTCGTAGGCGTCCTTGTAGCGTTTCTGCTCGAAAAGAAAGCTGCCGTAGTTGTTCAGGATCCGTGCGTCTTGCGGGCGGGCAGACAGCGCCTTGCGAAAATGCTGGTCGGCCAGCTCCGGCTCCATTTCGGCCCGGAACACCAGGGCCAGGGCCGCGTTGGCATCAGGATCGGAATCATCCAATTCCAGGGCTTTCTTGAGCGGCACCTTGGCCCGCTCGGTCATGCCCTGCTGCAGGTAGCCAATACCCAGTTGCACGTAGGCCACACGCGCCTCGTCGCGCCCTTTGCTGGTCCTCATCGGGTTGTAGTCACCCGACAGGACACAACCGGAACAAAGGCCGGCCAACAGCAAAACGAGCGCGAAGCGCAGGGACATAGAGTTCCTCTCTTAGTGACTGTTCGCAGCGTTTTGCACCGCATCATCCGCGGCGTTCAACTCACGCACGGCAATGTAGCGTTCGCTGCGACGGGTGCGATCCAGCACCTGTCCTACCAATTGGCCACAGGCGGCGTCGATGTCTTCGCCGCGGGTGGTGCGCACGGTGACGTTGAAGCCCGCGTGGTGAAGCTGATCCTGGAAGCGACGAATCGCGTTGTTGCTCGGACGCTCGTAACCGGAATGCGGGAACGGGTTGAACGGGATCAGGTTGATCTTGCACGGGATGTTCTTGAGCAGCTCAACCATCTCGACCGCGTGTTCGACCTTGTCGTTCACATCTTTGAGCAGTGTGTACTCGATGGTCAGCACGCGTTTTTCGCCCAGGGACGACATGTAGCGCTGACACGACTCGAGCAGCATCTTAAGCGGATACTTCTTGTTGATCGGCACCAATTGGTTACGCAATGCGTCATTGGGTGCGTGCAGCGACAGCGCCAGGGAGACGTCGATATGCTTGGCCAGCTCATCGATCATCGGCACCACGCCTGAGGTAGACAGGGTCACACGGCGCTTGGAGATGCCGTAACCCAGGTCGTCCATCATCAGGTGCATGGCGGAAACGACGTTGTCGAAGTTCAGCAGCGGCTCACCCATGCCCATCATCACCACATTGGTGATGGCACGGTCTACGGTCGCCGGGACGCTGCCAAAGGATTTGTTGGCAATCCACACCTGGCCGATCACTTCGGCGGCGGTGAGGTTGCTATTGAAGCCTTGCTTGCCGGTGGAGCAGAAACTGCAATCCAGGGCACAGCCTGCCTGGGACGAAACGCACAAGGTGCCGCGCTTGCCCTGGGGAATGTAGACGGTCTCGACGCAGCTACCGGACGCCACGCGCACCACCCATTTACGGGTGCCATCGCTGGAAATGTCCTGGCTGATCACTTCGGGGCCGCGAATCTCGGCAACAGCCTTGAGCTTTTCGCGCAGGGCCTTGCCGACATTCGTCATGGCGTCGAAGTCGTCGACGCCAAAGTGGTGAATCCATTTCATCACCTGGCCGGCACGAAAACGCTTCTCCCCGATCGAGTCGAAGAATTTCTCCATTTCCGGCTGGGTCAGGCCCAACAGGTTGGTTTTGCCGTTCGATGTAGTCATGGATTCACCTTCACTCAAAAGCCTGGGCTTAGCGAGTGGTTACTTCAGTAGCGGAGAAAAAGTAAGCGATTTCGCGAGCAGCAGCGGCTTCGGAGTCCGAACCGTGAACGGCGTTGGCGTCGATGGACTCGGCGAAGTCAGCACGGATGGTGCCGGCAGCGGCTTCTTTAGGGTTGGTAGCGCCCATCAGCTCACGGTTGCGAGCGATAGCGTTTTCGCCTTCCAGCACCTGAACGACAACCGGACCGGAAGTCATGAAAGCAACCAGCTCACCGAAGAAACCACGCTCGCTGTGCTCAGCGTAGAAGCCTTCGGCTTCGGCTTTGGACAGCTGCTTCATTTTCGAAGCTACAACGCGCAGGCCAGCGTCTTCGAAGCGGGTAACGATCTTGCCGATCACGTTTTTAGCAACGGCGTCAGGCTTGATGATGGAGAAAGTACGTTGAACAGCCATGGTGTAACTCCAGAAACGGTAATTTGCGAAAAATTAAACCCGCGAATTATACGCGGGTTCAGGGGTATTGCCTAACCTGCCAGGTCGATCAGTCGATTTCTGCGATCCAGAGCGCCTGGACCGCCTCCAAGACCTTCTCGCCACAACGGCCAGAGGTATTGTCGAAATCGGGAAGTTCCATGATCCAGCGCTGCAAATCGACAAAATTCACAGTCAACGGATTCACGTCCGGCTTGGCTTCGGCCAGTTCTTCTGCGATGCGTTGTACATCATTCCAACCATAGCTCATGACAGTGTCACCATCAGTGCGGCGCTTCAGCCGCATGGTTAAGCGAATATTTCGGGATTTCGACGGTCAGGTCTTCGGTACCGACAATGGCTTGGCACCCCAGGCGCGATTGCGCCTCCAGGCCCCAGGCCCGATCGAGGAAATCCTCCTCCAGATCATCCGCCTCTTCCAGCGAGTCGAACCCTTCACGAATGATGCAATGGCAAGTCGTGCAGGCGCAGACCCCGCCACAGGCACTTTCCATCTCTATATGGTGCTCATGGGCCAGCTCGAGAATGGAAATTCCGGGCTCAGCCTCCACGACCATGCCCTCCGGACAGAACTTCTCGTGGGGCAGAAAAATCACCTGCGGCATCAGTTATTCCTCGATTTCATTCAGGTTGCGCCCCGCCAGGGCGGCTTTCACCGTCGAGTCCAGGCGGCGGGCAGCAAAGGCATCGGTGACGTGCGACAAACGCTTGGTCTGCTGCTCGATGGCATAGCCATCGGTGCCTTTGATCAATTCGGACAATTCCTGCATTTGCAGCTCGATGACCATGCGCTCTTCAGCGTCCAGCAACCGCTCGCCGTCGACCTCAAGGGCACCTTGCACGGCTTCGATCAGGCGCTGGGCGTCGACCTGCTGCTCGCGCAGCACACGCGCCACCTTGTCGTCGCCGGCATACTGGAAGGAATCCTTGAGCATCTTGGCGATTTCGCCATCGGTCAGGCCGTAGGACGGTTTGACCTGGATGCTCGCTTCCACGCCCGAACCCAGCTCGCGGGCGGAGACGTTGAGCAATCCGTCGGCATCGACCTGGAAGGTCACGCGGATCTTCGCCGCACCAGCGACCATGGCCGGGATGCCGCGCAATTCGAAGCGAGCCAGAGAGCGGCAGTCGCTGATCAGTTCACGCTCGCCTTGCAGCACGTGAATCATCATGGCCGACTGGCCGTCCTTATAAGTGGTGAAGTCCTGGGCGCGGGCAACCGGGATAGTGGTGTTGCGCGGAATCACCCTCTCCATCAGGCCGCCCATGGTTTCCAGCCCCAAGGACAACGGAATCACGTCGAGCAACAGCAGCTCGTCGCCATCGCGCTTGTTGCCAGCCAGGGTATCAGCCTGGATCGCGGCGCCGATGGCAACCACCTGATCCGGGTCGATTTCAGTCAGCGGCTGACGGCCAAAGGCCTCGGCAACGGCTTCGCGAACCCGAGGCACGCGGGTCGAACCACCGACCATGACCACGGCCTTGACGTCTTCAAGCTCTACGCCGGAATCGCGCACGGCACGGCGACAGGCCTTGAGGCTGCGGGCGACCATGGGCTCGATCAGGGCATCGAAGGCTTCGCGGGTCAGCGCCGCTTTCCACTCGCCATAAGCCACTTCAACGGTAGCGGCGTCGGTCAAGGCTTCCTTGGCGGCGCAGGCGGTTTGCAGCAGATGGCGCTGCGCACCCGGGTCGAGATCAGCGGACAAACCGGCTTGCTCGATGATCCAGCCAGCAATGGCATGGTCGAAGTCATCGCCGCCCAGGGCGCTGTCGCCGCCAGTGGCCAGGACTTCGAAAACACCGCCAGTCAGGCGCAGGATCGAAATATCGAAAGTACCGCCACCCAAGTCGTAGATGGCGACCAAGCCTTCGGCATGCTGGTCCAGGCCATACGCGACCGCAGCGGCTGTCGGCTCGTTGAGCAGGCGCAGCACGTTCAGGCCGGCCAGCTTGGCGGCATCCTTGGTGGCTTGGCGCTGAGCGTCATCGAAATAAGCCGGAACGGTAATGACCGCGCCCACCAATTCACCACCCAATGCCGCTTCGGCGCGCTGGCGCAGGACCTTGAGGATGTCGGCGGAAACCTCTACCGGGCTTTTCGGGCCCTGTACGGTTTCGATGAACGGCATGTGGGATTCGCCACCGACGAAGCGATACGGCAGTTGATCGCCCAATTGCTTGACGTCGGACAGACCACGACCCATCAAGCGCTTGACCGACACGATGGTGTTCAAAGGGTCGGTGGCGGCGGCCAGCTTGGCCGATTCGCCCACTTCAACGTGATTGGCGTGATAGCGCACGGCAGACGGCAGGATCACCCGCCCCTGCTCGTCGGCCAGCGGTTCGGAAAGACCGCTGCGCAAGGCAGCGACCAGGGAATTGGTGGTACCCAAGTCGATCCCGACAGCCAGGCGACGCTGGTGCGGTTGTGGACTTTGGCCGGGTTCGGCGATCTGCAGTAGGGCCATCGTAATCAGGACTTATCTGTAATCAGGCGTGCGACCGGAGCGGCACTGGGTTAATCGTCGAGGCGCTCTTCGAGCTGGCGCACTTCGTAGGTGAGCTTGTCGAGGAACTGCATGCGCCGCATCAGGCGTTCGGCCTGTTCGCGTTGCGCGGCATCATTCCAGCAGGCTGCGAAGCTTTCGTTCAGTTCTTGCTGGGCGTCTTTCAAGCGTCGCTTGAATACCGCGACACCGGCCAGGTCGGCACTGTCCTGCAGGTCTTCGAGCTCTTCGCGCCATTGCATCTGCTGCAAAAGAAACTCGGGATCGTGGACCGTGACCTCCAGCGGCAACTCATGGCCGCTGATGGTGAGCAGGTAACGCGCGCGCTTGGCCGGGTGCTTGAGCGTCTGGTAGGCCTCGTTGAGGTTCGCCGACTGCTCGAGCGCCCGCCGCTGCTCCGCCTCGGAAGCATCGGCAAAGCGATCGGGATGGACGCCACGGGCCAACTCAAGGTAACGCGCGGACAACTGCTCGAGATCCAGCTGGAACGCAGGTTGCATCTGGAACAGCGCAAAATGACAAGGAGTACCCACAAGCTGCCTCAGATGTTGAAGCTTTCGCCGCAGCCACATTCACCGCGCACGTTGGGGTTGTTGAACTTGAAGCCTTCGTTCAACCCTTCCTTGACGAAATCCAGTTCGGTGCCGTCCAGGTAAGACAGGCTTTTCGGGTCGATGATCACTTTCTGACCATGACTCTCGAACACCTGATCGTCTTCGCCCACTTCGTCGACAAATTCCAACACGTAGGCAAGGCCAGAGCAGCCCGTGGTGCGAACACCCAGGCGAATACCCTCGCCCTTGCCGCGCCCTGCGAGGGAACGCTGCACATGCTTAGCTGCCGCTTCTGTCATCTGGATAGCCATGGAAAACTCCTTACCGTAACGCGGATCAGATCAAGCCTTTCTTCTGCTTGTAATCGCGAACAGCGGCCTTGATGGCGTCTTCGGCGAGTACCGAGCAGTGGATCTTCACTGGCGGCAGGGCCAGTTCTTCGGCCAACTGTGTGTTCTTGATGGTTTCGGCTTCATCAAGGGTCTTGCCCTTCATCCACTCGGTGGCCAGGGAGCTGGACGCGATGGCGGAACCGCAGCCATAGGTCTTGAACTTGGCATCTTCGATGATGCCTTGCTCGTTGACCTTGATCTGCAGGCGCATCACATCGCCGCACGCCGGGGCGCCGACCATGCCGGTGCCGACATCAGGATCCTGCGCGTCCATCTTGCCGACGTTGCGCGGGTTCTCGTAGTGGTCGATGACCTTTTCGCTATATGCCATTTGCTTCAATCCTCATCAGTGAGTCGCTCTGGTGGCGACTTCTTCAGTGCGCCGCCCACTCGATTTTCGAAATGTCGACGCCGTCTTTGTACATGTCCCACAGCGGCGACAGAGCGCGCAGCTTGGTAACGGCCTCGCAGACTTTCTGCGCGGCGTAATCGATTTCTTCTTCGGTGGTGAAACGGCCGAAGGTGAAGCGGATCGAGCTGTGGGCCAGTTCGTCGTTGCGGCCCAGGGCGCGCAGTACGTACGAAGGCTCCAGCGACGCCGAGGTGCACGCCGAACCGGACGACACGGCCAGATCCTTGAGTGCCATGATCAGCGACTCGCCCTCAACATAGTTGAAGCTCAGGTTCAGGTTGTGCGGTACGCGGGCGGTCATGCTGCCGTTGACGTAGAGTTCTTCCAGGTGCTCGACCTGCTCGAAGAATCGGTCGCTCAGGGCCTTGATGCGCACATTCTCGGCAGCCATGTCTTCCTTGGCTACACGGAAGGCTTCGCCCATGCCGACGATCTGGTGGGTCGCCAGGGTACCGGAACGCATGCCACGCTCGTGACCGCCGCCGTGCATGGTCGCTTCGAGGCGAACACGCGGCTTGCGGCTGACGTACAGGGCGCCGATGCCTTTAGGGCCGTAGGTCTTGTGGGCCGAGAACGACATTAGGTCGACTTTCAGCTTGGACAGATCGATGTCGACCTTGCCGGTGGACTGGGCCGCGTCGACGTGGAACAGGATGCCCTTGGAGCGGGTCAACTCGCCGATGGCCGCGATGTCGTTGACGGTGCCGATTTCGTTGTTCACGTGCATGATCGAAACCAGGATGGTGTCGTCGCGCAGAGCGGCCTCCACCATCGCTGGAGTGATGATGCCGTCTTCACCCGGTTCGATGTAGGTGACTTCGAAGCCTTCACGCTCCAGTTGGCGCGTGGTGTCCAGGACAGCCTTGTGCTCGATCTTGGAGGTGATCAGGTGCTTGCCCTTGGTGTGATAGAAATGCGCGACACCCTTGATTGCCAGGTTGTCGGATTCAGTGGCACCGGAGGTCCAGACGATTTCACGCGGGTCGGCGTTGACCAGATCGGCAACCTGGCGACGGGCGCTTTCGACCGACTCTTCGGCCTTCCAGCCGAACACGTGGGAACGGGACGCCGGGTTACCGAAGTTTCCGTCGACCAGCAGGCATTCACTCATTTTTTGCGCAACACGCGGATCAACCGGGGTGGTCGCAGAGTAATCAAGGTAAATCGGCAATTTCATGGACTCTCTCCTAAATCAGGCTGGCTGGCGTTCCGCGTGCTCTGCGGCAGTCATTCGACGGCGGACGCTTCAATCTTGTCCAGGTGCGGCGCCTTGCTATTGCAACGGCGCTGGTCCTGACGCTGGGCTACTTCTTGCACCTCACGGCGAGTTACAAGGTCAGCCAAGCTGATACCACTTAGAAATTCGTGGATCTGCAGGCTGAGGTCACACCACAAGTGGTGGGTCAGGCAAGTATCGCCGCCATGGCAGTCGCCAAGGCCCTGGCATTTGGTCGCATCGACCGATTCGTTCACTGCATCGATCACCTGGGCGACCTGGATGCCCTGCATGTCGCGCGACAACTGGTAGCCGCCGCCCGGGCCGCGAACACTGGAAACCAGGTTGCTACGGCGCAGCTTGGCGAACAGCTGTTCAAGGTAGGACAGGGAAATGCCCTGGCGCTCGGAGATATCGGCCAGGGACACCGGCCCGTGCTGCGCATGCAATGCCAGATCCAGCATTGCCGTCACGGCGTATCGGCCTTTTGTAGTCAGTCGCATGGACAATTACCACGGAGTTCGGAATGGGGCGAGTATGCAATTCCCGAGTATTTAAGTCAAGTATAAGACCTAGTGCTTTACTCGGGTTTACCCGCGAAAGAGCGCGCGCATGATAGCAAAGGCTGGTCGACGGCGACCAGCCATACCGCGCTATCGCTCATCACGAGCAAGCTTTGCTCCCACAGGATCCTCCCCCATAGAGGAGGCCTGTAAAAACCAGGACTCCCGTGGGAACAAGACTTGCCCGCGATGCAGGCACCTCGGTTTAGCTGGCCTGGGTTTCATCCTTGTCCTTCACACACGCAAAGTCTTCCTCGCGCAGCTCAGGCAGGTCCTTGGCACAGTAATTACTGCCCAGGTCTTTCAGGGCGCCGCACATCCCCTCCAGGCGCCCATCGACGGCCTGCAGGTGATCGAGCAACTGGTTGATGGCGCGGGCGACCGGGTCGGGCATGTCTTCGCCGACACCGTAGGCGTCGAAGCCGATCTTCTCAGCCATGGCCTTGCGCCGGGCATCCTGCTCGTCGTCGGACTTGACGATGATCCGCCCCGGAATGCCCACCACGGTCGCACCGGGCGGCACAGCCTTGGTGACCACGGCGTTGGAACCGACTTTCGCCCCCGCCCCCACCGTGAACGGCCCGAGCACCTTGGCCCCGGCCCCCACCACCACGCCGTCTTCCAGCGTAGGGTGGCGCTTGCCTTTGTTCCAGCTGGTGCCACCGAGGGTCACGCCCTGGTACAGGGTGACGTCGTCGCCGATCTCGGCGGTTTCGCCGATGACGATGCCCATGCCGTGATCGATGAAGAAGCGGCGACCGACCTTGGCGCCCGGATGGATCTCGATCCCGGTCAGCCAACGCCCGAAGTTCGAGACCAGCCGCGCCAGCCACTTCCAGCCCATATTCCACAAGGCGCCGGACAGGCGGTGGATCCAGATCGCGTGCATCCCCGGGTAGCAGGTCAGCACTTCAAAGGCATTGCGCGCCGCCGGGTCACGATGGAAAACACTTTGGATATCTTCACGCAAACGTTCGAACATTTTATTTCTTCCGCTTAATCAGCTCGCCACGGGCCGCCTTCTGGGTTTCCGTGAGGATGCCGCGCAATATATTCATCTCCGCCCGGCTGACCGAGCTTCGTCCGTACAACCGACGCAGGCGCGCCATCAAGTGCCGCGGCTTTTCCGGGTCGAGGAACTCGATGTCCACCAAGGTCTGCTCCAAGTGTTCATAGAATCGCTCCAGCTCGTCCATTGTCGCCAGTGTCTCACTGCGCGGCGACGTGACCTCGGTTTTTTCGACTTTGCTGGGCTTGCCTTCGGCTGCCAGCCAAGCCATGCGCACTTCGTAGCCCAACACCTGCACCGCCGCCCCCAGGTTCAAGGAACTGAACTCCGGGTCGGAAGGGATATGCACGTGAAAGTGACATCGCTGCAGCTCGTCATTGGTCAGGCCGGAGTCTTCACGACCAAACACCAGGGCGATCTCAGAGCCTTGCGCGGCCTCATCGACCACTTTGGTGCCGCATTCGCGGGGGTCGAGCAGCGGCCAGGGAATACGCCGGTCGCGGGCGCTGGTGCCGAGCACCAGGTTGCACCCCACCAAGGCGTCTTCCAGGGTAGCGACGACCTGGGCGTTGGCCAGGATATCGCCGGCGCCAGAGGCCCGGGCATCGGCCTCGTGATGGGGAAACAAGCGCGGCTCGACCAGCACCAGCCGCGACAGGCCCATGTTCTTCATGGCCCGCGCAGCTCCGCCGATGTTACCCGGATGGCTGGTATTGACCAGGACGACACGAATGTTCTGCAACAAGGGAGGCGCTCTCGAACACGATAAAGGGAGCAAATCTTACATAAGCACCTACCGTTAAGCTATGAAAGCGAACACCAACCTTCTCCTGAGAAAACTTTCTGATAGAATGCGCGGCTTTCTTTAACAACCTTAGGTGACACATCCATGCAGCCCATGCTGAATATCGCGCTGCGCGCCGCCCGCAGCGCCAGTGAACTGATCTTCCGCTCCATCGAGCGCCTGGATACCATCAAGGTCGATGAAAAAGACGCCAAGGACTACGTGTCCGAGGTTGATCGCGCCGCCGAGCAAAAAATCGTCGACGCCCTGCGCAAGGCTTATCCAAACCACTCGATCCTCGGTGAAGAGACCGGCATGCACGCCGGTACTGGCATCGAAGGCGAAGAGTACCTGTGGATCATCGATCCGCTGGACGGCACTACCAATTTCTTGCGCGGCATTCCTCACTTCGCTGTCAGCATCGCCTGCAAATACCGTGGCCGCCTGGAACACGCCGTTGTGCTGGACCCGGTTCGCCAGGAAGAATTCACTGCCAGCCGTGGCCGTGGCGCCCAACTGAACGGTCGTCGCCTGCGCGTCAGCGGCCGCACCAGCCTGGACGGCGCCCTGCTGGGTACTGGCTTCCCGTTCCGCGATGACCAGATGGACAACCTGGACAACTACCTGGGCATGTTCCGCGCCCTGGTCGGCCAGACCGCCGGCATCCGCCGTGCCGGCGCTGCGAGCCTGGACCTGGCTTATGTGGCTGCTGGCCGTTTCGATGCGTTCTGGGAGTCGGGCCTATCCGAATGGGACATGGCCGCAGGCGCCCTACTGATCCAGGAAGCCGGCGGCTTGGTGAGCGACTTCACCGGCGGCCACGATTTCCTTGAAAAAGGCCACATCGTTGCCGGCAACACCAAATGCTTCAAGGCTGTGCTCACCGCCATCCAGCCCCACCTGCCGGCTTCGCTGAAGCGCTAAGCAACCGGCCAGAGAAAAAGCACCCTTCGGGGTGCTTTTTTTATGCCCGAATTTCGACATACCTCCAATTATTTGCAAGAGTCTGCGGGAGCAAAGCCTGCTCGCGACGACTGCGGCACATTCAACATTGATGCAGTCTGACCCGCTGCTTTCGCGAGCAAGCCCGCTCCCACAGGGGACCTGGGGGGGGGCATGAAATGCGGGCGAAAAAAAAGCACCCCGAAGGGTGCTTCTTTCATCGCGACTGGGTCACTGAGCCGGTTCGTTCTGCCCCAGGATCAGCTGACCTTCCTTGTTCACCGGGATCTGGTTACCCGGGTCGCGATCCATGCGGACTTTGCCTTCTTTGCCGTCGAGCATGTAGCGAACATCGTAGCCTACAACCTTGTCGCTGATGTCATTGACCGTGTTGCAGCGGGTTTGGGTGGTGGTGTAGGTGTCGCGCTCCTGCATGCCTTCCTGAATCTTGTTACCGGCATAACCGCCACCGGCCGCACCCGCCACGGTGGCGATTTTCTTGCCGGTGCCGCCGCCGATCTGGTTGCCCAACAGGCCACCGGCTACCGCGCCCAGGACGGTACCGGCGATCTGGTGCTGGTCCTGGACCGGCTTCTGCCGGGTTACGGTGACGTCCTTGCAGACTTCACGCGGGGTCTTGATTTGGGTCTTGACCGGCTCCACGGCCAGTACTTGCGCATACTCAGGGCCACTTTTTACCAAGCTGTAGGTGGCGACCGCACCACCGGCTGTTACACCGACAGCACCCAATACCGCACCAACCAGCATCGATTTGTTCACTTGAACCTCCTGACTATCACAAGCGGACTAATCCGCGCTTCTCCCAGCCTTGGAGCACAAAAAAAGGCGCGAGTTCAACTCGCGCCTTTTCAGCTGTGACGGAGGGAGCGGCGAGCCTTACGGGCGGTCGTCCACTTCCGTTTCAGTAGCCGCAGGAGGAATCAGGTCCTCGGTAGTCAAGTTCAGCCAGACCAACACCACGTTGGCGATGTAGATCGACGAGTAAGTACCCGCCAACACACCGATGAACAGCGCGATGGAGAATCCGAACAGGTTGTCGCCCCCAAAGAACAGCAGCGCGGCAATCGCCAGCAAGGTGGAGATCGACGTCGCCATGGTCCGCAACAAGGTCTGGGTGGTCGAGATGTTGATGTTCTCGATCAAGGACGCCTTGCGCAGCACGCGGAAGTTCTCACGCACCCGGTCGAACACGACGATGGTGTCGTTGAGCGAGTACCCGATGATTGCCAACACCGCCGCCAACACCGTCAGGTCGAAGGTGACCTGGAAGAACGACAGGATACCCACGGTTACGATCACGTCGTGGATCAGCGAGACAATCGCGCCCACCGCGAACTTCCACTGAAAGCGGAAGGCCAGGTAGAGCAGGATGCCGCCCAGGGCCATCAGCATGCCGAGACCGCCCTGGTCGCGCAGCTCTTCACCCACTTGCGGGCCGACGAACTCGACGCGCTTGACCTGGGCCGGGTTGTCGCCACCAGCCTTCTGCAAGGCTTCGGCCACTTGGTGGCCCAACTGCGGGTCTTCACCCGGCATGCGCACCAGCAGGTCGGTGGTTGCACCAAAGCTCTGCACGACGGCATCGCTGTAGCCCGACGCTGCCAGTTGCTCGCGCACCTGGGTGACGTCGGCCGGACGCTCGTAGGTCAGCTCGATGAGCGTGCCGCCGGTGAAGTCCAGACCATAGTTCAAGCCCTTGGTGGCCCAGCTGAACAGCGCCAGGACGGTAAGGAACAATGTGACGCCGAACGCAATGTTGCGAACGCCCATGAAGTTGATTGTACGTAACATGGCAGCCCCTTAAATCCACAACTTCTTGAAGTCACGGCCACCATAAATCAGGTTGACCATTGCACGGGTCACCAGAATGGCTGTGAACATCGAGGTAAAGATCCCGAGGGACATGGTCACTGCAAAACCCTTGACCGGGCCGGTGCCCATGGCGAAGAGAATTCCGCCGACCAACAACGTGGTCAGGTTGGCATCGATAATCGCAGTGAATGCCCGGCCGAAGCCTTCGTTGATTGCCCGCTGGACCGACATGCCCGCGGCGATCTCTTCACGTATCCGCGAGAAGATCAGCACGTTGGCGTCTACCGCCATGCCCATGGTCAGCACGATACCGGCGATACCCGGCAGGGTCAGCGTGGCCCCCAGCAGCGACATCAGCGCCAGCAGCAGCACCATGTTCACCCCCAGGGCGACGGTGGCGATGATGCCGAAGAAGCGGTAGATGGCAATGATGAACAGCGACACGAACAACATGCCCCACAGCGAAGCATCGACACCCTTGGCAATGTTGTCGGCGCCCAGGCTCGGGCCAATGGTGCGTTCTTCAGCGAAGTACATTGGCGCGGCCAGACCACCGGCACGCAGCAGCAGGGCCAGCTCCGAGGACTCACCCTGTCCGTTCAGGCCAGTGATACGGAACTGACTGCCCAGCGGCGACTGGATGGTCGCCAGGCTGATGATCCTCTTCTCTTCCTTGAAAGTCTGCACCGCGACGTCTTTCTCGACGCCGTTGACCACCTGCTTGGTGTACGTGGTGGTCGGCTTCTGCTCGATGAAGATCACCGCCATGCTGCGACCGACGTTGCTGCGCGTAGCGCGGTTCATCAGCTCGCCGCCATGGCCGTCCAGGCGAATGTTCACCTGAGGGCGACCCTGCTCGTCGAAGCTCGCCTGGGCGTCGGTCACCTGGTCACCGGTGATGATCAAGCCACGCTCGATCTGCGCCGCCGGACGACCGCCCTCACGGAACTCGAAGCTCTCGGAAGTAGCCCTGGAAGCACCCGGCTCAGCGGCCAGGCGGAACTCCAGGTTGGCGGTCTTGCCGAGGATACGCTTGGCTTCGGCGGTGTCCTGCACACCAGGCAGCTCGACCACGATGCGGTTGGCGCCCTGGCGCTGCACGATCGGCTCGGCCACACCCAGCTCGTTGACGCGGTTACGCACCGTGGTCAAATTCTGCTTGATGGAGTATTCGCGGATTTCCGCCAGCTTGGCCGGGGTCATCGCCAGACGCAGCACCACCTGACCATTGAGGTCGGCCGGAACAATGTCGAAATCATTGAAGTTCTTGCGGATCAACGCACGGGCCTTTTCGCGGGTATCTTCATCGCTGAAGCCCAGCTGAATGGCACCGTCGAGTGGCGGCAGGCTGCGATAACGCACGCGGTCTTTGCGCAGCAAGCTCTTGACATCGCCTTCGTAGACTTTCAGACGCGCATCGAGAGCTTTGTCCATGTCCACTTCCAACAGGAAGTGCACACCACCGGACAAGTCCAGGCCCAACTTCATCGGATGCGCGCCAAGGTTGCGCAGCCATTGCGGGGTGGTCTGGGCCAGGTTCAGGGCCACCACGTAATCGTCGCCCAACGCCTTGCGTACCACATCCTTGGCAGGCAGTTGGTCTTCAGCCTTGACCAGGCGCAACAGGCCGCCCTTGCCGTTTTCGGCGATGGACGCAGCCTTGACCTCGATGTTGGACGCCTTGAGCGCAGCGCTCGCACGGTCCAGATCGGCCTGGGTGACCTGCAGCGCAGTGCTTGCGCCACTGACCTGAATGGCCGAGTCATCCGGGTATAAATTGGGAGCGGAATAAATCAGACCGACCGCCAGCACCGCCAGGATCAGTACATATTTCCACAGAGGGTATTTGTTCAGCATCACGCCGCCCGCTTATGACGCGGGGCGCCTTGCGCGCCCCGTCGATTGAAAAGAAGTTGTTACTTAGATCGCTTTCAGCGTGCCTTTTGGCAGCGTGGCCGCGATTGCGCCCTTCTGGAACTTCATTTCAACAGTGTCGGACACTTCCAGTACCACGAAGTCATCAGCCACTTTGGTGATCTTGCCAGCGATGCCGCCGGTGGTGACCACTTCGTCGCCCTTCTGCAGGCTGCTGAGCAGGTTCTTCTGCTCTTTGGCGCGCTTGGCCTGTGGACGCCAGATCATCAGGTAGAAGATGACCAGAAAACCAACCAGGAAAATCCACTCGAAACCACCGCCCATAGGGCCGGCAGCCGGTGCAGCCGCGTCAGCCATGGCATTAGAGATAAAAAAGCTCATTTAGCACTCCAGTTGCAAGTATTGAATCTAGGGATCGGAAAACTCAGTCCAAGGGCGGTACAGGCAACCCGCGCTTGGCATAGAAGGCCTCGACAAAGGCGGCCAATGTACCTTGTTGGATAGCCTCGCGCAAACCAGCCATAAGCACCTGATAATGGCGCAAGTTGTGGATGGTATTGAGCATACTGCCGAGCATTTCGCCGCATTTGTCCAAATGATGCAGATAAGCGCGGGAGAAGTTCTGGCAGGTATAGCAATCGCAGGTCGGATCCAGCGGCGAATCATCATGGCGATGGAACGCGTTACGAATCTTCAGCACACCCGTGTCGATGAACAGATGCCCATTGCGGGCATTACGGGTTGGCATCACGCAATCGAACATGTCCACCCCGCGGCGCACACCCTCAACCAGATCTTCCGGTTTGCCAACGCCCATAAGGTAACGAGGTTTGTCAGCCGGCATTTCGCCCGGTAAGTAATCGAGCACCTTGATCATCTCGTGCTTGGGCTCGCCCACCGACAGGCCGCCAATCGCCAGGCCGTCGAAGCCGATCTTGTCCAGGCCTTCGAGCGAGCGCATGCGCAGGTCACGGTGCATGCCGCCCTGGACGATGCCGAACAGCGCCGCGGTGTTGTCACCATGGGCGTTCTTCGACCGCTGGGCCCAGCGCAACGACAGCTCCATGGAGACCCGCGCCACGTCTTCATCGGCCGGGTACGGCGTGCATTCGTCGAAGATCATCACGATGTCCGAGCCCAGGTCGCGTTGTACCTGCATCGACTCTTCCGGCCCCATGAACACCTTGGAACCATCGACCGGAGAAGCGAAGGTCACGCCCTCCTCCTTGATCTTGCGCATCGCGCCCAGGCTGAACACCTGGAAACCGCCGGAGTCGGTCAGGATCGGGCCTTTCCACTGCATGAAATCGTGCAAGTCGCCGTGGGCCTTGATCACTTCCATGCCCGGGCGCAGCCACAGGTGGAAGGTGTTGCCCAGGATGATTTCCGCACCAATCGCCTCGATGTCACGCGGCAGCATGCCCTTGACCGTGCCGTAGGTGCCCACCGGCATGAACGCGGGGGTTTCCACGGTACCGCGGGGGAAGGTCAGACGACCGCGACGAGCCTTGCCATCGGTGGCGAGCAACTCGAAGGACATGCGACAGGTGCGACTCATACTGTTTCCTCGGGCCCGCGTGGCGCGGGATTACGGGTGATGAACATCGCATCACCGTAGCTGAAAAAGCGGTATCCATGCTCGACGGCGGCCTTGTAGGCGGCCATGGCTTCGGGATAACCGGCGAACGCCGAAACCAGCATCAACAGCGTGGATTCGGGCAAATGAAAGTTGGTGACCAGGGCATCGACCACATGAAACGGCCGGCCCGGGTAGATAAAGATATCGGTGTCGCCACTGAACGGCTTGAGCACGCCATCGCGCGCGGCGCTTTCCAGGGACCGCACGCTGGTGGTCCCCACCGCCACCACCCGCCCGCCGCGCGCGCGACAGGCCGCCACGGCATCGACCACGTCCTGGCTGACTTCCAGCCATTCGTTGTGCATGTGGTGGTCTTCGATACGCTCCACGCGCACCGGCTGGAACGTCCCGGCGCCGACGTGCAGCGTCACGAACGCCGTCTCCACGCCCTTGGCGGCAATCGCCTCCAGCAACGGCTGATCAAAATGCAGCCCCGCCGTCGGCGCCGCCACCGCCCCCAGGCGCTCGGCGTACACGGTCTGATAACGCTCGCGGTCCGAACCTTCGTCCGGGCGGTCTATATAAGGAGGCAACGGCATGTGCCCGACACGGTCGAGCAACGGCAACACCTCTTGGGCAAATTCCAGCTCGAACAACGCATCATGCCGCGCCACCATCCGCGCCTCACCGCCACCGTCGATCAAGATCGACGAACCGGGCTTGGGCGACTTGCTCGACCGCACATGGGCCAGCACACGGTGACTGTCCAGCACCCGCTCCACCAGAATCTCCAGCTTGCCGCCGGAGGCCTTCTGGCCAAACAAACGCGCGGGAATGACGCGGGTATTGTTGAACACCATCAAATCGCCTGGGCGCAAATGCTCAAGCAAATCAGTGAATTGACGGTGAGCCATGGCACCGCTGACCCCGTCCAGGGTCAACAGTCGACTGGCGCGACGCTCGGCCAGAGGGTGGCGAGCGATCAGCGAATCCGGGAGTTCGAAGGTAAAGTCAGCAACACGCATGATGGGGTTCGTCTAGCAGGGCCGCAAAGTCTAGCGGAAATATCAAAAATTCTCCATGAAACGTGATTGACCAACGGTAGTCACCTCTCTATACTTCGCCGCCATTGAGCCCTGATGGCGGAATTGGTAGACGCGGCGGATTCAAAATCCGTTTTCGAAAGGAGTGGGAGTTCGAGTCTCCCTCGGGGCACCATCTTAAAGAAAGACCTTGAAGTTCAAGGTCTTTTTTTTCGCCTGTAGGAAAGTGGTTTGGCTGCGGATTGCGACTGATTGTCCTCGCCCTCCCCAGGAACAACACAACAACCCAGCGCCCCCCCTCCTCACCCAGTCATTAAGGATTTCACCCCATGGAATTGCTGCTGGAAACGGTCGCTCTTTACTCCCTCAAGCTGGCTTATGAGACGGAGGGCCACAGCCCGATTCTGCGGGATGATCCATTGATGGGCAGCTGCGACCGCGAGGTCTTTGAGTTGTTGATACGGCGGGGCGATGTGGCTGGGATTCAGGGCGAAATCGGGCGATGCCTGGATTTGGCGTTGGGGGCGATTGGTGGGGTGGGTACAGTGCTGGGCCGAGAACTGCATCGTTTGGCTGCGGATTTCAGCGCAGTACAGAAGATGGACGATCTTTACGCTCCGCTCATCGCGCTTAACGGTTACGTGAAAGATATTCTATAAACCGCAGCGTTCGTTCCCACGCTCCGCATTGCAGACTTAACAGGCAGAACACACTCCTACGCAGGCAATCCATGGATGACATCATCGCAGCGATAGGCAGTTGGCTGACCGAAACCCACGAAGCGAAACGGCGAATGGTGAGCAATCTGGAAATGCTCTTCTGGATCGCCGTCGCGATTATCGGCGCGCTCGCCGCGAAGGATTACGCTGCCAAGCGTAAGGCGATGATGATGCGAGCGGAGCAGGCCTTGCCGGAGAAGGATCTCGTCGCTACGTCGTTGAGTGATGAACAGGGTCATGCAGTTAAATATGTTGGCACCCTGCGGCGGGTTGAGGGCGGATATACCGTTAGCCTGATTCGAGAGGCTCACGGGGAGCGCGCCGAGTCGTGTAGCGAGGTGATGCCGTCGCTGGAGAGGGTTGAGGTTTATCTTACGGCCTGTACGTCGTTTGTTCTGTCGGATTTCAAAGGGTTATAGAACAAAGAGAAAAAAAGGACAGATCTATTTCAGTTAAAAATAAATCTACCCTTCCACTTGTCGCTCCCAGTGCATTCGCCGCTAGACCGGCTCTTACATCAAGGCATGGAGATCTTGTACTCGGCGAGCTTGGCCTTGTGCTCCTCTCGCACGTACTGTTTGTTGACGATCTGCGAGAACTTCATGAAGTCTGCCTTGGCGTCGTTTTTTTCTCCCAAATGGTCGTGCGCGTAATAAGCCCAGGCGTAGTACGTATTCCACGGCCATCCGGCCACCTATTCCATGAACATCCGGCCACTGATTCCACGGTGATCCGGCCACCCTTAAGGCAGGCAGCAACGTAGGATTAATTCACTACCATTGGACTTGCCCCTACCAAACCGAACACCAAGCCCCCATTAAATTGATGCTACCGCTAAGCGCCTGAACTCCCTCGCAGAGCGATAGTTCAAGGCGCTGTGCGGATGCTGCTCGTTGTAGTGCTCGAAGGCAATTGCCAGGTTACGCAACGCCGTTTCTCGATCCGGCTTGGGCATGTGCGCCACGTTGTCACGCTTGAGCGCCCTCACGAAGCTCTCGGCCATGCCGTTGCACTGCGGGCTGCGCACCGGGGTGGTCACCGGCTGCAAGCCGATCTGTCGAGCAAACAGGCGTGTCTGTTCGACGGTGTACGCCGAGCCGTTGTCGCTTAGCCATTGAACTGGCGTGGTGGGCAGTTGATCAGCAAAACGCTTCTCCACGCTTTCCAGCATCAAGTCGCGGATATCATCGCCGCTGTACCCGATCGGGCTTGCCACCCAGTCGACGGCTTCGCGATCACATCAATCGGTCGCGGTAGGAATGGCAGTCACCTGCCACCCCCCGCACAGATCCGTACGTGCGGAATTACCGCATACGGCTCCTGCCTTGGGTTTTGACGCCGAAGCGGGTTATGGGATGCGGATGCATTGGTAGCTCTCTTGGATAGGGTATGAATAGCCGGGCCAACGTAGCCATGCGCTCCCAGTTCAGACGGTGCCGCTGACTTCGCCGTTTAAGAGCATGCCTCCACGCACCGATCACTTCACGGCGAAAGGCATCCAGTCGCCGTGTGTTACCGGGTACGTGATAGTAGTTGCAGTAACCTTTAAACAGACGGCTCAACCATTGTCCGATTACCGGGACGGGCTCATGTCTGCGCTTGTGTAACTGCGCCCGTATCTCCCTGATTGTCGTTCTCATACGCTTGGCGATGGTCACGCGTCTAACCACAAACATCCCGTTCTTGGTTTTGTCACAGATATGCGTGAACCCGAGAAAATCGAAAGTTTCCGGTTTTCCTTCCCCGCGCTTCTTGCGATCTTCGATCGCGAACCAGCCAAACCGTAGCAAACGTGTTTTCTCTGGATGCAGTGTCAGGTTGAACTGGGCTAGTCGAGCCTCCAACGCCTGGCGAAAACTCCATGCATCTTCATGCTTTTCAAATCCAAGCACACTGTCGTCTGCGTATCGCACAGCAATCATCTGACCTCGTGCAGTACGCTCGCGCCATTGCCTGATCCACAAGTCCATCACGTAGTGCAGGCAGATGTTGGCAAGCAACGGTGAAATGGGCGCACCTTGCGGCGTGCCCTGCTTCGCAGGAATGCGCTTTCCATTTTCGAGAACACCTGTGCGCAGCCATCGAACTATCAGCGCTAACATTCGCCTATCCGCAATTCGGTGTTGCAGGAAGCACATCATCCATTCGTGATCGATGGTGTCAAAGAACGCTCGAATATCCACGTCCAATATCCAACGAACACGCGAATTCTGTATTCCTACCGATAACGCATCCAATGCATCGTGTTGCCCTCGACCTGGGCGAAAACCATACGAGAGTCCGAGAAAGTTCTGCTCATAAATTGCGTTGAGCACTTGCACGACTGCGGTCTGGACGATCTTGTCTTCCAATGCGGTTACGCCCAGCGGACGCTCGCTACCATCTGCCTTTGGGATAAATACCCGCCGAACAGGCTGGGCGCGATAGCGGCCACTGTGCAGTTTGTCGTGTAAGGCTGTCAGCCTTGTGAGCAGACCTTGCTCATACTCTCGCCACGATAGACTATCCACAAGCGAACGCGGAGCCCCTCCTCGGCACGTTACTTCATTTTTTCGGCCTGATATCCACCACCGTCCCCGCCTGCACGTTTTTGATCGGTGACAGCAAGTGCGGTGAAATATTCCACCGCTGACTGGTGTCGGTCACCACCGTGACGGTCTTACGGTTGAACTTCATGACGGTGCCGGACAGGCGTTCACCACTGGGTGAGTCGAAGCTTACCCGCGCGCCCGGATGGAATTGCATCATCGACTTGTGAGCCTCCAACGACTCCAACATCTTCAGTCGTTCGATAATGTGGTGATTCAACGTCACTAATTCATCGACGCTCAAGTGGTCAATATTGATACTCATGATGCCCTCCCATTCCAAGGCAGTAGTGCCTCAAAGTCTTCGACTGATTCAGCTTGCGGCAATCGTTCCAGCACGAGGCGTAGCCACGCATAGGGCTCTTGGCCGTTCGC